>CAZSIZ010000340.1:0-6563 GCA_964606645.1 uncultured bacterium
ATAGAACGAAGACAGGCTTTCCACCGCGTCGGAATCGTCCAGCCCATGATCCGCGTTGGGCACGTAGCGGATATATTTTTCATCCGGCAGATCGTCAAAATAGAATTGAGCCGAGTCCGGACAGAAGAACTGATCGCCGGATGCGTTAAGCATGAATTTTGGCATGGTAAACCGCGCGCGGTATTCATAAGGTTCAACCAATTTCATCAATGCCCGGAATTTCGGCGTACAGAGTTCTTTCATAAGATTCATCTCGACGTAATCGCCGATCGCCGGCGCCCAGAATCCGTAAACCCGCCAGTGATGTTTGAACGATTCTTCGACATTCAGCATATCGATGACGATGGGAACGATGGCCTTTACACGGGGATCGACGGCGGCGGTCATCCAAGTCGTCCAACCCCGTTTCGAACCACCGGCGACGACGAAGGAATCGACGTTCGTCTTGCCCCCCTCTTCGCTGCCGAGAAATAACGTCACGGTGTCCATAGCGCGGACGGTGCTTTTAACCATCGGCAGCCGAGCGGGCCAGAGTTCGTCGCCGGTTTTCATGTATCGATCCCAGGTGTAGGCGATCATATCGTCTTCGACGCGGCCTTCTTCCTTATAGGCATCGAGCGGCTCGTTCGAGAATTTCAGCGGTTGATTGGGAATCATCATCAACACGGTCACCACGGATTGGGTTCCCAACGCGATCTGAGCAAAGGTCTTATCGAGTTTGTCCGGTGGATTGCTTCCGTTCTTTCCACCTGAAATAACGAGCAGTCCCGTCGACGTTTTAACTTTGTCAGGTTTGATAATGGCGACCCAATGCTGCCAGAGGGGGCGATCCACTTCGTCTTTGCTTCGCCAGGATTGCGACGTCATATCGAGAATGTAGGCCGTCACGCCTTCGTCATTAATGGTGTTAACCAGTTTGTAACTAAAATTGGGATCGGGGGCTGCGATGTACCGGTCGAGAGCGGTTCTCTCTAATCCGGGGATTTCTGAATCCCCCCATGAAATAAGCGTTCCAAACCCAATAATCAGAAAAACGATGACTAAAAAAGTTTTTTTCGTACCCATTCTGTTATCCTCCGAGATGATGATACTTGGCAATTCTATTCAAACCGATTCTTTCACGAAAAACTAAATTCCGTCAACTATAGCCTTGAGCGGTTATGAAGTCACGGAGCATAGAGCCATTATTGTGGTGCAGGCTTCCAGCCTGCTTCATTTCACGATGCAGGCTGGAAGCCTGCACCACAAATTTTGTACCGGTTTTGCCTAGTTCGATTTTTGCGATCGGAAGTCGAGTTAAAACAGCAGGATTAGAGTTCAATCACCGAAAGAATCGATTTAATTTTCAATCAATGTACGCCATGAGGATTATCCTGAAATCGTTTGAATGAGTTTGGAATTATGGCTTGTGTCGAATTGTCCGGCTTGACTCCAACGGTGAGTGGGTTATGATTAACTTACTTAAGACTATAAAAATGAATTGGCAAGACAATGAAAAGAACGTATCAACCGAGTAATACCAAGCGCGTTAGAAAACACGGATTTCGAGAACGAATGAAAACTCGTGGCGGCCGCGATATCTTGAGACGGAGACGAAGCAAAGGACGACACCGCCTGACCGTTTCCGATACCATGCACAAGTAAATTGGCCTAGACACGCGTAAAAATTGAATCTGAACGTTGAACGAGCGATTTCGCGCCTGTGAACGATTGCGTAGAAAAAAAGACATTCTAACGACAGCACGGCTGCGTGGAGTGTCAAGCCAGTATTGTACCCTGCACGCGCGACGGCATGACGGACCGCATTCACGGTTGGCCGTCATCGTCAAACGGAGAGTCGGCAACGCAGTGGTTCGGAACCGGGCGAAAAGGCGGCTTCGTGAGATTTTTCGACGAATAAGGAGTCATCTGAAAGAGACGGTAGATATAGTCGTTCGGGTTAAACCGGAAATGCGAGGCGCGGCGTATGCCGATATTTACGACGATCTTCTTTCGCTGCTGCGCCGACGGAATTTGTTATAAAACACGAACCCGAAGCGTTGAATAAGATGACTCGCCGACGGCATTTCAAAACGCCCCGGCCACGGACACTAAAAGAGGAACCGTAAAGCGAGCATGCGCGCTCTGTTGAATCTTCCAGCGCGAATCACGGTGGCTTTGCTGAAAGGATACCATCGATGGATCTCTCCGATGCTTCCTTTCGCGTGCCGATTTTCTCCCTCTTGTTCCGTTTACGCCATTGAGGTCATCTCCTCCTTCGGTTTACTTGAAGGCGGTTTCCTCACGTTGAAACGTCTCCTGAAATGCCAACCTTTTCATCCCGGCGGCATCGACCTCCCTCCTAAACCGGTGGGGAAAAAGGTCTTCACGCCCTGAGCGCGAATACCGATTGAGTCCTGTGAGTTTCTTAAATGGATAATGAAAAACGGCTTGCGCTCTGCTTTGCGCTTTCCATGCTGGTCATACTTCTTTTCAGCTGGCAAAACGTGAAAAATGCGCCTAAACGGCCACCCGCCGCTCCGTCTTCCGGCACTCAAACGCCGGTCTCCGGAATCACTCCCGACAATGAAACCATCCCTTCTGCGAAAACACCTGAAAGCCGACAAGAGCAAACAGTGAAAACGGATCGGGATCAGGATACGGCACAACCTATTTCAGGCTGGAACTGGCTGCCCAGAAAACATATCGAGGAAGATCGCGGCCAAGTCGTTGTGGAAAGCGAGCGGTACCGTGTGACATTTTCCAAAACGGGAGCCTACCCGATTTCCTGGAAATTGCTCGATTACCCTGAGTTGTATAAACCCCGGCGTTATTTGAAACTCCGCTCCGAACGGGGAACTCTCACTCAACGTCAGCAAGCCAATTTGGAACTGGAATTTTATGAAAACAACCAGGATGGAAACGCGCATCCAGTCGATGCGATCGATCCGGTTTTCCCCGCCGGACGCGCCGGTCTGACCGTCTCGTGGGGCTTTTATAATTCAGATGAAACGATTCCTTATGAATGCGATGCGGACAATATCCCCATCGTGGATACCGACGGCACGGACGTCCGATTCACTTACGAGCATGAAGGAATCACGCTGGAAAAAATCTATCGCTTCTACCCGGATCAGTACCATCTCGACTTCGAGATTCGCGTCGTGAACCAAACTGGCCAGAATTTAACTTTCAACCGGGCTGGATTACGGGATGGATTTTATGACGTGAAGTGGCTGGGCGGTTTCGGTTTCCCTTCGCTTCGCCGTGATGCACAGAACAATTCACACGTTTATTTGGGTGGTAAAATCAACACCCGTTTGAACGCGGTCAGCGCGCTTCCGGGAGTCATCGAAGAACACTTTGTCAATAAAACGATTCTACCGGAATTCGATGAAACCGGCACCCAGAAGCGCTTCGGCAATTATTCCTCTCCGACGTTTATGCAAACCGGGGAACCGGTTGGATGGGTTGGTGTGGGGCAAAAATACTTCCTTGCGGCCATCATTCCGCAGTCCCTGACGAAAACCGCGCTTGAAGGATTATCCAATCCCGGTGGCGACGCCGAATCCGTGATGAAACCTCTCGCCGGCGTGCGGATGAATGTGGATCCCATTATCGATGGGGGGGTCCACTCCGACCGGTACAAGCTTTATATTGGACCGATGAACGAACCGGACTTGGTCAAAGTCGAAGCGGGACTGGATGACGCGCGGCAGATTTTTCTCCGAAGTGTTGTCGGACCGATTTCACGCTTCATGCTGAGATTTCTTCAGGGTTTGTACTCGATTTTTCCCAACTACGGTGTGGGAATCATCCTCTTGACGCTGTTGGTCAAGATTCTGATGTTCCCGATGTACCACAAGCAGATGGCGTCGATGAAAAAGATGCAGGCCCTGCAGCCGCAGATCGCTGCGCTCAAAGAAAAACATAAGAACGATGCCCAAAAACAGCAGAAAGAACAGATGGAGCTCTTCCGCAAGCACAAGGTCAATCCTTTGGGCGGATGCCTGCCCATGCTGGCGATGCTGCCTATTTTCATCGCGCTCTACGCGACGTTTGGAATCGCGGTCGAGTTGCGGGGTGCACCGTTCTTCGCCTGGATTCAGGACCTGTCCGCACCGGACGGAGCGTTCTACATTCCGATTGGATCGTATGTCTTCACAGTCAATATTCTTCCCCTGGCTTACATGGTGTTGATGCTGTGGAGCACGAGTCAGCAGAAGATGGAAGGACCCAATGCGGCCATGATGAAGCTCATGCCCGTCTTTTTCGTCTTTCTGTTCTGGACGATCGCTTCGGGAGTTATTCTGTACTTCGTCATCAGCATCTTCCTGGACACGATGCAACGGCTGATGATGGATAAATTCAAAAAAGATGATCCACTTGCGCCTGCGGTCAAAAAGAAGCCGTAAGCCACGACGAGTAGTCTACCCGTCATATTTTGACGGGTAACAAAAACGTGTAGGGGCAGGCCCCCGTGTCTGCCCAAGACAGTCCACCCCGACACTTTTTGTTGGTCAGACGACAAGAAAGAAAACGATGGAGCCGTTAACCGTCCTGAACTCGATTCTAATAAGAGACAGCTCCCGGATAACGCTCTTCTCCCAGTCAGTTGGAGGAACATAGAATGAAAGAAATTATCGCAACAGGAAAAACCATCGATGAAGCCACGGAAAACGGCTTATCTCAAATGAAAGCCGCCCGTGAAGAAGTGGAAGTCGAACCTCTGCAGACCGGTTCCAAAGGATTTTTGGGGATTGGACGAAAACCGGCGGAAGTCCGTATTACCCTTCGTCCAGACGATCGTATCCGAACGACGGTTTTTATGAAGAATATCCTCGACTTCATGAAAATCGAAACAGAAATGAAGATTCAGGAAGATGAGGAAAACATCGAGATCGTCCTGGGTGAGGAAGCGGCGCCACTGATCGGACACCGGGGCCAAACACTCGATTCACTTCAATACCTCGTCGCGCGTTATCTCAACGAGGACCGGGACGAATGGACCAAGGTCGTCATCGACATCGACAACTACCGCGATCGCCGTGAAGAGAACCTGCGGGGAATGGCCGAACGAATGGCCGAACAGGTCGCCCGGAATAAACGGGACCTGCGCACCGAACCTTTAACCGCTCCGGAACGGCGAATCATCCACATGACGCTGAAAGAAAACCGCGCGGTCTCCACGTTCAGCATCGGAGAGGGAACCCGCAAACGAGTCGTGATCGCAACGACTGACCGTAACGCGGATTCCCGTCGACGGGGCAGCGGGGGAGGACGGCGCGGTGGACGCTCTGGTGGCGGCGGAGGCCGTTCGGGAGGGCGTCCCGGAGGCGATCGATCGGGCGGCGGACGATCTGGTGGAGGCCGTTCAGACGGACCACCCCGTCGAGGCGGAGGCGGCGGCGGTGGCGGAAGACGTCGGCCACCACGTCACCGCAGCGAATCAAATTAACCCAGAGTTTAAGGTCTAGGGTTTAGGGTCTTAGGTAAACTGGTAATTGTCTCCATCGATAGTCATTCCTTAATCGTTACTACCCACGTAGTTTTGGTAGGGTGGGCTCAAAGCGCAGCGTAGCCCACCTTTGACCTACTCACGTAGTATTCAATCCAACACGCCTACGCTTCCCTTCCAACCGAGTTCGGCGATCTCGTCTCCGAATCAGTCATGTTTTACTTTCTTCTTCCGTTATGGTACGATGATTTTATCCTTATGAATCGGAGGTGACGGGCTGTGATACGCGCAAGTTACTGGACAATGATCTGTTTGTTGGCGGCGTTTTTGGCGAAGGCGGGCTACGGGGAGGATTACGCGCACTTTCGGTCACAGGAATTGCAGTGCCTGATCGGGAACAACGCGCCGGTGAGCGAGCACCGCGCTGGATACAACGGTATCTTTCATCTGACGTCGATCCATCAATCCAAAACGATTTTCGTGCCTGCTTATGCCGGATTCAATCTCGAACACGTCTTCGACGGCTCGGCGAAAAGCAAGGACGACAGAAATATTTTCTTCGAACCACGCCACGCCCCGATGAATTTCCGCAAGATCGGTGAACGGACCGCCGAACTGCATCAACCGCCAACCCCGTTCTGGGGGATGGAGAGCACCACCACGTTTGAACTGATCGATCCCTGTTACATCGACGTGACGTTCCGATGCACTCCACGCAAAGAGAACTATGAAGGCGGCGCGTTCGGATTATTCTGGGCCAGTTATATCAACGGACCGCTCAACAAGAGCATGTATTTCCTGCGGCGCAACGGTTCGCCGTTTGTATGGCAGCAGTTCTGCACGCAGTATCACGACCACGACAGCACGATTCGGCACGAAAACGATTCCTTCCGCTGGACCTTCTCGCCGGACGTTCCAACCCGCCTGTTCACCGAAATCTCGCCGGTCGAATTCGCCGAACCGTTCTACTACGGACGGTTTAAGAATATGGCGTTGATCGTCATGTTCGAGAATGCGAAAGGGCTGCGTCTGTCTCATTCCCCCTCAGGCGGAGGCTCAACACCGGCCGGAGACGACACCAACCCGGCCTGGGATTTTCAGTTCATCGTGCAACACTACGAAATTG
>CAZSIZ010000341.1:0-6557 GCA_964606645.1 uncultured bacterium
AACATTCTATCATATCGTGATTTAAGTAAGGTAGGGTGGGTCACGTTTTTCGACCCACCATTATACGGCTTGTCGATCGATAGGCAATAGGATGGAGCGCGTCATATCGACTTATCGCTTCCCTTAAACTTTCACTAGCCGGGCATAAGCCTGCGCCAGCAATTTCTCTCCCCACTGCTGGAAATCGACGGTGATTCGGGCGTTCCCGTCTTCCCCTTCGACCGCGACCACCACCACGCCAGTGATGAAGTTCTCCCCGGGTAAGGTGCGTAATCTTTCGGCCCGTGCCGTCCGGCTCTACATGGTATGTCTTTCGGTGACGGTTGGATTTCGCGTTCGCTAGCACGCTCATCGCCCATACCCTGCCTCACTGCCGGTTCGTGTTCCTACGGTCGTGCCTTTGCTTGCCGCTTCCTTCAGGTTCACCTCACGGCTGCCCCCTTGCGGTTCGCTACGGTTACTATCACTATCTTTCAGTCAGTTCCTTTCATCTGACTAGATTACGCCCATGCCGGGCACGCTAGCGCAAGTTAGAAGCCTGCGCTACAACTTTTATGACTGTTTTCCGTGTCCCGTTTTCGAGTGGTCGCCGTTATTCTCGTTATTACGGATATGTTCCAGCATCGCGATGATGATAAAGAAAATGATCGTTTGAGTGAAGATCACGTAAGCGGCGAACGGAACGCTCACGCAGGCCAGAATCAGCGCCGCGCTCCCTTCGCACAGCGTAATGAGATGAATGAAAAAGACGGCGCGCCGGTGGCTCATACCCAGCGCGACCAGCCGGTGCGAGAAATGATTCTTATCCCCGACATAGATCGGTTGCCCGTTACGAACCCTGATAATGATAACCGACAGCGTATCGAAAATCGGCACGGCGAGGATGACGAACGGCATGACGACTGCCCAGCCGGTCGCCTGATCCGTACCGGATTGATAGAATGTGGCCTGCACGGTCAGCGCCGACACGGTAAAACCGACGAACAGCGAGCCTGCGTCGCCCATAAAAATCGTCGAGGGGTGAAGGTTGTATTTTAGAAATCCGGCGATACAACCGGCCAGCGCGAATGAAGCGCACGAGAGAAACATCTGCTTCTCGATCAGATGGGTGGATATCCCCAGCAGTATCAGGCAGATCATGGCTACCCCGCCCGACAATCCATCCATGTTGTCGAGCAGATTGAACGAATTCGTGATCAGGACGATCCAGAAAAGTGTCAACAGGAAATTGATCCACGGCTGATTGATAAAAAGAGCGATCTGAATATCGGCGAAGTAAAGAATCCCTGCCGCCACGACCTGTGCGGTCAGTTTCAGAATGGGATGCATCCCCAGCCGGTCGTCCACCAAGCCCACGACGAACAACAACAGGCCTCCTGAGAGAACACCAATGAGCGGTTTGAGAGATAACGAGTATCCCGCCGCGTGAGACGCCAGGCTTTCCCAGTGACGGGTCAGCCAACTTTCCGGTAGAAGCGTCCCTGTATCGATCCAGTTCAGTGCGGCGATATCTCCGATAAGTAAGATGATGAAACTGAGGAAGATCGCTGCTCCACCCAGCAGCGGTTTGGGGTGATAATGGACCTTTCGCTCACCGGGATGATCGAGAAATCCCAATGCCGGAGCGATTCTTCTCATCACCGGAGTGAGCAGGAGTGAAAAGATGAAACCCTGGAAAAAGAGAACGAAGAAGTAATACCATTCCATAAGGATTGGAGGTTGAATCACTTAACGAAACGGCAAAAAATCAATAATACTTTTGATAACCATCAGATACAGTATATAGGGATACCCAATGAAATAACAATATCTTGCCGTTTCGTCTGCAATGTCTGACTTTTTACTGGACCGTCATAAATTCTTGTCGATAAAACTATACCAGCCCCACGAAACGGAGACAAGGATGGAAACTCTGAAACCACGAAAATAATGAAAGATTTCCAATTTCTAGGGCAGATTTCAAAAGTATCGTCGGATTGAATGCGTTCTGACTTGAAAAATCCGAGATTTTTCAAACGCCAAAACGCGCGTATTTCTGACTATCAGTCTAAAACGTTCTTTGTCTCATATCTGTGTCCCATAAATGAACAAGGGTGTTCAAAATTGGGATAGTTTATCCATCTTTATCAATACGAATAGGCGGAATTAGTGGTTTCTATTCCCTGGAATAATTATTGCGATATAATATCCAGTGGTGTAAATCAGTTTTGAGATTCATCATCAAACTCAATGATTCGGTAGGAAACGATTATGGAACCTGAAGCGTCTTCCAAGAAACCCAAGACACCGCTTTTCAAAGGGATTTCGGACTTGACGAAAAACGCGATCGAACGGATCGCCCAATTTTTTGTGGCTGCCGATAAAAATGTGGAGAACGAATCCAGCTCGGCTGAATCGAAAACTCCTGCACTGGTCGAATCCAAATCCTCCATCTCTGAAAAGAAACAGACGGAACCTGAAACGATGACAAAAACACCCCAAACCGCTGCCAAAGCCCCGATTGAACCGTTGCCGGCCGAATCGGCCGCCGTGGAAACGGAAACGCTCACATCCTCATCCATTCCCGGCCCTGTCCCTGTCGCTCCCCCGCCCGTTGAGGAGCCGAGCCAGGTCTGGTCGGGCGAAGAAGGCCCATCCCTGCCGACTCATTACGGGATAACCGTTCTACAGGCGATGGCCCGCGATCCTCAATGGGTTTATCTTTACTGGGAAGTCTCCGAAGAGACACGGGAACAGATTTGCGCCGAAGAAGGCGAGTGGGTTTTCGATACCTCCACAACCTTGATCCGTGTGCTCGACGAACGGGGAGAGACCGTACAGGAAATTCCAATTTTGCTCGACACGCATTGCTGGTATCTTTCGCTGCCCGCCAGCCAGACCTTCGAGTTCGATCTCGGCTTGAAAAAAGCGGACGGATCGTATTGCTCTTTGGCGCGTTCCAACCGATTGACTCTCCCACCAGCTGAATCCAGTCAGGCGACAGATGAGAAATGGGCGGCGGTCAGTGAGGAATTCGAGGAAATTCTCCAGCATGCGGGCGGTCTGGACTATGATATCACCCCGGCGGGAGACTCATCCGGGCTGGCTCCTCATGTCTTACGTCACCGGGTTCGGATGGATTGGGTTCCGTTCCACGAAATCCCTTCATCCGTCACGATGCTGCCCTCGTCTCATGTGTTACCCTCGTCCCATTCGCTCCCTTCATCCCACACCCAGCCCTGATCGGTCGGAAAAACAATCAGAGATAAAATTCAAAGCCCCCTATTATGAAAAAATAAGGGGCTTTTTATTTTCTCAAGCCATACACGGATTATTTGTTTGGGGATATTTTCAGCTCGATGAGGAAGCGGTTGTCCTCCTCGGTTATGCTTTTGGCTTGAAACGATCGGCCCTCATTGCTGGTGTTACATTCCCACTGGAATTTTTCCGGATCGCCTGGCATCCGATTGGCGCCAGAGGTCGACATACTGCTTCCATTCTTACAATGGCGGAGCCGCAATGCATAAGGCGACGGGTTGTTTTTAAAGGGGCTGCGAACCATAAACGCCGCGACTGTTTCCACCTTCCCGTCATCACTAATTCGATAAACCGCCACCGGTTCGTGAAGCCGCACCGTCCCGGAGAGGGTGACTTCGCCGGTTGAAGGCATCGGCTGTAGACCAAAGGATTCATAGAGGTTGGCTTTGGATATCTCTACGACCAGGTCCGAGTGATCTTTCTTGAATTTTTTAATCGCGCTATCGATGCTGCTTTGTTTTGAAGGTTCACTGCCCAGCGCTTTTTCAACTGTGTTGGCTTTCTGCAGCGCCATCCACTGTTTTTCACGTTCGTCCAGCGAACCGAGCAATGACGCGATTTCCAGATAGGTGCCTGGGCGGGAATCGCGAGAATTCTCCAGAATATGGAGAAACCGGCTTTGCATATCCCGGTCTCCCCGCAGCCAATCTTTCATCATCATGAGAAATTGGATGGGGGGATCGTCATCCAGCACTTGTTTCAGTTCTGCCGTCACCTGGTCTTTCGGCATTTGGCGTGTGTATGAAATGACGTATTGTTTTTTCGCATCGGGAGTTACGATCGCCTCCATTGGACGCTTTGGAACGAACACGATCAAACGTTCCTCGTCTTTGGAGAAACGCAGATAGGGCTTTGAATGTTCCTCATGGAGCCTATTGTGCTGAACGGTCCAGCCCTGCTCTTTCATCTCTGGGATAAACCGCTCGAACGTGGTCGAAATGTCTTCGTCTGCCTCAAGCACCCAAAGCACGGCATTGTTTGTCAGAGGACGAACGCCATCGATGACGGGTGTTTTATCTTTCAGAATCGCTAAAGGCGGTTCGGGCGGATTCTCCCACTGCGGGATGAATCGGTCGATCTCTGTGGGCATCAAGCCATATTTCTCGATGTGGCCGTCGAACAGGTTCTGGACGGCTTTGATGAGTTCCTTGCCGATATCCTTCGCGGCCAGTTTGTATTTCGTGCGGCCCGTGCCGATGGCGGTCGTTTTGCTTTGGTGCGAGAGTTCGCATGTCAATCCATAACTCACAACCGGTAACGAATAACTTTCGTGGTAGCTGTGGGTTGAGTTGAATGGTTCAACGCCCATCGTCATAACGATTCGCGCATCGATCTTCAATTGGGGCGGCAGCTGAGTCACGGAAATTTGTGGCATGTGTAAGCGAATCCAGGCGTCAGGAAGCACTCCACCTGGGGAATATTGCTTTCCGAATGGGATCAACTCGATACTTTCGATATACGAAATCTTTTTCAAGCCTTCGATGAGATTGTCTGTTGCTTTTTCTATAAGGGGATGCTCTGAATCCAGAGCGATCGCGATTCGGCGCGCGGCCAATGTGGCGTTTCCGGAATGAGAGGTGCTAGACGTCGTCGAAAGGTTTGTTCGTGCTTCGATGACACCGAGATGGAATTCGGCGTTCAAGCCGGTCTTCCAGGGCTTTTCGGGGGAATCGGACACCTCCCGCCACTCGGCCTCTTCACGGACGAAATGCGCCTCCTTATCCTGCACCGGCATCTGCGGAAGGGCGAGAAAAACGCAGACAGCCAGGACGATCAGTGAGAAAACATGAACGAAAGATGAACGGTCTTCTCGATCCTTGACGAGTAAGCCGAATATCAAATAGGCGATCAGGGCGAAAGGAGAAAACGTGAACAGAAAAGCGATCCACACAATCTTGACGACGATGGACGGCGCATTGAACGGGCGGTAAATCTTCGGATGGCGGATACAATGAATGAAACTAAAAATCCAGAGAATGGTGAATAGGCCAGTTAAAATCCAAGGAATGATTGCAAGCATGGATAGACTCCTTCTTTTAATACGGTACGTGCCAGTTCATTATATTAACGCGAGAAGAGTATAGTTGTTTCCTTTTATTGCAACGATTATAATCGTCTGTGAAATGAAAACTTATTCTTTCGAGTATAATAATAAAAGAAGTGACCGGCGGAAAACTCGATGAAAAAAAATTTGCAAGCCCTGGAGACGTGCCTGCTGGCCAGTGAGCGATTGCGCTCGCTGAAACTCTCGTCTTCGGTGATGGATCCCTTTCTCAGCATGACGGCACTGGCGACGCTGCGAAACCGGATGGACCGGCAGCGTCCCGTTTTCGCCGGTTTCATCGGCTGTACCGGCACGGGTAAATCCACGCTCTTCAATAGTCTTTTCGGCCAGGACATCAGCATCACCGGCTGGCGGGCACACAACACGACCGGCCCGGTTTTACTGGCTGGCAATCAGTTTATCCGTTTCCTGGACGAAATTGAGAACCATCTAACTCCCTTGCTTTTACCCCGTCTCAAGCGGGATCACGCCATGACGGAAGCGTCTCCCGCCTCTACCGGATCGCCGGATACGCTTCACTGGATTCTTTCCGGCCACTCGCGCTGGGATTCCACGGTTCTATTCGATCTTCCCGATATCAACACGACCGCCGCCCGTGAAGAAAACCTGTTGGCTTTGGAACTTCAACCCTGGTTGGACACGGTGGTTTTCATGGTCGATGAAGAAACCCTTTACCACCGCGATTACATCAAACCGGTAGAGTTGGCCAAAACCCTTCAGCAAAACCGTATCCTGGTCCTGAACCATCGCGGGCGAGACCGGATCGAACTCGATCATCCTGATTTTAAAAGAGTGATGGAGTTCTTCGGGGTGGATACGATTCATGTACTGCCGGTTATCGAAGAGGGAACCCGATTCGTGGATGAACCTCCGTTTTTGGAATTTTCGAAAAGCCTGAAAGATAACGGCAGCCACGCGCCCATCCAGCCGCTACTCGATACACTGAAACCGGAAGCGGCCACCCTCATCGAAGAAAACGAACGGCGGGAGCAGACAGCCAACGAACTTGAAAAAAAGATGCAGGGAATCGTGAGGGACCAGCTCGCCGCCGAAAAAGCCATTCCGATCGATCGGGTTCTGCACGACGACGTCCATCAAGTGCTTCAACACTTGGGCTTAAAACGATTTTCCGTCAGCAACCTCGTTCATTTTTTCAAGAAAGCGACAACGACGGGAGCGTTAAAACGCAGTTTCC
>CAZSIZ010000342.1:0-6490 GCA_964606645.1 uncultured bacterium
CTGCCTTGGAACGAAGGTTTTGGGTTGAACGATTCACATAGAGAACGATGCTGATGCGCAATTTGATAATACTCCAACATCCGGTTTTTATCTCTGAACGGTTGGCCATAGGTATTCAAACTGGGAACGAAATGATAAGTATCCGGTAAGTCAAAATCCAATATTTCCAGTTCTAAAGGCACGATTCGTATCCATGATTCCCCTGCCGCCATGCCTTGAATCGTAATTTCGCTTTTATACAAACCCGCAGAGATTCTTTTGGGGATATAAACATCCAACCATAATGCTTGATTTATCTGGTTGGGAATATCGTTCAATTTATCTGGAAGAGAAAACGGCATTCCCATTTTCTCCAATCCATTTTTGTCCAGCGGGATAAGAATTTCAGGATACCAACCCAGACCAAGCGGCCGAATATATGCTTCCGAGGGGCGAGTCACTTCGATATACCACTCTTTAAACAAGGTCAGGTTTTTCTCGTGTGAGATTGTATCCGGTCCTTGCAGATCTCCAATTGTGAGGGTGATTTCAGTAAGATCCTGGTCATCTTTTTCCAGGATCAACTGAGCGGAAACATATTCGTTGCGGATACCCCATAAGAAAATCTTTTGACTATCTCCATCACTATGCCAAACCGAGTTTTGCATTCGGTATTCAGATCGCCAGCGGTCATGTGCTGGATAAATTTTGCTATTTTCGAATACACGTCCTGTCTGAGGATTCACACGAACGCTATCGGACACTGCCCAGATATTAATAGAAGAATGGGCGGTATCTGAAAAAATGAGAAGGCAAAGCAGTACGGTATACAGATCGAATTTTTTCATATTGACCTCCAAATATCCAATTCAGTTTTGCAAGCCTTGGATGACGGTCTGAAGAAACTCCCTGGCTCGACTGGCGAGGGCGTCTATTCCTTCCGGTTTGTCCGGGCGTGAAACCAAAGGCGCAAAGATGTTCTCGCAACACAGCGGTATTGTAATTCCTTGGAACGCAACCGGTTGAAGAAGGCGGTAGTGGTCGATTTCACCAAATCCCGGTCCACAGTCCTGGTCTTCCGGCCAGTTACGGTGGTCTTTTATGCAAAAACTGTGTACTACGTCCGCGCACTTGTGGATATCAGGGATTGGGTCAACATTCAAGTAATCCATCACATTGCCGGCGTCATAATTGACCTTAATTGCCGGATCGTTCACTTCGCGTACGATTTGAGCGCAGGCTTCCCCTGTCCCCGTCTCACCTCCATGCTGCTTCACGACAATCATGACATTATGGTCACGGGCGATCGGCCCTAACTTTGAAAATCGTTCGACCCACAATTTTCGATTTCCGCCTTTGGTATGTCCGAATGTTAGTACTTGCGGAATCGCGGCTGCGCTTGCTTGTTTGATGCGGTTGGTGAGGATTCTCAACGCGTCCTCGTGTTCAGGATAAACCGTGGAGAACATCATCAAGGGAGAGAGGCCCAAGTCACGGCAACGGTTGCCCAACTCACGCGCCTGTTGCGGAGGAGCATCTTCCGGAATCACAGGGACACGGTTGTCTCCACCTTCATTGTGACTCGTACCCAAAGCCACATACTCGTATCCGGCAGACTTGATTCCCGTCAGTGCCCGCTGTAAAGGAAACGAGCTATAGGGCAACGTCATACAAGCGATATGGAATTCGGTTGGTTGTTTCGTATCACTGGTGTGACCTGTTTCCGGATTTGTTAACATACTGGTTATAGCGGTTGACGTGGCAAGTGTTCCAATCCGTAAAAAGTCACGACGATTTGTACATGGATTAAAGTGTTTTTTCGGCCCAAGCCAATCGGAGGGCTGATATTCATCTGCAATCGTGAGGGTTTTCTGCTTGCCAGGTTCAGCGATTCCGGGGCGGTGAAGCCGCTGAGATTTTATTTTCGGACAGCGGTGAATAGTAGAATCAATCTTAGCCATTAATTTTCTCCCGGTGAAAAACAACATAAAATTTGCCATCATTGTACCATGCAGGATCATGCACACACAACTCCAAAATAATCTTTCTTGACTTTAGATTAAAAATTACGGAAGATGTACCTACTACTCGAACGGTTCGGAGTTTTAATCAATGGATACGCTGAATCGGAGACAAATACACCTGATTAGCTGGCTTGTGGGATTAATCACGTTTTTGTTCGTGATTGCGGTAATTGCGTCAAACGCGAAAAACAACGGGAAACAACTAAAAGTCATCTCACCGGACAACACCATCATCCATCCTTTTAAGGGCAAGGACCTATCCGGACTATACACCTGGCTGAAAGAGAGTGGAAAATTGGATCCGGCCAGTGTGTTTGCCATCAAGGATGGAACCATCCACATTTCAGGAGAAGGGTTTGGCTATATCGCAACCGGGGATGCCTATAAGAATTATCATCTGAAGGTGGACTATCGCTGGGGAAAACGTACGGATGGATCGGGCTATGTTCGCAATTCGGGGATTCTTCTTCATGCCATTGGAGACGATGGCAGTGCGAACGGTACGTGGATGACTTCGATTGAATGTCAGCTGGCTCAAGGATGCGAAGGTGATTTAATCGTAATTCGAGGTAAAGATGATGCGGGGCATCTCATACCAGCAACGATTACGAGTGAAACGGTTTTGGCTTCGGATGGGCGTACTCGCTGGAAAAAGGGCGGCAAGAAAACATTGTACACGGGTAAGCAGTTTTGGTGGTCAAGGCACCAAGCCGGTTTCAAAGAGATATTGGATACCCGCGGCCGAGAAGACGTGGCCAGCCCCCTGGGCGAATGGACTCATGTCGAATGTATCTGCGATGAAGATACGATCACGGTCAAAATAAACGGTATTACCGTGAATCGATGTTTTGATGTTTATCCTTCAGCTGGAAAAATACTTTTACAAAATGAAGGCAACGAGGTCTACTTTCGAAACGTTCAATTGAGACCATTGGACAATAAAAAACATGGGGAAAAGAACGGATGACATCCAAACAAAAACAGCCTAGCAATTCGTCTGCATCGCGGAGAAAATTCTTACAAGTGTCCACCGCAACATTGATAGGTGGAGCTACTGCGTCAACCAGGAAATTCGCATCGAGCGCCCGCGCGGGAGGAAGCGATTTGCTCCGTGTAGGCTTGATTGGTTGTGGAGGCAGGGGAACTGGAGCCGCATCTGAGGCATTGCGGGCGGACGAAAACGTTAAACTCATGGCTATGGGAGACGTATTCGAGGACCGCTTGCAGTCGAGCCTTCAAAAACTGCAAAAAAAAGAGGACATTGTAGGCAAAATCGATGTCCCACCGGATCGCCGGTTCATTGGCTTCGACGCATATCAGGAGGTGATCGACAGCGGGGTCGATGTTGTCCTGTTAGCCGCACCACCTCACTTTCGCCCATTGCATCTCCGTGCCGCAATAGACGCCGGGAAACATGTCTTTGCCGAAAAACCGGTCGCGGTCGACGCGCCTGGTGTACGGTCCATACTCGAAACATGCGACATCGCCAGAAAACGAAATCTTTCGGTTGTTACCGGTTTATGCCTTCGTTACAGCAATGGATTTAAGGAGACCGTTTCACGCCTTCATGATGGAGCCATCGGAGAAATCCATACGCTTCAAGCAAACGATTACCGAGGGGGGGTATGGCTTAAACCACGTCAGCCGGATTGGACCAACATGCACTGGCAAATGCGGAACTGGTATTATTTCACATGGCTGTCGGGTGATTTCAACGTCGAGCAACACGTTCATTTTCTGGATATCTGCGCCTGGATCATGAAGGATACTTATCCAATTACTGCTATAGGCATGGGTGGGCGGCAAGTACGTACCGGCGAGGAGTATGGTAACATTTACGACCACCACAGCGTCACGTATGAATATGAGAATGGCGCTAAGTTGTTCAGCAGCACACGGCAGATGCGCGGATGTCAAAATGAGATCAGCGCCCAAGCGGCAGGATCGAAAGGAAAGGCCAATCTGTCCGAGCGCCGCAAAGGCTTGAACATCATCGGCGATGACAAATGGACCTATCCCCATGAGGACAATAACTTTTACCAAACCGAGCACGACGAGTTGTTCGCCTCCATCCGTAACGGAACACCCATTAACAATGGCCTATACATGGCCAAAAGCACATTGTTGGCTATCATGGGCCGTATGGCCACCTACACGGGCCAACGGATCACCTGGGATGAGGCGATCAATTCCAAAGAGGATCTCACCCCTCCGAAATATGAATGGGGACCGATCGAAACACCACCTGCCGCCATACCGGGGATAACCAAGTTCTATTGATGTTTTAATCTTCAGTCACCGGGCGTGAAATCGATCCAGGAAACCGTCTGTGGTGCTCATGCCTGAACCGGCCTATTGTTTACCTATTAACGAATAAACTTTTTATCATATTCACTGTCCCAATAAATTTCAGCATACAAAGGATGATTCATTCGAGAAGCGATCCATGGTTAAGTTAAATGCCGGTTCAACCTGGAACTGCACGAAGGAAAACCCGGCTCATCGAGTTCGGGCGCTTTGCATCGGAAAGGCGAAAGAGAAGAGGGGAAGGAAAACCCGAAACATTCGATTTCTTGGGATTTACGCACATCTGTGGTAAAAATCGTAATGGCGAATTCCAGATCGTTCGGCAAACCATCCGGAAACGGTCGCGAATGGAATTGAAATCGATTCGGAAGGAATTAAGACTCCGTCTACACGACTCGATTGTTGAAACGGGTCGTTGGTTGTGCAGAGTGATGAAGGGGTACTACCGATACTACGGAGTGCCGCTCAACTCGCACGCTCTCGGACTGTTTTATTATGCCGTATGCAAAGCCTGGTTCCAAATTCTGAAACGAAGAAGCTAGAAGAGTCGCATCACATGGACACGAATGAGGAGAATCGTTAAACGATGGATTCCATCACCGCGAATCGTACACCCGTATCCCGGTCAACGCTTGCGCGTCACGACCTGAGCCAGGAGCCCAGTGCTGTAGTCCCGCACGCTGGGATCTGTGCGGGGGGTACCGGGTAACCGGTATTCCTACCGCGACCCTACTTTTGCTGATAACTGATAACTGAATGTCTTAATATAAACTCCAGTCCGAAACAGCGGTTCCTGCGGCGAAAATAATGCTGCCGGCGCCCCCGTGCGAAAGTCTTCCTGCACTGTTGATCCCCCAGTCAAAATTGTCTTGGAGGAAGGTGGGATTGGCTTCCATCTCCTCAATCATCTGTTCCATCGTATCGTACCAAGCGGTGCCACTCTCCGCGATATCCCACACCAGAACCGCCGGATCATACCCCATCGGACGCATACGATTTGCCCAAAAGTACTGGACCTCCATTGTGAATCCGTCGCCGCCTTCATAGTGCATGTCATCGTCATCCACGCCGATGTTGAAGCCCATCTCATAGCCATCGTCGAGTTTGTTGCCAACCTCCGGATTTTCGAATAATCGCTTGGACATTTTTAACTCCAGTTTCCAGCCTGGAGCTTCTTCCTTACCCACCACGAAGACATCCTGGTCTTCACCTAACTTCCAGTCGACTACCGATGAGAAGCGGAGACCTGTGGCAGGTGCCTGAGCCGCATCGTCCCATTCGGAGAATCCGCCTTCATACGTTGCGTAAATGTGTCCACCATATTCATCTTGGGAATTGTCCGTGTTGACATCATAATCATCATTCATGGCATCGATGACGATCTCGATCGCGTCATCCCGCCACGCGGTTGCGGGGGGCTGATCGATGTTGACTATATCGTCAACACCAACAACGCCGACATATAAATAGTCATTATCGTGAGCCAGCCAGAATGTGAAGCTGCTATCCTCCGGCCCGTCCCACTCTCTATCACCCGGATAATCAAGAATCCAGCCATTGTCAGCCGGAACAACGGTCACACCCTCGAATCCACCATATTCTGTCGAGGTGATGTCACCATTCAGGTTCACGGAGCCGTCCCCAACCTTCGGCACGGTCAAAGTGGTGTTGTCGATATCGGACCAGGGACCTTCTGAAGTGGCGTCGAATTCAAAGATATCAACCACTTGCGCTTGAATTCCTGGTGCGAGAGCCAAAGCAATTGTGAGAGTGAATACCGTGATGAAAAATCGTGTTGTGTACATAGTACAATTCCCCTTTCTATGGTCCAGAAATAAAAAAGATTGGATTAAACATTAGAGTTACAATAAACGATTCTCCTGCTATTTGTCCAGTGTTTTTTTAAGAATGTTTATTTTCAACGGATGTTTTTAGGGAAGGAAAAGGATTGAGCCGAAAAACGGATGCTTTTATAGGGGAAAATGAACGAACGCTATTCTTCCGGTTCGCCCAACGTTTTTAGCACGAGCGATTTGAATTGGCTGGGGCTGTATGGTTTTTTGATATAGCCCGATGCGCCGCTTTGCATGGCCTGGTCGATACTATCTCGATCGACTTCATCCGTGCAGTGAAGTGTACCCCATTGTCAAGACAAATTTTCACCTATTTTAAGGTAGGTT
>CAZSIZ010000343.1:0-6441 GCA_964606645.1 uncultured bacterium
GGCGCTCATTTTCATGTTCTCGGTTGGATCTTTATCCAATGTGATAACGCACTCGATCGCTCCGGAAATATTCTCTGCTGTACAAGCGAAAACAATCGTTGTGGCCGCGTTGATGTTGATGTGAAAAGAATCAGTGGCACTGCCGATCTGGAGGTCGAAACCGCAACGCCGGCGCGTTCGGTTAATCATATCCAGTTCAACTCGAGCTTCCCCTTCTGGAACGAATCCTGGAAGATCGATTGGAACGGCTTTCGTTTGCTCGTCCATTCCAAGCAAAAACCAGCCGTACAGTTCGGAACGGTTTTTCCCCAAAACGTGGTCTTCGTCGAAAATTCGTTGGTCAGTAAAGGTTGATTCGCCTTCTTCGATCCACTCGATTGGACGTTCCTGAATTCGATTCGGTGGCGTCTCTTGCTTAAACCAAGTCATGAAATAGGGCGTGTCGTTGGTGAATTCGGAATCCGATTCTTGACCGTAAAACATAATGGCATCACTGGAACCAAAGGCACCATCACCGTCATCCTTGACAAACGAGGGTTGTTCGATGCCCCGATGCCATATCCGAATTTCGTCCAGTTTGACTAAGTCGGGATGAAAACCCTGGCGTTTCAGGTCTTCGTCGCGCACGGCTAACATGCCTGTTTCACGAACGCTGATGCGAACGGTATCCCGGCGCGCAGGAGCAGGGTTGAAAGTGGGGTTGATGATATTCCCTTCGGTACGATAACCAACCATTTGAGGATGAAAACCTTGATTTCGTTCCGTTTCGGATAACAAACGTTTTCGGCGAAAGCGACTTGCGTTCTCGCCGTTGATGCAAAGATTCCGGAACAACCGATTGTATCCTGCGTCCAATTGGAAGATTTTTTCCGGGATTCGTGCATTCTCTTCTGTCCAGCGTATTTCAAATTCCAACTGGGCGACAGAAATTGATTTTCGTTCTGCGGTCGGTTTTTTCTCGGATCCGGGCATTTTCGGCAGCGGTGAAAGCGTGAGGCGTAGAACATCCAGTTCCTGGAATTTCATGCGTTTGGTTTTGACCGAGGCATCGAGTAAGGTGTCACCGAATGAAGGATCGTTGTCCGTATCGGGAAGGATCGGTTTCGATTCGTGAAGTTTCCACGACAGGCCGTTCAACTCGGTTTTCGCATCCGGAGGAATTCCCACGAAAACGGATGACGAATTTGTGTTGTTATTAACCCGATTATATTGAATCCGGACGAAATCATCCCCCGATTCAAGCAGGGTAAATTCCGGTGTTTTGGCGGGCATCGGCTTTACTGGTTTTGAAGCGGTGTTCCCCACCGTTTGCCCAAATAGTGTGACGATCAATAATCCAATTTGAAGACGGGAAAACACATTCATCGGTTATCACCTTTTTTTAATATTGTGCCCCAAACGAAAATTTTTCGATAACGATTATGGCAGGAGACCACAAATCTCCGGGGAACCAGTCATTATATTCATATTTTGTACGGCTTGACCAGCCGCCCCTTTCACGAGGTTATCTTCAGCGGCCACGATAACAATATCCCCAGTAATCGTGTCTTCGTGCAAGGAAATATCCAGGAAGTTGCTTTCCCGGATCGCGTGCAAGGCCGGGGATTGTCCAAGCGGATACAGGCGAATAAACGGTTCGTCTTTGTAACGATCATTGTAGGCGTTCCATATCTCTTGAAGGGAGGCCTTGCCGTTTTTGCGGCAATAGATGGTCGAAAGAATGCCACGCTGAAGTGGAAGTACGTGCGGGACGAACGTTAGTGTGACCGGTTTGCCCGTTTTACGGCGCAGAATGGAAACCATTTCGGGTGCGTGCTGATGGTTGCCGATGCGGTAGGCGAAGAAGTTTTGATCCATTTCAGGATGATGGAACATCATCTTCGGATTTTTACCCGCCCCAGTCGCACTGGACGCGGAATTGACTCGAATTCCTTCTGGATCGAGAAAACCTTCTTTGATGCCTGGGTAGAGGCCGAGAATCGCCGTGGTGGGGTAGCAACCGGGATTGGCGATCAATCGGGCGTTTTTCACTTCGTCACGGAACAGTTCCGGCATTCCGTAAACGGCGTCGGCACACAATTCCGGTGAAGTATGTTCGTGATCGTACCAGCCTTCGCGTTCGGATAAATCCTGGAAACGGTAATCGGCGGAAAGGTCGATGACCCGGCAGCCTTTCTCCAAATAGACGGGAGCCAGTTTCATCGAAACGCCGTGGGGAGTGCTCAGAAATACGATATCCGCGCCTTTAGTTTCGCCCACAGTCTCTTCGTAGACATCCAAGCTGCAAACACTGCGAAGCCAGGACCAAAACTCGTGGACGGGTGTGGGGTCGCCGATTCCCGCGCCGGTCAGAGAGACGATTTCCACATTCGGATGGCGTAAAAGCAGGCGGATCAGTTCGCCGCCGGTATACCCGGTTGCGCCGATAATTTTTACGCGGCAAGGGTTCGTCGTATTCATAGAATTCACCTTTATTATGGTTGACAAGTGGAGAAAAGTATAACCTGCCGTTACTCGGCTGTCAAAATACATAAAGGAACATGGGCGATGATACTGGACTTATCTTGTAGGGATCGGTTAAAGTGAGTGGGATTAACAAAACTATTGTTTGAAGGAGAAACCCCCATGAAGAAATCCATTATCGCTGTTTGTGTTTTATGTGTGCTGGGAATCGCCGCGTTTGCAGCCGTCACTAATTTTTCATCCACCACGATTCAGATTGGAATGATCGTCAGTGATTTGGATGAATCGATGGCGTTTTACCGGGATGTCGTCGGGATGGTTCAAGTGGATCCGAAAAGTTTCGACGTCGGTGCCGATTTCGGTAAGCGTTCGGGACTGACGGATTCTCTGCCCATTCATGTCGAAATTTTTAAGTTGGGTTCGGGAGATCAGGCGACTCAACTAAAAATGATGACGTTCGGAGACCGCGCCAAACCTCAAAAAAATGAATACCTTCACAGTCATACCGGGATTCAGTACATCACGATCCGGGTGAATAATCTCACACCAATCGTGAAGCGGATTAAAAAGCATGGCATTGATTTTACGGGAGAGACACCGATCCCGTTGGGGAATCAGCATTTTGTGATGATTCAAGATCCTGATGGAACTTTTGTTGAGTTGATCGGGCCTATGAAATGATCGCTCGACATGTTTTCAAATTGATCCGCATGATGAAGACTAGAGGTTATCTATCTAGGTGAGTGAAAATATTTTTTGTCGTTGAAAAGGGATCACTGAAGTTAATTCCCTACTTGGCCTCTTCATCACACTGGTAAAGTTGAGCCATATCTTCGAGAGATAATCGAGTTGACTTGAATTCTTCATCCGCCACGCTGGGATTCGGTATAAAAGCGGACACGACTTGTTGTTGTTTTTCCGAAGGACGCTCATTGATTTCCATTAATCACCTGTAATAAATAAAACCTTGCAGATGAAACTGCGTTAGTAGAGGCTCCATTGTTTGACTGGAGTGTTCAGCCATTCGGCGGCGGGGGTTGGCACTGTGGCGGTCCAGTTGGCGGGATCGTTACCTGAACCTGTGACTGATTTCCGTTGGAGCGATAATCCCAGGCCGTCGGCTTTGGGGGACCAGGGTGTTCGGTGGAAGTAAATCACCTCGTCCACGATTGACCAGGAATCAGGCTGGCCTAGATCATCCAGGTCCAGAGGTTTTTCCAGCGCTATTCGTTCGCCGCGATTCGATAACTTGCCTGTAAACGGGCCAACGATTTTCTCATTGCCCGTGTCTAGAGAATAGGTCTCCAGGAACGCTTGACGCGATACCGAATCGGCTGGATCGAAACCGACGATCAGCAATCGATCCATCGCAGGGATCGCTGTGCCCGTCGGGAAGACGAAATCGATTCCCCCGTCCAATCGCCACGGCCCGTTTTCCGTCCATAATTTGACGGGAACCGTACCGGGATTGTATAACTCGATGAACTCGGCGTTCGAGTCGTTTTCATCCATGTTAACACTGGGATGATACATAAATTCATCAATCGCGACCAGCCGCATTCCCGGCTGGTTGGATCCATTACGCGAAGGCGGCATTGGATCGAAAAACGGTTCGCCATCGGCGAAGCGACCGAGCGAAACGTTCTCTTCCTGCGCCTTGAATGATACGGCGTCTGCAACCCGGTCCACTCCGGGAACGCCGGGCAAGTAGGAGAGGAACAGGCTCTCGCCATTTCTGCTCACGCCGAATCCGTTTGCGCCCGGCTGATTGAAACCGGTGTCTTCGTCGAAACTAACCAGACTCGACGATTGAATATCGACTGAAGGGATCGCCCATTTTTTGAGATTGGAGTCGTCGTCGCTCAAGAACCACGCACCCAGACCGATCGGTTGGGAGGAGCGGTTGTAGAGTTCGATCCAGTCGCTGGAACCGCCCGCTCCCGTGGCGGAACCGTTCGCCAAGAACTCGTTGAGAACGATGCTGACAATCGGGTCGGGATCGATCCGGCCGGGCGAACCGGCGATAAACGCGCTGGCCCGCCAGTTGCCGCCATATTCCAGCGATCCGGCGTGCTGCATAGCGGCTGCGGAGTCGATCGGCACTAGCGAATGCCCCGCACCATCCGTCGATACCGGCCAGCCCCGCCCATCGCTGTATTCGAAAGAGACGATCTCCGTTCCTTCATCCGAACGTTTCAGGGTGACGCGCTCACCGCCATTCGAGAGTTTGCCGGAGTAGGGTCCGAATATTGGAACCGCCGGATCGAGGTTGTAGATGGCCCGGAAGGCGGCGCGGTCGCTTGCAGAGGCGCAGGCAGTTACGAGCGCATACTCGCCCGGTGGAATTTCCGTATTTTCAGGGAAGACATAATCAACGCCATTTGTAATAGCAATGCCGCCGAGAAACAGTGTCAATGAAGGATGCGCGTTGAATAATTCGATATACTCGAACTCAAGGTTGTCAGACGGATTGTACATGACTTCGGTGATCCGCAGGTTTTCCAACAGGGCGGCGCTGTTGTCCGACTCGGTTACGGTGAACTGTACTGGCGGCGACCAATGACTGGCCCGGCCGGTGTCGTCCATCATTCGTGCACGCACACGGTAGGTATGACCGATGGTGACGGCGTTGGCGGGGACAGTGATCCTGTCCTGAAACGTGTCGAGTTCGGTTTCCCAGAGTGCGGTGATTTCGTATTGACCCGGTTTCGAGCGGTTATACTGAAACCCGCCGGGAGTCTCTTCAGCGGATTGCCCATCCGGGTCGGCGACTAAGCGGACATCGATAAAACAATCCGAGCTGCGGTCGATGTATTGATTGATGATCTGCACGGCGATGGTGTTCTCCCCCGGCACGAGGATGCTGCTTATATCCCCAAGCGGAAAATCTGTGTATTTTAAGTCTTCCCGATGGACAGCGAGGGAATCGTAGGGCATGTTTTCGGAATTGACGTGCGCCATAGCGACGTGGACACCGTTGATCCAGGCGTTGAAGCCGTCGTCGAACAGGACTTGTAGAGCGAATGGACCCGTGGAAGCGGGATCGTCGACGGTGAACGTTTTTCGCAAGTAGATCGTCGTGTAGTTGTATCGCATATCGTTGAGCGTCGTGTTCATAAAATTTTCGCCGTAGCCAATCGGGGCCTGTCCATTCTGCCAGGTCGAGTCATCGAATTCCGGCTGCCGCCATGCGCTCATCGGATTGGATGGTTCTTCGGTTCCTCGAAAATATTTCCACGTCGATGCGTCGGAGATATAAACGTCTTCATTACCTCCGGAAGAATGCTGCCAGGGTTTCGCGTCGGGATTTACCTCTCCGATTCGCCATTGAATGGTGGAAAATGTTTGGTTTCCCTGAGGATCGCTGAAGGCGCTGGATTGGAATGACAGCGAATCGATGGAGAATTGGTCCGAAAGCACCGTTACGATCGGCGTTTCGGGGATGTTATCATCGTTGGTAAATCGTCTGGATATCCATTCTCCACGGGAGATCACGTAATCTTTCATGAGTTGGATCATGCCGGGGAAATCCTTGGTGGGAGCGATTTTGTAGAACTCGCCCTGGCCGGATTTGTTCCCCGATGTTTTGTATCGGGAAGCTTTATTGTTCATGACCCAGTGGTAGTCCCACATGGCCCGGTCTGCATCGACAAAGGATTCGCCGTTGGGGTTGTAGATGAGAGAGGCCATTTCGTCGATCAACTGGCCGGTCTGATCGGGATTGTAGAGCAGGTCCAGGATTTCACGCTGTCGGTTCTGGTATTCGATCTTCAGGTCAGGAAGATTGAGCAGACCGAATTGTTTGAACGGCTCGTTGCCATTACCGTACATGTTGTCGGCCCAGGATAAATCGAGATCCCAGGGATGCTGCGACCAACGGTTCGTGTCGGGATTTAGGAAATAGTAATAATTCTTGCCCGCGCCGACATCGTATTGATGGATGGCTTCGACGATGGAGCGATAACTGTAATAGCGGTC
>CAZSIZ010000344.1:0-6421 GCA_964606645.1 uncultured bacterium
CCGTTTTTGGCTTTACCGGCCTGTTGCGATGAATATTTATTCAGGTCTTTGACTTGAAGCCGGTAGGGGATCGTCACTTTCATGCCTAACTGTTTGGCGATCAGTTTTTCGGTTTCTTTGACGATGGCGCGAATCCGTACGACATCGGTCACGGCGCGTTTGTTGCAGGTGTGACAGATACGGCGTCCGTCCGAAAACTTCCAGGATGTCGATCCGAGCGGGACACTGCACGTGTAGCATTTAGGCCGGGTTTTCTGGCAGTGGGTGCAATATTTTTTCTCCGAAGTGGAGTATTGGAAATATTTCCCGGCAATAGGCTTGCCGCACGAACCACAGACCGGTAATTTCGGCAGACACGATGGGCAGACGGTTTGCCCGTCGCTCAACCGGTGCACGGTTCCCGGTGTTCCACAGACGGAGCATCGGGGGTACATCGCGTAGCAGCGCTGACAGTAGAGATCTTCGCTATTATCCTGTTGAAAATATTTTCCTTTGATTCGCTTCGTACAGAGCGAGCAGAATTTCGCTTGTGAGAAGCACGTCGGGCAAAGCCGTTCGCCCTTATGATTGACGATATCGTTCGCGCGCACGGGCAGGCGGCAGGCGCTGCAATGGGGCATTTTCCGCTCGCACGTCAGGCAGATAACGATCGTTTTGCTTTGATGCGACCGGTATTTATAGTGTTTTCCATTGATCGCCTTCCCGCAGAAATCGCAAGTCAGGTTTCCCGCAACGACGGTTCCCGCCGGTGTAAAAAGGAAGTATAAGCCGCACAAAACGGCCAGAACGATCAACGTTTTGCCCATGAATCTCACCTATCCCGGATAGTATAACTCAATCCCCAGAAACGACAACGAAACAAATTGAATCATTGAGCGTTATAATAGGAAAATCGATCTCAAAACAAACGTTCGGGAACTCTGTGGATGAAAATTTCGTATAATCATTGGCGAGGCTCCATTATATTACCCTATAGCCATTTTTTTCAATTGATTTCCTTTATAAAAACGCATTTCATACAGGAGAACAGTCATGCACCAAATCGCCCGTCTATTTCTACTGTCGTTCGTCATAGCCTTGTTTTTTCCATCGCTGTCAACGGCACAAATCCCGGACTCATTTCCAGCGGCTACCCCAGAGAGCCAGGGCATCCCATCCGCCTCCCTGGAGGAATTATCGAATATCGTCCAGGGGTATTTTGATCGAGATTACATCATCGGAGCGGAACTTTTAGTGATTAAAAACCGCCGAACCGTCTTCCATGAAACGTTCGGTTGGAAAGATCGTGAAGATAAAAAAACAATGGAGCGGAACACCATTTTTAATGTCCGCTCCATGACCAAGCCACTCACCGGTGCGGCGATTCAAATTCTCATCGATGAGGGGAAATTGAACCTGAGCGACCGGGTGGTGGACACGATCCCAGGTTTCAGCGGAAACAGTGAGATGGATATTACGATCGAACAGCTTCTCACGCATCGAAGCGGCCTGCCGTTATCCACCCTGACCCGTCTTGATGAATTTGACGATCTCTATTCCATGGCCAACTCCATCGGGGAGAAGGGCATCCAATTCAAGCCGGGTTATAAATTCTGGTACAGCGATGCCGGAAGCGAAGTGTTAGGGGCCGTGGTGGAAGTGGTTTCCGGGCTTCCATTGGATCGATTTATCCGGGAGCGGATTCTCGATCCGCTCGGCATGACCGATTCATTTTCCGCTTCACCCACACTTGGCAATGAATCCCTTTGGGATCGGGTAGGCACCCTTTATTACTGGTTGAATCGAGAATCCTGGATCGAGATATGGAAACCGGAAGGACAACCGTTCTATCCATTCGCCTGGGGGTCGCAGACGCTTTACAGTACGCCGATGGATTACGCCCGTTTCATCGCGATGTGGATGGATGGCGGTATCACGGGGAACCAGCGTATCCTATCGGAAGAAGCGGTCAATCGCTCTCTCTCTCCGGCATCTGTGTTGACTTCGCTGGGTTCAGACGTACCTGCACCAACCGGTTTTCCCGGTATTACGTCGTATTATGGGCAAATGTCAGTTCTATACCTTCCGTCTGATGAAGATATATCTGGGACGCCGGTTATCATCGGTCATAGCGGTTCGGATGGGACGTGGGCCTGGGGGTGGCCCGAACACGATCTGATCGTCATGTATTTCACTCAGTCGAGAAACGGTGTGACAGGGATTCGTCTCGAAATGGATATTGAACGTCTGCTTGTTCATCCCGGTATAGAGCCTGAAATCCCGGAAGAACTTCGGCCTTATCTCGGTGATTATTCACCTTCTCGAAGCAACTCGGACGATGATATTTTTACGATTCTTAGCCACAACGGTCACTTGGGTTTAGACATTCCCGGTTTATTCATTTTTGAACTCAACGACCCGGACAGCCGGGGCCGGTGGACCAGTAAGATCGAACCTAATATCTTCGTTTCATTCGTGCGTGACGATACTGGCTCGGTTACTGGGATGAAGTTCAACGAACCAGGCAATTCGACGAGATTCAATAAAATCCAACCCACTCCCGTCCACCATTGGCAATTATTCCATTAAAACAAAACAGAAGTCGATATTCTCAGTCTTGACTTTATGATGGCTGACCACGATTTTACGTTCTCTTCCCCTGATCTATTGGATATGATATGTTGTCTATATAGGGCGGCGCGGGGACGCGAACCGAACCAGTAAGTTTAGTAAAATTACGCCAATTAATCCCGCTCAACAAACGTATTAAATGGAATGTTTGTAAACCTGAAAATAGCGAATTACGGAGGAGAATCTGATGAAACGACGAGAATTTTTACGAAAATCTTCAGCGGCGGCGGCAGGGATTTCAATGCCGGTCTGGGTTCCATCACATGTATTTGCATCGTCTTCCCGCCCCGGGGCGAACGATCGGATCTCGGTTGGATTTATCGGACTCGGCGGCCGCGCCCGTTGGTTGATGAAATATGATGAAATGCCGGACGCGCAAATCGTCGCGGTGTCCGACAGTTATCTTCCACGCTGTCACGATTTGGCCAAGATTAAACCGGAAGCGGACAAATGGAATAAATATCACGACTATCACGAGATGTTCGAGAAGGAAAAATTGGATGCGGTTTTCGTCGAAACGACGACTCATGCGCGGGTGTTGATCTGCATCCATGCCGTGCAGGCCGGTCTGGATGTCTATGGAGAGAAACCGTTGACCCTGACGATCGCCGAAGGGCGCGCTTTGGTCAATGCGGTGCGCAAGCATAAACGGATTCTGCAAACCGGTACTCAGCAGCGCTCCATGCCGATCAACCGGTATGCAAGTAAATTGGTCAGCGAAGGGGCGATCGGTAAAATTCACACGGTGGTGGCGTGTAATTTCGAGGGGCCGAAACGGTGGACGCCCAAACCGGCACAGCCGATGCCGGAAGGTTTGAATTGGGATCAATGGTGCAACCAAACCGAATTGCGTCCTTATCACCGCGATCTCCAATATGGGTGGAGCCAATGGTGGGATTACGACGGGGGAGGGCAGTCCTGGGGCGTGACCGGCTGGGGCACTCATTCGTTGGATCAGGTGCAGTGTGGTTTGGGAACCGATGATACCGGTCCCGTGGAAATTTGGCCTGAAGGACCGGGTGAGAAATGCAAAGTGACCATGCGCTACGCCAATGGAACATTGCTGAAATTGGAAGGCAAGCGAAGGCAGCATGAGGATTTGGGAGCCATCTTCCTGGGCGAGAAAGGAAAGATCGAGATTTTGCGGGGTAATTTCCTAACCGATCGGAAAGAACTGCTTAAAGACGCTCCGGAACCGACACCGGAAGGAGCACACGAAACCGAGCCTCATTTCAAGAATTTCTTTGACTGCATTCGTTCACGTAAGAAACCTTTTGCCGATGTGGAGATCGGCCATCGCTCCACGACGGTCTGCTACTTGGTCAATATCTGCCGTGACTTGGGGCGCAAACTGAAGTGGGATCCGAAGAAGGAACAATTTATCGGTGACGAAGAAGCGAACGGGATGCTGTCCCGTCCCCGGCGAAAAGGATACGAATTACCTAAAATCTAGGGTCTAGGGATTAGGGTATAGGGTCTGGGTCAGTTTGTTATAAGGCGTGAAAATTCTCGATTTTATAGACTCATATTTTACTGGAGGCAAATGATGAACGTGATGAAAATCAAGCGTTTCAGAATTGTTGTCATACTGAGTTCATTGGTTTTTGGGATAGGAGCGGCCGCGCAGGATTATTCCGAAGCGGTTGTGAGTGACGGTCCATTGGTATATTGGCGGTTTAATAACGACCTGTCGGATGAGATGGGGAATCTCGATCTCGATCCCGCCGTTGCGCCGAAGTTCGTTCCTGGGCCGATAACTGGTTCGCAGGGGTATTCGTCCAACAATGGCAAAGCCTGGGCTGCCGCGTTCGGTACGGTCGATCTGAATGGGCTGGAAGATTTCAGTTACGAGATGTGGATTAACTTGACCGGCGACAATGAGGGAAAATATGTCTTACAGCGTATTGGGCTGGTCGAAAGTGGAAGTGATCTGCCAGGGGGGGAAAACTCCCTTATTTACCGAAATGGCGCTCTCGAGTTCTTTACCTCTCGTTCCGGTGAATTGGCAGACCCCGCCATCATCGAATTGCCCGACGGAACCGACGCCTGGCATCATTTTGCCCTGACTTACAGTTATACGGACGCGTTTCTGATTTTTTATCTTGACGGCCAGGAAGTGTACCGGGATGAATTTGCTTTATTGGCTCCCTTTTATGGTGGGAATTCAGATGAGCTGTACATCGGAGCCAATCGAAATAATCCTGAAGAAAGCACGCTGAACGGCCAAGTGGACGAAGTGGCGATTTACGGGAAAACGTTGACGGCGGAAAATGTGGCAGCGCATTTCAATGCGGGAACACCCGACGCATACTCGGCTTCCGTTATCGGAGACGAGCCGCTCGTGTACTGGCGGTTTGAAGAGAATTTTCTCGACGAAATGGATCACTACGATCTCATCCCGAGCGGGGTGAACTTCGTGCAGGGGCCTCAAGCCTCATCCAATAAAGCATTGTTCGGGCGCGTGACTTCCGATACCGCTGAGAGTCTTTACGACGTGACCGATTATACGTACGAACTCTGGTTCAATCCAATCAACGAGAGTTCATCGAGTTATATCCTGTTCCGGCGGCCAGCTGGAAGTCAACACGCTGTCATTTTTGCGTATAAGCCGAATGCGTTAGAGTTCTATTTCACCAAAGATGCGGCAGGGAGTGACGTACGCCCCTTGGTCGAAATTCCCAACCAGACCGATCGGTGGTATTATTGTGTGGTTGTCAACGATACGGCCGCCAATCAAATGCGAATTTATATCGACGGGGAATTGGCTGTCAGCATCGACGCCTCGGCGGTTCCGGGAAGCGGCAACGAAGTGGTCGTCGGCGGTTCCGATAAAGGCGATAATTTCAATGGGTATATCGACGAAGTGGCGATGTATGATTTTTTGCTGACCGAGGATCGGATTCAGGCTCATTTTAACGCGCAGTTTGGTACGACGCGAGTCGAATCCTGGCCGCTCTACTAATAGGTTTTGTTTCTTAAATAGGACCTGACAATCGATGAGAATTGCCTCGCCCGATACGTTGGCCTGGCATTTCTCCTTATTCAAACGTTGTTTTACCAGGAGAAAATTAATGAAAGATCGACGAGAAATCAGATTAGGGTTTACGCTAATAGAATTATTGATTGTCGTTGCGATTATCGGGATTCTTGCGGCGATCGCGGTTCCCAATTTCCTGAACGCGCAGCTTCGAGCGAAAGTTGCCCAAGCATACGGAGACCAGCGCGCGTTGGCGCTCGGTTTCGACATGTACGCCCTCGATAACAACAGCCACTATCCGTATAAAGGCGGAAATCGTTGGGAATCGTTCGTCATCTATCCGATGCTGACGACTCCCATTTCCTACATGAACAGTATTCCGCTGGATCAATTCACGATCAAAGACTCGCCACAGCGTGTCGCTCACGGTCATTACTATCCGGCTTGGAATGTCCATGCGGTTGTGATCGCTCAGAATTGGAGTCCGGGAGGGTGGGGAGGGTTTCCCGTGCTTAATGCCGTAAAAGGTGGATCGCATATCTTGATGGTCAGTTCCGGCCCCGACAAGCACGAAGACATCGGTTCCCAGGGAGGTGGACTTTTGGCTTATCACATGAGCAACGGATTGATTTCCGAAGGTGACATCTATCGCTTCACTCCCGGAAACAGGGGGGATTCGTTTTAGTTGGGAATGGTGGGCTACGCTGCGCTTTGAATCCACTCTACGGGGCTATTTATTCTTTCATAAAACCACCACTTCTGGTAATGGTAATTGACTGTTAAACACCGATTTTCGCACGACACTCAAGAAGAATCAAGATCGAACGAATAGCC
>CAZSIZ010000345.1:0-6398 GCA_964606645.1 uncultured bacterium
AACCTACCTTAAAATAGGTGAAAATTTGTCTTGACAATGGGGTACACTTCAATTCACCCAATATTTTGAAACTACGAATGAATCTAGCTGTGTAGAGATGACTCTTCGAGACCAAGATTTACGGAATTTACTCTAACCTTTGGAGGTCATCTTGATTCCCGCTATCCCTTGAAAGAACAGTTATGATTCCTTGGAAAGTGATTAAAAGTGAATAAACATCTGGGTTTCTCACAGAGGGAGTAGAATAAGGTCGCCAGAAATGGAGTAAGTGTAATTAATTCAGCAGATTAATACACGATCCCAAAGGTGGTTTTATAAAAACGGACTGCAGATAAGAACTGCCACATTAGAAATTGATCCCACCGAGTTATGAGGAAGATAGAAGAGATAATCAATATAATGGGTGCGTATTAATCGTCGGTGTGCTGACTATCGTTCTTGGCCTTGTTTTAACACCGATTTTTAAGATTTTATAAAACTATTTGATCGAGCACGTCGCCGTGGCATTCAAGACAGCTGGTGTTGTCCTCTACGTCTTACGGCCAGGATGGATGGCTAAGCAGGCAAAGGCTTAGAAATACGAACAGGGAGATGATTGAACGTCTTTTCATCGATTTCCTCACGCTGAAACACACCAGGGTGTGTCAATAAGTTGTTCCACTACGATCTTATCATTATAAGTAATTGGTCAGCCGATTGAAGTGTCTGATCCTTCCTTGGCCTGGGGGGGAGAATTTGACTTTCAATGTTTTGTATCAAGAATGTTTTCATCTTATCACTCCATACGGCTGAGAGGTTAATCAAAATCAAATTGAATAGACTAGAATCAATTCTGTAATCGAAATCTCATTTCTTGTAGCGCGCAATACAACACGGGGACCACAAACACGGTAATCAGAACGACGGTCATCCCACCGAAAGATGGGATTGCCATCGGGACCATGATATCCGCGCCCCGGCCTTTAGATGTAAGAACTGGGATTAAAGCTAAGATCGTCGTCGAGACCGTCATTAAACAGGGGCGAATTCGCCGCAAACCGGCTTTGATCGTTGCTTCCCGAATCGCTTGAATTGATTCCGGGCGATTTTGCTTGAATGATTGTGTCAAGTAAGTCGTAATAATCACACCGTCATCGGTGGCGATACCGAATAGGGCCAGGAATCCAACCCACACCGCAACACTCAGATTGAAGGGTTGGACTTGGAATAAATCGCGCATGCTTTCTCCGAAGACACTGAAATTCAAAAACCAATCCTGGGAATACAACCATATCATTTGAAAACCGCCAGCCCAGGCGACCAGTATTCCAGAAAAAACAATCAATGTGGTTGGCACATCTTTAAATTGGAAGTATAAAATCATAAAGATTACAAACAGCGCCAATGGAAGTACGACTCGTAACCGCTTTTCCGACCGCACTTGGTTTTCGTAACTGCCCGCAAAGGTGTAACTCACTCCAGCCGGAACGTCCAATTCTCCGCTTTCTTCCTTCAGTTTCAAATAGTCACGCACTTGTTCAACCACATCCACTTCCGCTTGACCGGATTGCATATCGAAAAGAACGTACCCGATCAAAAATGTATCTTCGCTTTTGATGACTTGAGGGCCACGAACATAGCGTGTTTCGGTCAATTCACGCAACGGAATTTGTGCGCCAGTCATCGAAGGGACTAGAATCGATCCCAACGATTCAATGGTGTCACGGAGTTCGCGAAGGTAGCGGACACGGACTGGGTAACGTTCTCGACCCTCAACGGTCGTCGTAATTTTTCGACCCCCGGCCGCAATTTCAATAACATCTTGAACTTGTCGAATGGAAATCCCATAACGGGCAATCGCATCCCGGTCGATATCAATCTCCAGATAAGGTTTACCGACGATTCGGTCGGCGAAAACCGCTTCCGCTTTGACGGATGGAACTTCCTTTAAGTATCGCTCGATCTGCATACCCACTTTTTCAATCGTCTCCAAATCGGGTCCTTTGACTTTGATCCCCATGGGCGCGCGCATCCCGCTCTGCAGCATCACGATCCGCGCCGCGATCGGCTGTAATTTAGGCGCAGAAGTCGTTCCGGGTATTCGAGCGGCCTTGACGATCTCCTCCCAGATATCATCAGGAGACTTGATGTGATCGCGCCACTGCCGGAAGGGCATCCCATCAGGATCGGGAACGAGTTCGCCGTTATCACGAATAAATTCTTCTTTCCCGCGATCGTATTGAAAACGAAGCAGATGTCCGTCTTCATCAACAAGGTATTCAGATTGATAGTTGATGACGGTTTCAACCATCGAAATGGGAGCGGGATCCAAAGGACTTTCGACTCGGCCTATCTTGCCGACCACTTCATCCACTTCCGGAATTGCATATATGGCCATGTCCAATTTTTTCAGAACATCCTGAGCTTCTCCAATAGAAGCATGAGGCATGGTCGTTGGCATGTATAAGTAGGAACCTTCATCTAATGCAGGCATAAATTCTTTTCCCAATCCAGGGAAAGCGTGACGGATGCCGGAAACGATGGGAGCGTTCATCACGAAGCGGGGAAAAAATCCAAAGACCCTGTCGAATCCCAACCAAATGGTTGCTCCCCAAATGACAAGAAGCGTTGGAATCGACAAAAATAACAATTTATGATTGAGACACCAGCGTAATATTGGTGCGTAATAATACTGAAAAAGTTGGATTAGCGATAGAATTCCACCCAATAAGCCGACGACAAAAATCCAGTTTCTGAATTCGCCTTTATCCGGTCCCAGTGGAAGCCAGTGATTGCTTAGAATGGTCACGACAATGAGAATGACAATTCCATTGACCGCCATGGGAATCCAGTTCTTGATGATTAAAGAAACATACTTAGAAATAAAATGATAAAGACCGTAGGCGAGTATGAATAATCCAATCCACCAGGAGACGGTAAAGGAAGCAATGATTCCCGCGATGCAAAGAATGCCATAGACAACACTACGCATCCATTTCTTTTGAATCTTGCCTGAAAACAAAAGATGCGCGTAAGGAGGGATCACGGTTAGCGCAACAATGATGGAGGCGATCAAGGCAAAAGTCTTCGTATAGGCTAACGGCTTAAACAATTTCCCTTCCGCAGCGGTCATCGTAAAAACAGGAAGAAAACTTACGACCGTCGTCGCAACAGCGGTCAATACCGCACTACCAACCTCCGTGGTCGCGCAATACACCACCTCCAAAGGCTTTTCATGCTTCCCTGATTTTTCCAGATGCCTTAAAATATTCTCGCAAATGACAACTCCCATATCCACCATGGTCCCTATCGCGATGGCGATTCCCGAAAGTGCCACAACATTCGCGTCGACCTTGAATGTCCTCATCGCAATAAAGCACATCAAAACGGCTAAAGGTAAAAGTGCAGAGATCAGTAAGGAACTTCTCAAGTGCAGCACCATCACAATAACGACGATTACCGTAACCAGGATTTCTTCGGTGAGTGCCGTGTTGAGCGTGCCTAACGTTTCGTAGATCAGTCCGGACCGATCGTAGAAGGGAATGATTTTAACTTGAGAAACGGTCCCATCCGGCAGGATCTTTTTAGGAAGCCCCGGCGAAATTTCTTCAATTTTCCGCTTGACGTTTTTGATCGTCTCAAGCGGATTCTCACCATATCGGACGACCACAACACCGCCAACGGCTTCGGCACCGGCTTTATCCAATGCGCCCCGTCTCAGGGCTGGACCGAGTGATACATTCGCAACATCTTTGATTGTGATTGGAACATTGTCATTGACTTTGAGTACTGTTTTTTCGATATCCGGTAGGGTTTTAAGAAATCCCAATCCCCGAATGATATATTCCGCATTATTGATTTCTATCGTTCGTGCACCGACATCCACGTTCGACGACCGAACCGCATTAAATATCTCGCCCAACGATATGCGGTAGGCACGCATCGCGTCGGGATCGACATCGATTTGATACTCCCGAACAAAACCTCCTACCGAAGCCACTTCGCTGATACCGCCCGCCGATTGGAGCGAATAACGGACGTACCAATCCTGGATACTCCGCAATTCATCCAAATCCCAACCACCGGCCGGATTTCCATTTTCATCATAGCCTTCAAGGGTATACCAGAAAATTTGACCGAGTGCCGTTGCATCCGGTCCCAAAACCGGTGCTATCCCTTCCGGCAAAGTCCCCGATGGCAGACTATTGAGTTTTTCCAAAACACGGGAACGCGACCAGTAAAATTCGATGTTTTCGTTGAAAATGATATAAATAGATGAAAATCCAAAAAACGAATAACTGCGAATCGTTTTCACTCCGGGGATTCCTAACAACGAAACGGTTAATGGATAGGTGATCTGATCTTCAATATCCTGAGGCGATCGCCCCATCCACTCGGTAAATACAATTTGCTGATTTTCACCAATGTCGGGGATGGCATCGACTGGAACGGGATCGCGGGGAATCGAGGTGATGTCCCAATCGAATGGAGCCACCATGATTCCCCGAAGGACCATAAAAATGACGACCAAAGTGACGACCAATTTATTTTCAAGGCAAAAGCGGATTAATTTATCTAGCATGATGTTATCTCTCTAAAATAATAAGGTTACGATTGAAATGACTGATTGTGCGAATTTCAATGGTTCTTGGTTGGAGAAAATGTGGTTTTGATTTCACCGCATGTTAACATGGCTGAACCGAAATAGGGATTCTCGATATCTTCGCCCCACTGAATCCATCGCGCTCCCTTGTTGTTAAAAGCCATAGGGCAAAAAGCCATAAAAACAGTATCTTTCGGTGAACCTTGTTTTTCAAAAGAGGTGATGAGCAATTCCGATATAGATTCGAACGCTTGCCGCGCTTCCTCGATGTTTGCCGCGTGCATAACTTTATGACCCAGCATTTCAACGTCTTTCAATTGATGGGTTTTGGATCGGTCAACCCAATCCTGAGAGTCTTTTTGTGCTTGGCCGAGATCGTCGGTCACAAGCGAACGCATGATAGCTTGATAAACGGGTAATAATGCTATCATTGCCATTTGGGGCAAGACTTTTTCTTGACGATCTTTTTTCGCCGTATCTTCCTTCATCGTTCCGGAATGGGCGTGTGCTCCAGCGGCACCCTCTCCTTCAGGACTCATCATGCTCGGTTCGGCTTTAATCTGCAGCGCACTATCGATTTTGAAATTACCTTTCACGACAACTTCTTCACCTTCTTCCAACCCGGCATGGACGACATAATGGCCTTTTAATCGAGGGCCTAGTACGATTTCACGTCCCTCAAAGGTTGGTTTATCCGTATTGGGAATTTTGACATACACGACCGCGCGCGTCCCCGTGATGAGTGGAGCCGATCCGGGGATGATTAAAGGCGGTTGGGAATCCGATTTTTCGATATTGACAAAACCAAGTGTTTCTGCTTTGACGAGAGGCATTCCGCATACATCGCAAACACCCGGTTCATCCTTGATAATTTCGGGATGCATCGGGCTGATCCATTTCCCCGCCAGTTCCGGATCGGAGAATTCACCTTTTGAGTTGACTTTGGAACGAACGATTGCGCGTACAAACATATCCGGTTTTAGTTTTCCATACGGATTGGGGACATTTACACGAACCTTAATCGTCCGGGTTTGTTCGTTGAGAAAAGGATCGATAAACGAAATCCGCCCTTGAAATACTTCGCCAGGATACGAAACCGTTGTGAACTCAATTTCCTGGCCGTAATGAATCCACGGGAGATCGGATTCATAAGCGTCCATTTTGACCCACACTTGAGTTAAATCAGCTATTGTATAAATCCGGTTTCCCGTTTGGACATAATCTCCTTGCAGTGCATTTTTATGGATAACGATCCCATCGATGGGAGAATAGAATGTAATACGATCCGAAGGCGTTCCCCGGTTTTCGATTTCGTGAATCTGTTGATCGGTCACCCCAAGAAGTCTTAACCGTTCTCGAGTACGCTCTAGCATTTCTTGACGGTTAACCTGTACTTGTGAAATAGGTGTATCTTCAGCCGTATTCGCCGCCTGAAGCGCTTGGAGAAGCGATTCTTGATCGGTCCGAATGGAGGGGCTGTAGATCTCAGCAAGATGGTCGCCCTGCTTCACCGGTGTTCCCGTATAATCAACGAACAATCGATCCAACCGGCCGGGATACCAAGCCGTGATATATTTCAATCGAGTTTCGTCGTATTCCACTTTCCCCACTAAGCGCAATTCATGTTCGATGTACTCGCGGCGTGCTGGAACCGTTTGTATCTCCGCGAGTTTCATGGCGGCATTGGACATTTTTAATTGTCGAGGAACGTCGTCTCCGCCCGAAGTAACTAAGGGGATTAAATCCATTGGACAGAGTGGGCATAGTCCTGGTTCGGTTAATTGTACTTGTGGGTGCATGGAGCATGTCCATATTG
>CAZSIZ010000346.1:0-6391 GCA_964606645.1 uncultured bacterium
AAGAGGAGATCGTCGAGAGCCTTGGGACGATCGCCCATTCCGGAACCCGTGAGTTCCTCAAACACGTCGCCGAATCCCCCACGCAGGACGTCCAGCTCATCGGCCAGTTCGGTGTTGGATTCTACGCCGCTTTCATGGTGGCGAAACGGGTTCAAGTCTTCAGCCGCTCGTTCGAGTCGGAAGCCGCCGGGGTGGAATGGACGTCGGAAGGTGACGGCGAATACACGGTTGAACCGGCCGAGGGGCTGGTTCGCGGGACCAAAATCGTGCTCTCGCTTCGGGATGATGCCGACGAGTTCGCATCCGCCGATAAAATCAAAAGTATTATTCAGCAATACTCGAATTTCGTTCCATTCCCTATCCACATCGGCGGAGAGAAAGTCAACACGATTCAGGCGATCTGGACACGAAATAAAAACGAAATCGAAGACGACGAATACACCGAGTTCTACAAGTACATCGCCAACGCGCACGACGAACCCACGTTTCGCCTGCATTTCACCGCCGACGCGCCGATCCAGATCAGTTCCCTCCTTTTCATTCCGACCATGAATAATGAACAACTCGGATTCGGACGCATGGATCCCGGTGTCAATCTTTACTGTCGCAAAGTTCTGATCCAGCAGCATTCCGATGCGATCCTGCCGGAATGGCTGCGTTTCGTCAAAGGCGTCGTCGACAGTGAGGACATCCCACTCAACATTTCACGTGAGACGTTCCAGGACAATGCGCTTATCAGGAAATTGCGCAAAGTCATCACCTCGCGCTTTCTCAAATTTCTGAAGGAACAGGCACAAGACGAAACCGAGAATTACGAAACCTTCTGGAAAACGTTCGGCGCGTTTCTCAAGGAAGGCGCGACCGCCGACTTCGAGTACCGTGACGATATCGCGCCCCTGCTTCGCTACGAAACCTCCAAGGAACCGGGGAAACTCGTCTCGTTAGCGGATTACGTTGCCCGGATGCGCCCCGATCAGACCGCGATCTATTACCTCAACGGCCCCTCCCGCGACGTGATCGAATCGGGACCGTATATGGAGACGTTCAAGAAGCGGGACATCGAAGTGCTTTACCTCAATCAGCCGGTCGACGATTTCGTGCTGAACGCGATCCGCGAATACGAGGGCAAGAAGATCGTCTCCGCCGACCAGTCCGACCTCGAACTGCCCGACGCGCCGGAATCCGATGAACAAGAATCGGACGATCAGCCGCAGGAAACCATGACACCGGAAACGGTCGAGTCGCTGGCGGGATGGATGAAGAAAATTCTCGGCGACCGTGTCGAAACTGTCAAACCGTCCAAACGCCTGGTGGACAGCCCCGCCGTCATCGTCAACACCGACGCTATGATGACCTCCAGCATGCAGCGCGTCATGCAGGCGATGAATCAGGAATTCGGTCAGATCGGGAAAAAAACCCTTGAGATCAATCCCCAGCATCCCATCATGCGAAAACTCTCCGCTCTTCGCGAATCGGAAAGCGAAGAAGCGTTTCTCACAACGGCGGTCGAGCAGATTTACGACAACGCCCTCATCGCCGCCGGTCTCCTATCTGACCCCCGAACCATGGTCACCCGTAACTACGAAATCCTCCAGAAAGCCCTTCAGGAATAGCGTTCCCTCTCCCTCTGGGAGAGGGCTAGGGTGAGGGCATCATAGCAATTACTCTCGCAAATATACCTGCGTCAATTATCTTTGATTCCAGCCCGCATCGATTGATGGTGCGGGCTGTTTCTATAGTGATTCTTTGAATGAAGCGAATGTGGTAATATCTCGATGAGAGTATATATGTTAAAGTCGAATCGGAGGATTACGTTTTTCATTAACCGGATCGATGCTATTTTATTCATTATTACAAATGCCGAAGCAAAGACTATTCAACCGCTGCTTGTGGGGGGGGCTGGTTCTTTGGATGCTGAGTCAGTGGGCGGCCATCGTCTCGGTTCACGTTACCGATTTCGATCACTACTACACCGCCGGGCAGCGTCTGCTTGCCGGGGAGAACGTCTATTACGACGCGCGGGCCGCCTGGGTGCGTGGTGAGATCGGCACGTGGTATCTCTATCCCCCTTATTTCGCCGGGATGATTGCGCCTCTTACGTTTATCGGAATCTTCAAGGCGCGTATTGTATTTACATTATTCTCGTTCGCCGCTTTGATCGCCGTCGATTGGCTGCTGGTTCGCATCATCCGCCGTTTGACTGCCCAGGCCGAAAAACTGGAGCCGCTCGTTCACGTTCTTACGTTTTTCGCTTTCCCCACCTATCCCCTGCTCCATTCCCTGCAAGTGGAGGGGATGATTTTTCTGCTTCTGCTGATCACGCTGGCGGGCGCGATGGAGAAACACCGAGGCTGGTATCTATCGCTTCCTTACATCGTGGGTGTGCTCATTAAACTCTGGCCTGCGCCCTATCTGCTCTCGCTGATGGCGGTTGAACGCCGCCGCCTGTGGCTGCCGCTGACTGTGGGAACGGTGGGGATCGTTGGGTTTATGACCGCGTTCGTTGGCGCTGTCCCGCAGTGGTATTACATCCGTTACGTGCTGCCCGATCTGCTCTCGTACGTGGATCCGTACAAAGACAACCAGTCGCTCGCCCGTTTTATTCAACTCAATCTTCCCGCCATAAGCGCTGTTATGCCCTGGTTGAAGATTGGCCTGGTTGCCGTTTACGTCTGTGTCACTTACCGAATTCGCGAATCGCTTTTTGCCCGCAATGGTTTGTCCCTGGCGGTCAATGCGGGTTTGTTTGTCTGCCTTACGGTTTTGTTGTCGCCCACGATCTGGACGGCGGCCCATATTCGCCTGCTGCTTCCAATTGTCGTGGCTTGCGCAGTCTGGATCGAGCGGGAAAAGAAGGCGTGGTGGCTGGCGCTGGCGACTCTGTTTTCAATCGCGTTGTATACGTGCACACCGGATTTTCCCTTACCGGAGGTTTTGTCGATTGTTAAACGTTTCCCGCTTCTGTTCAGTACCTTAATCCAATTCAGCGTTTTCACCTTCCTATCGTTTCGCCTGCCAATAAAAAATGGAGCCGAATAATGGCTCCATCTAATTATCAGAAAAAAGACCCTAAACCCTATCCCCTAAACCCTGCTTTACATCACTGCCAGCACGCCGCGAATGTAGCCGAAACTCTCCCGCATTCCTGGGAGCGGATCGTTGGCGTCGGATTCGTATTCCAGCGCGACGTGACCCTTGAAATCGATCTCCAGCAGCGTTTTCAACACTCTGGGAATATCGATAACGCCCCGTCCGACGGCCACGGTCTTGCCTTCTTTCGCGCGGGCACTCGTATCTTTGATGTGGAAATCGTAGAGGCGGTCTTTGACTTTATGGATCACCTCGATCTCGTCGTCTCCCCAGCGAACGGTATGTCCGATGTCGATACACAAACCGATCCGTTTGTCGTATTTTTGGGCGTGACGGTAGGCGTCGAGAGGGGAGGGATATCGTTTGTCGCCGGGGCCGTGGTTGTGAATCGCGACGGTGATATCGAATTCTTTCACCATTTTATCCACGATGGGAAGTGCCTCGATATCCGGATTGGAAACCATCACCGGCATCCCGGCGTCGCGCGCGTATTCGAACGCGCTGCGCACTTGCTTCTCGTCGTTCTTGAGCGAGATCACGCCTCCGCCCATTAGAACGAGGTTGTTGTCTTTCAGTTTTTTCGCTGCTGCTTTGCGTTCCTTCGTTGTCGAGTCCATGGCGAGATGAACGCTTTTTAGTGTGATGTAGCGCAATTCCATCACCTTCATCATGTCGATGGTCTGGTCCAGCGTGAATTTCCGTGTGGAGTAGGACGCCAGCCCGACTTTCAAGCCCCGGTATGGGTCTTTGGTTTTGGATGATTCGCTGCCGTGGGTGTGGATTTTCGGTGTGCCCAGAGTGAGAGCGGCGGTTCCGGCGGCGGCAATAAAGCCCCGGCGGTTGAACGATGGTTGAGTCGTCATCGGATTCTATTTCCTCCTGCGATCGAGTGGATTGCGTTTGAAATCCGAAGTTCGGCTGTCTCCTCCGCCTCCGAATTCACGCTCATTTTACACGTCACCGCACCCGGAATATACCCAGACAGAACGGTTAGATCTATCTCTGAAAACTCCCCCTCAAAATCTCGGTCCATTTATCGTACAATGGAAAAATCCTATCAAAGTGAAGGAAGGTAAGATCGTGAGTGTAAAAAAGATTTTCTTGATTGGTTCGATCGCCTGTTTCGGATTGTGTTCAAGCGTTTTTCCGGAGGAAAAGAATGAGATCGCACTGCTGGTGCGCGGTGACGATATCGGTTCATCACACGCCGCGAACGTTGCGTGCATTCAATCGTACAAACAAGGAATCATGCGTTCGGTCGAGGTCATGGTTCCCGCTCCCTGGTTTAACGAAGCCGTGAAGATGCTTAATGAAAATCCCGGCCTCGATGTGGGCGTTCATCTCTGCTTGACGAGCGAGTGGGAAAACGTCAAGTGGGGGCCGCTCACCGAAGCGTCGAGCCTGGTCGATGCCCACGGACATTTCTTTCCCACGACCCGTCAGCGCAAGGATTTCCCGCCCAACACCGGTTTTCAGGAAGCCGATCCCAAGATTGATGAAGTCGAAAAAGAATTACGCGCTCAAATCGAACTGGCCGTGCAGAAAATTAAAAACGTCACCCACCTCACCTGCCACATGGGAACGGCTATTTCGACACCGCCACTCAAAGCGCTCGTTCAAAAACTTGCCAAGGAGTACAACCTGCCGGCCAGCGCCCCAGGGACAAAACGGGCGGGCGGTTTCGGCGGAAGTCAAACGACGCCGGAAGAGAAAGAAGCCGCCATGATCGAAATTCTGGAAAACTTAAAACCGGGTCTCTGGCTGTTCGTCGATCATCCCGGCCTGGACACGCCCGAAATGAGAGCCATTGGATGCGACGGTTATTGGAACGTCGCCGCCGACCGCGACGGGGTGACGAAAGCCTTTACGAGCGAAAAGGTGAAAGCCGTCATTAAAAAGCACAACATAAAACTAATCAGCTACGGCGATCTCTTCAAATAAAATTGTAATGGATCGAACGACTGAACACTCGGCAGGGAAGGGAACTCATTCGGGTAAGACACATGAAAAATAGTTTCACGGTCCGTACCGCACAACGTTTCCTTCGCTGTACAATCCATTACTCATGTCGTAGCTGATATACTCCCCCGCCTTGGGGTGGCCGGGGGGATAGATGATGCTGGGAACCCATTTCATCGTCGGCCCGAATCCCCGGAATTGCCACTCGTAGCGGTTGGCGGGAAACGCGGTCTTCTGCGCCCAATAGGTGCCCCCTTTGGAATTTCCGTTGGCCCAGAAGCGCGTCCAGTAGTCGTAATTGCCCAGCCGGTTGCTGCTGTCTTTCGGGCGGCCTCCCGATGTGTCCGTGGGATTGGGATTGAACGGATCCAATGGAATCGAGGTCATATATGAAACCGGGGTTGTCAGCGGAATATAACGTTCATCCATCCACCCGCCCCGAACGGGATAGTAATTAAGGTCCAGCATGTATTGACGGATTCCCATATCGAGCGCGCGCATGTCACTGATCGAGCGAGCAACTTTCGCGCGGGTTTGCGCGTTCAAAAAGTTCGGTACGGCAATCGCGGCGAGAATCCCGATAATCGCAACGACGATTAACAGTTCGATCAAGGTAAAACCACGAACGAATTTCATTCGACTTTTCCTCCACGGCAGTTCGACGCGAATGAATAAAATATTGAATTATCCCCTATTTTTACAAAATAAAAGATCGCTGTCTATGGATTGAGCGGGTCGAAAAAGCAGTGCTGCTTTGAATCCTCTCTCGACACTCACCGAACTGCGCGACATCGCTTACCGATAAAATAAATCTGAAACATTAGCTTCTTCTAGTCAATGAGAATTTCTTCTGGTAAAGTAGTATATCATTCATTTCATCGAAACGGTTGTGGCCTGCCATCGGACACAGGCCCAGCACGGAGAGAAAAACATGACGATCGACCGCCGTTTGGGATTTACGTTAATCGAGTTGCTCATCGTCGTCGCGATCATCGGAATATTGGCGGCCATCGCCGTGCCCAATTTCCTGAACGCCCAAGTGCGCGCCAAGGTTTCCAAAACCGAAGCGGAAATGCGCAACTTCGTCACCGCGCAGGAGATGTACCGCCTGGACAACAACAGCTACCCTCCCCACCACCACACGCCTTGGCAAAACAAATATTTAACCACACCCATATCCTACGTCGCTTCCATGCCGAAGGATATATTCCAGAATTTAAAAACACCCGACCAGCAGGCCTGGAATCTCTGCTACGGCGAATACCATCGCGAACCGATGTACAATCCCGACGGATCGTTCATGCACGATCCCCGTTCGCGCTTGCCGAACAATCCCGCCGAC
>CAZSIZ010000347.1:0-6355 GCA_964606645.1 uncultured bacterium
TTGACCTACTGATGGGTCATGACTATGGTAACATTTATAGATGAGGCAACGGGGGGATATCCAAGTTCAACTTGGAAGAGGTCGATCTTTCCAACCCATTCCTTGTTATCGTTGAAAGTGAAGGTGACATCGCGATCGCCCCGTTCGGCATTCACAGAAGTATTCAACACGACTTTCAGGCGGCTTCCTTCCACAGTGGTTTTCTTCAGGGTAATTCCGTCACCGAGGTCGGCGCTGCGAAGGCCCGCCGCGAGCGATTCGGTGAATTTATGCGTCCCTTGAATATGGAAAGTCACGTCCAATGAGGCCGAGGGCAGAATCCCGTTCGCGACCGCCTGTCTCAACCGGGGGGAGGCGACTGGGAGTTCGCGGGGATCGACGGCGACCCCTCCACCATTGATCAGCATCGATTGATTTAAAAATCCGTTATGGAGTTCCGATGTAAATTCCGCTCTGGCATAAGGGGCGTAGGTCCGCTTTACCAGCAAATGTTTTTCGAGAGTATAGTTCTCTTCTTCCACAGGAAGGCCTGGGATAATGATATATCCACCTGTAACGGGGTCGGTCGGAGTGATAAATCTCGGAAAGATTTCAATGATGATGTCTTCTTCATCCGTTTCCAGTGGTAAAGGATTACCATTGTCATCCGTTTCCGAGAAAGTTGGGATAATTCTAAAACTGATCAAACCCGAACCGTCGGGAGGATATAGGTTTCCTACGGTTTCGAATTGAGGGCCGGAGTTGGAAAAGAGCCACACGCCAGTGATCGTACTATAGGAGAGTGTTTCTCCATTCCGATTCTTGTTCCGGGAAATATGTGTATGTCCGACGGATGCAGGGGCTCCCATAGCGTTGAAGGTCTGAATCTGGATCGGGATTTCGACTCCCGGAGCCCACCGCGCCTTGACCGGTTCCATTATCATGAGCGTGCCGAGTTGATTGGAGCGGGGAATTTCCAACTTCGTCCCATCGATGATGGTGATGAACTGAGGGACAACCTCTACATTGGCGACCTCTTCGGGCCGAACCACCTTGATCGTCAAATCGTCCGAACGCAGTTCAGGCCGGTGAAGCATTTTCATGTGGACAAGATTGTCTCCCGCCTTGTCGAAAACAGTCGAGAACGTTCCTAGTTCCAAATCCGTGACAGGGAACTCTTCGATGGTGTTATCCTCCGTCCGTAGAATCGACCACATCGGGGGATTATTGCTTTCCGTCGCGAAAACACCGCCGTCGGTGTAGAGTTCGAAAACAGAAGCCCGGTAGGGAACGTGTTTGGCTTTTTGGCGAATCTTGATCCATGAATTGAGAACGATCCAAGGAGGTGTTTCAACAATGTCGCGCTTTACAGGATCGTAGACAGCCAGTGGCGGGCGGATGACGTTGATGGACGATTCGACCGGTTCGATTTCCACATCGTTCAGTACTCGCACTTTAAACAGGTGATCGCCGATTCGTTTGGGAGAAATATACGCGCCGAGACCCATCGGGTCCGTTCCCGCCAATGCCATCCAGGGATTCTCCAGATCGTCCAAGTTGGATGAGATTCGCAGTCTGATCTCGTTGGTCTCGTCCGCTTGATTGTAAGGAAGCCAAAAGTTTGCGTTGCCCGAATTGACGTTCATGCCATAAGTAATGTGAAAGGTCTCGCCCTCTCCCATCGTGATTTCGACAGGCGTTTCGTCCACGAATCCGCTATAAGCGTTGGAGAGCATCACTTCCAAGAAAATCCGCTCGGTGACAAAAGCGTCGACCGGATCGTTGCTGAGATGGCCGACCAAATTCAATTCCACGTCCAAGCGGGTGAACGTGATTTTGACGTCGATCGAATGCTGGACGTAGGTGTCGTCGTAAGTAATCGTGACCGTGCCCGATCCCGGTTTATTCCCGATAATCACGCCGCCCGTATAGGTTTCCACGACGGCGATGACACCACTCGGCTGGGGAACTCGATCTTCGATTCGGTTGTGAACCTTGATATCGGGAGAGTTACTCGTGATCTTAATGAAATCGTGGTTGACCCCGGAAAACTTGGTTCCCGCTCCATGACCGCGAAGAATCTCCACCAAAGGCCGGAGATAGAAGACACCACCGGGATGGGTGAATTCGATCTCCTGGACCGATCCTGAATTATTCGGAGCGCCTTCCTGCCGGACGACGCGCGCAAAATCCTTCGGCATCAATTCGACATTGGCGAATAGATTGATATCCGAGCGCGAGTACACATCCGCCGCTGCAACGGCGTTTGTCAGGCGGTGGACCGCCTGGATTCTCGCATGGCCCAGCTTATCAAAGGTATTCACCGTGCCGTCGTTCCCGGCGGTGGCGATGGTATCGTCGGAAGATTGGAAAGCGACATCCGCGATGGGAATCTTGTTGAACGCTTTGTCCGAGGTGAGCAGAAACGCCTGCAACTGATCCGCCACTCCCGCATTGACCGATACGATTCGGTCGGGAAACAGAAAGAGTTCGGCCAGGAGAATCGGGACTTTCAATTCGACGGGATCGTCGCGGTCGAAGGAAAATCCGATCTCAATGGCAGGGGGCAGAGGATCGGGCATCACATTGGGTGCTCGATAGTTGCCCAGCGGATCGATCTTACCCAGTATCTGATTGCCGCCCAGCACGCCGTTGACTTTCCAGAATGTCTTTTTAAACGGCACGAAACCCACCCCGTCGTAGACGTAACCGGCCTGGAAGGTGGTCGATTGTCCAAGCGCGATCGTCGCATTGGCCGGTCGGATAGTCAGTACGCCGATCGGTGGGTAGACAGTAATCGTGGTGGAGACCTGGCAGGTCCCATCCGTGTCTTCGGCAGTCAACGTCAACGAGAGAATTTGTGTGACAATGGGGGCCGTGAAGAGCATCATTGAACTGTCGATCTCCAACGGCTTCATCGTTCCGTGTTCTTCATCCCCAACCGGAATTCCGTTGATTTTATAACTATACTGGGCGTCCGGTTTTTCGGGACAGTTGATTTTGAATTGAACCGTATCGCCCGATAGTATCCGGGGATTCTGGGGATTGATGACAGCGGCCCCGCTTGGGAACGGAGTGGCCGTCGGTTCCGGGGTGACCGATGAGGGATCGTCTTTCGGATTCAAGACAGCGGTCAGTATTTCGGGTGAGAGATTTCCAAGAGGGGAAACCGATAAACGGTCGAAATAGATACTCACCATTTTATCGCCTGTGGCGACGGCTTGAATCAATGGCACGACCGCATCGCCCGCCGGATCGATAATGGTTTGCAGATGATACCATTTCCCGACGAACGGATCGCTTCGCATGGATTGATCCGTCGCGACGGTTCCGTCCATATCGGCGAGTGTGCCTCCCGACGGTACGTTCAAAGCCGCCAGCGCCAGCGCGACATCCGGCGAGGAGACAAGCGCGTCACACTGAACCAGCGCCAATCCCGGCCCCGTATCGGTTGGATCGCCGAACAGCCGCCAGCCTTCACCCGGTTTCAATTGAACGCGCACACCCTGTCCGTCATTGTCCGGACCGGGCGGGATCGGTCCGAATGAATAAGCCCCTTCGGTAAAACCGGGAGGCGCAGTGACGAATGCGCCTTCGGGTGAGGTTTCCAAATGAAAGACTTCGTAAGAAGAAACGTTATCGGCGCTGCCACCGCGCAACGGGGATAAAAGCGCCGCGATCTGCTCGTTCGACATATCGCGAAGTGAAATGACTTTGAGATCGTCGAACAATACGGTGACCGGTTCGGCCCCCGTGGCGACGGCTTGAAGAACCGGGACGATCCCGTCACCGGCGGGATTGATGATGGTTTCCAGTATCCCCCATTGGCCGGTGTATGATGCAGCGTTCATCGGCTGATTGGTCGCGATCGACTGGTCGGTCTCCGCGAGGGTTTTCCCTTGGGGGATGTTCAAAGCCGCGATGGCCAGAGCGGCATCGGGTGAACTGGTCTGAACTTTGCATTTCAGATAGATCAAACCAAGCCCCACGTCGGAAGGCGGCGCGAAAAACGTGATTCCCTCGTCCTGCTCCAGTTGGATCGAAAGTCCTTCACCTTCGATTCCATCCGGAAACGGCCCGAATGAATAATCCGCCGGAGCCATACCGTGAGGTGGGGCAGCGATCGTATCCGCACTCGATTGATCCAGCGTATATAGAATTTCCTGAGCTGTTCCTGGCAAAGCAAAGCAGCACAAAAGCAAAACGAAAGTGACGATTGTCTTCGATGAATGAATACGAGATTGAATTCGGTTGAAACAAATCATGATGATCCTCCCCGAAAATAGTTCTGTATCCGTTCTCACTTTGTAATAGCAAACAGGGTTCAATTGTAACTGATATGCTTGAATCGTACCACTTTTATTTGATCTTGTATCATATTCTGCTGTTTCAGTCAATCATTTTTAACGACGGACCAGTATGAAGTCAGACCATGCAAACGATTGTGAAATTCAGATGATTGTCGGAAGGATGCGATTAGCCTGGATCGGACTATAGCCTGGCTGTCCGATGGCCTGTCACCGATAAAAGGTGGAAATGATACCAATCGACAAGGCGAAAAATGACCCAATTGCTCGAACGATTGTCGCAGGCAAATCGATTAAGATGGAGGACAGGTTTATTGGGTAATCGATTTTATTGGAAGTTTACTCGATGGGGCCGGAGCGGGTGGCGATGATGTCGCCTTTGGAGGAGAGGCCGTTCGAGGTTTTGTAGACGTACTGGAGTCCGGCGGACGTTCGCTTTCCAAGGCCGATATGCGCTTGGTCGCTCCAGGGATATTCACGCGCCTTGTTTGGGCCGAAACTTAACACGATGAAACCGGTGCCACTAATCCGCTCGAACATCGCTTTGCGGCTTAAGTCACTCGACGAACCGGGGGTGTGGGAGTGCCAGGAGCCGCCACCGTAATCGTAGTACGTGCGCACGCCGGCAAAACCGCCTCCTGTCGCACCGCCTCCACCCATCGTGAATGGATCGCGACAGATTTCCGTGCTGCTGATATAGGAAACCGGCGTCGTCAGCTGCTTCCACGAACGTTGTTCCGCGTCGTTCGGTCCGCCCATATCTCTGGGATAATCACCGACGTCCATCTGGTACATCTGCAGCGCCGTCGATAGCGATTTCACGTCCGCGCGCACCCGCGACACCTTCGCTCGAACCTGCGCGTTCAGAAAATTGGGCACGGCAATCGCCGCGAGAATCCCAATAATGGCGACGACGATCAGCAGTTCGATCAATGTAAAACCTTTTCCTCGATTCATCATGATTCCTTCCATCGGAGTAGGGCTATCGAATCCGATTCTACATTTTACAACTACGATCGAATCGGTTAAGTGCGGTTACCCAATAATCGTGGGGCGATAAACCAGGTGAGAGAGTGACAGGCCTCTTCAATCCACGCCATCGTGAGAGTATCCTGAAACCTATCTGCGAAACCAACGTAGTGGGAATGGTGGGCTACGCTCGCGCTTTGATCCCACCCTACTCAACTGGAACCTAAATGCAAAAGCGAATTGTCATTTATGACGATATATAAAAACAGAGAATGGGAGTCAATCATGCCAAACCAGAAAGACCAATTGAACCGACGCGCATTTCTGTCCAAAACAGCGGCCGCCACCGCCGGAGGGGTGACCGCCTTTCACGTCTTCCCCCGTGCAGTCCTCGGCGCGCGAAACGAACCCGCACCCAGCGATCAAATGCGGATGGGAAACATCGGAGTCGGCGGACGCGGACGGGGATTCCTTCGCCCCGGCGTAACCGTGGCGATCTGCGACGTCGATGAGAAACGGCTGGCCCAAGCCGCCAAACGAGTGGGAGGCAATCCAACGCTGTACAAAGACTACCGCGACCTGCTCGACCGAAAGGATATCGACGGCGTCTTCGTCACCTCACCGGACCATTGGCACGCACTGATGACGATCCACGCCTGCGAAGCGGGTAAGGATGTCTACGTCGAAAAACCGGCGTGCAAGACGATCGAAGAAGGCCGGGCGATGGTCACGGCGGCCACCCGCTACGCCCGCATCGTGCAAGTCGGTTCGCAGGGACGCTCGCAGGAAGGGGCCTACCACGCGAATAAATACATCGCCAACGGGCAACTCGGACACGTGAGTAAAGTCGCCTGCTGGCACTACTCCAACCCCAGAGGCGACTGGACCCCTAACTCCGATCCACCGCAGGAACTGGACTTCGACCGTTGGCTTGGACCCACTCGCTGGAGACCCTATAACAAACGGCGCTCGCATGGGAATTTCCGCTGGCCGCTCGAATACGGCGCGGGTCAAATCCGCGACCGGGGCGCACACGTTATGAGCTGCGCGATGTGGATCATGAACAGCGACCACACCGGCCCCGTGACCGTGGAAACCAA
>CAZSIZ010000348.1:0-6280 GCA_964606645.1 uncultured bacterium
CAAGAAAAGAAAGAAGAAACTGTCGAAGAAGATTTACGGCTCGTCACACACCGTTGCGCTTGATGAGATTAGGTATTTCTTCGAGAAAGGGGTTACGACACTCGTCGTTGGGACCGGGCAGCAAGGGATATTGAAACTCTCCGACGAAGCGGAATCATTCCTGAAAGAAAACGGGGTCGAAATCCAGGCGGCCCCGACACCAAAAGCGATTAAACGATTCAACCAGACCCCCGATCCCAAAAATGGCCTCTTTCACATCACCTGCTGAGACGTCAAACCATTCCCTGCAATCCCTCTCCATGATATCGTTTAACGAACTCTCTCTGGAGGAAAAAGTATGACGATCCAACACCGAATGAACGAACACTCGATCTGGATTATTCTCGCAATTTTCTCTTTCTCTCTTATCGGTTGTCAAACACTGAAAACGGCGGAACCATTATCTCCTGAACGATTTGAAGACGATATTTTGAAATTCGAGGAACTTGACCGCGAATCATTCCCGCCGAAAAACGCTATTCTTTTCGTCGGAAGTTCGAGCATTCGCGGTTGGGACGAGAAGCATTCGTTTCCCAAGTTAAAAACCATCAACCGTGGATTCGGCGGTTCTCAGATGGAAGATTGCCTCTACTACATGGATCGTATCGTCTTGCCTTACCAGCCCAAAACGATCGTACTTTACGAAGGCGATAACGATATTAATAAGAAAAAACCACCTCGCCGGGTCTATGAAGATTACCTCGAATTCGTGAAGCGAGTTCACGAACAATTGCCTCGCACAAAGATCATTTTCATCGCCATCAAACCCAGTATCAAGCGCTGGAATTTGGTCGATAAAATGCGGGAAGCCAACCGTCTGATTCGTGAGTACACACGACGCGACGAACGCCTGGTTTACCTGGATATCGATACGCCGATGATCGGTGAAGACGGAAAACCGAAATCGGATATATTTAAAGAGGATGGATTACATCTCAATGAAAAGGGATACGAGATTTGGGCGAAAGTTTTAAAACCGCATTTATGGGTTGATCGGAACAAGGAATTCCTTTTGCTATTTTCCCGGCGTGACTGACTTGCCGTCGATTGACAGGCGGCGAATCATCGAGGCGTTTCCTGTCAGAACGCGGGCGGTTTTTCCTTCGATTTCTATTTCGATGAAATCGGCCGGTTTTTTAAGGGCTATCTCCACGTTTCCATATTTCAGATAGGTTCCCTGAGCCAAAGCCAATTGCTCGACTAACTCGTTGTGGCTGGAGATGAAACCAAACGTACCTGTCAGCGTGAGATCGGTTTTGGGTTGAATTACGGGTTGATCTTCCGGACGGTCGGAGAATGCAAGCGTGTGCGTTCTTCCATTGGCGATGTCGAGCATGATGGCTCCGTTCATCTCATCGAGTGCGGTTCCGTCTGGTAGGGTCAACGGGAAGCGTTTGGCGCGTAGAATCTTCGGGGAAGTGGTGTAGGGTTCGAGCAGGCTGGCGAAACTGGATGATAGTGGTGCGTTTTTATCGTTTCGCCGAACCATCAGGCGGGATACCCACTTTTCACCCCCGCCGAAATTCGATCCCACGTCCACCCAGCATTCCGAAAGCGAAGTTTCCACGTTTGGCGTGAGGCCGGTATATCGAAGGTGGACGGGGGGATTATCTTTACGGTATTTGTAGTAGTCGTCAATCGTCCAATCGACGGACCAGTTTTCGTTCGGGGATGAATCCGTTTGAGTGTTGTGCATCAGCGTGTCGTGTCCGAAATCGGGAGCTGGTTTTAAATTTAAGCCGGAAGTTTTCGGTGTGCCGAAGAAGGGCGTGACGAACTTGGCATGATCGTTTCCTCCCTTCACGTTGAAAACATCCAGAAGATACGAGTCTTCCGGCGAAAGATCGACCAGCGCCAGGGTTCGTTCGTAACGATTTTCTTCTTGGTTGCCGGGGATCATATCGGGTGCGGAGGCGCGGATGAGGTGGATTGTCTTTCCGCTGCCCCATAGGATTGTTTTGCCTTCACAACCCTGCTGGTTCTGCCCATCGACTACAATTGTATTATGTGCCGCCGTTTTCGTGTACCAGACCGCTTTGGGAAAATCCCAGCCGCCGTAGCCGACCGGGGGATAGCCGAAATCGGGCAGCAAATCCAAGCCTTTGGCGAACAGGCCGATGTTCATACCGTCCTTGTGGCTGTGTTTGCCACCGGAGTCGTAATCGATCCAGGCGGCGCGCCGGTTCTGCCCCTTGCCGGAGCGGAGAACGGCCAGTTTCCATTGGCGCTTGTTGACGTCGGGAAGTTTGATTTCTATTCCAATTTCAGAAACGATTTTTTCGATCTTTTTTTGAAACGCTTCGGGATCGGCGGTGCAGAGATCGTGCGGCAAATCGTCAACCGTTTTGCCGTTGGCGATGAAGAGGCATTGCACGAAAGTCGGATCGCCGGTCAATTCGTACAGACGCCAGAGGAACTGAAACATGGACGGTTCGGATCCGGCGGCGTAAGGGCGAAACGTCAGCCCGGCGAAGTTCGCCACCTGCTGTCCATAAGTTCCGCAATCGCCCACGCGGGGGTAGAACGTTTCCATGCACCACATGTCTACGTGAAAGCGATAGGTCTGGTGCAGCACGGGAAATTTAGAATAGAGGCTGCGAAACAGATTGGGATCGAGCCGGTCGAAAACGCCGATCAGTTCGCCCAACGCGCGCGGCCCGATCGTGCCGTAACCGGTCATCCCTTTCTCGCCCGTTACGCCATCAACCTTCGTCGAGGTGTCGATGATGTCCGAGATAAGTTTCATGACGCGGTCCCGGTTCGCGGGCCATCCAACCACCGTTTCCATCGTCACGATTGAAACCGGTGTGCGGGGATAGTTGGATTTGATTTTATATTCGTGAGCGATGGTGTCGCGAAAGATACGGTCTTCGATGTTTTTTTGGATTTCGACAAACGTACGCTTTTTGTTTTCAAGGTCGAAGGTTTCCGCCTTGCGGGAAAGGAACTTGACCAGTTCCGTGTCCTCTGGAAGCGCATCGAAAATGCGGTCGTAGGACTGGGCCAGTTCGCGCACTTCCTCACAGGCGTCGTGCCAGGTGGAGACATACCCGTTCGAGCCTAATTTGCGTTCGTAAACCACCGCCTGCTCGATGAAATCGAATGTGGGATACACGTCTGCGATCCGGTCGAGCAGAATCGCGGCTTTGTGCGCGTAAATTGGCTCACCCGTAACGAAATAGGCCTCGCTCAGATGATTGACACCGGCCAGCACCAATATTTTCCAATGGCCATAGATTAAATACGCGCCGATAAAACGCCAGCGCTTCTCTCCCTCCACATACCCGGTTCCATCATCGACACCGAAGCGGTGCAGCGGATCGGCTGGATCGGGATGATCCGAGTTGAACAACAACGAACGGTCGGCCAATTTGGGATCGAAAACAGCGTGACGGTCCAGGCCGGAGCGGTAAAAAGCAGAGAAATCATTCGTTGGAAATAGCATGTCGCAATGAGGGCATTGCGTCTTGAAAGGGAATTTCCAGGGATCGATTTTCCACGAATACATCTTGACGTCCTTCTTGCAGGAAGGACAGTATCCGTCCGACCAGACCATCCACGAACGCGGGATCGCCGGGCCGAACATCATCGCCCACAGATCGTCATCGGAGGTCTCGACCCATGGCTTTGCCCGCTCGACGATCCGGTCGCGGGCCTGTCTGGCCCACTCGAATTTCTCCGCATTGGCGATTGCGTTCAACGAAAGCGCGCGGGGGTATAGAACGCTTGAGGTTTTCCGAAACGTCTCCTCACTCGAAACGGTCTGGGGATCGGTGGAAAACAAAACGATTAAGATGGCTGCCGAAACGAATTTTCGCATGATTGATCCTTTTCAATTGTAATCTTTGAAACCAAGGCGCATTAAATCATATCCCATGTCGAAAGGATACCGGTGTATCCTTACTTTCTCGTTAAGCGGACCGGAAAGGATTGCATTTCCGTTCGGGAGTTCGTATAGTGTGCACAACATTTATTCGTTCCCCAATATAAAGTTATGAGTCAACCGATCCCATTCAATCGCCCGTATCTGGTGGGCAAGGAATTCGACTACATCCGTCAAGCGATCGATAGCGGGTGCATCTCCGGAGACGGCGAATTCACTCAGCGTTGCCAGTCGTTTCTCGAAGGGCGTCTCGGTGTTCGGAAAGCGCTGCTGACGACCTCCTGCACCCACGCGCTGGAAATGGCGGCGCTTCTGCTGGACCTGAAACCGGGCGATGAAATCATCGTGCCGTCGTTTACGTTCGTCTCGACGGTCAACGCGTTCGTGCTTCGGGGCGTCAAACCGGTTTTTATCGACATCCGGCCCGATACGCTTAACCTGGATGAAACCCAAATCGAAGCGCTGATTACTCCACGCACCCGCGCCATCGTTCCCGTGCATTACGGGGGCGTGGGCTGCGAGATGGACGCAATTCTGGACATCGCCCGGCAGCACGGTCTGACGGTCATCGAAGATAACGCTCACGGCTTGTTCGGAACCTACCGGGACCGTCCTCTCGGAACCTTCGGCACCTTCGCGGCCCAGAGTTTTCACGAAACCAAAAACATCATCTGCGGCGAGGGCGGGGCATTGCTTGTCAACGATGAGAACTACATCGAACGCGCGGAGGTCGTTTGGGAAAAGGGGACGAACCGGCGGCAGTTTCATCGTGGGGAAGCCGATCACTACACCTGGATTGACGTCGGTTCCAGCTACCTGCCGTCGGATATACTCGCGGCGTATCTTCTGGCGCAACTGGAAGCGGTCGACGTTATCCAAGCGGTACGCGAACGGATTTGGAACCGTTATCATGCCGGACTATCCGAGTGGGCGGTCGAGAGGAAAATCGATCGGCAGATCGTCCCGCCCCACTGTCGTCAGCCCTATCATCTCTATTACCTGTTGATGCCCTCTGCCGGACAGCGTCAAGCAATGATCCAGCACTTAAAAGAACGCGACATCCAAAGCGTCTTTCATTACTTACCCCTGCATCTCTCGCCGATGGGAAAGCAATACGGTGGGCGGGAAGGATTGTGCCCGGTGACTGAAGATTTAAGCGGACGGCTGCTGCGCCTGCCCTTCTTCAATCAACTAAGCGAAGCGGATCAGGATGAGGTCATTCAGGCGGTTAAGGATTTCCCCACGAATTGAATGGAACGCCGATATCACCAAAATCAATCCGGACGGACGAAGATATGATTCTGGCAGCCTTCATAGCGACCACCTTTGAGTTTGTCGTTGGAGTGAGCTGAAAAATCGTTTGGAGGGATCAGGTCGAATCCGGCTGAAGCAAACAAGTCGATGATCGGATGCTTGCCGCTGCGGCCCACTGAGATTTCGACCAGAACCGATTTGAGACGAGGATCGCGAATGGTTTCATCCGCCCCGGCAATGACTTCTTCTTCCAATCCGTCAACATCGATTTTGATATGAGTGGGAAAATCAAATCCCCACTCTTTCCACAATCGATCCAGTGGAACGCCTAACATGCCCTGTTCGTGAATGGGCCGGAATGACTCTCCCTGAAAATCCTTCGCCGCACCGAAATTATGCATCGCTCCACCTGGAGCCAATCCCTGATCTTGGCCTTGGCCGAATCGCTGAAAACATTCCGGGTTGAGATAAAGCCGATCGAACCCTAATGTTTCTGTTAAAGCCAGACAGCAGGGTGTGATTTGCCCGGAAAATCCGTTCAGAAAAATATTCTGGTTCAATTTCGCGTGATTGAGGGCTTCCGGCTCGAATGCGTATATTTGACAGCGTCCTTTCAGCACTCGGGCGGCGTACAGCGAGTAAAGGCCGATATTGGCGCCGACATCGTATAACACATCGTCCGTTTTGAAATAACGCTCGATCCACTCCAACGTTTCAGGCTCTTTCGTCGCGTACGTGCTGGCACGGAACTGTTCCAGTTCGGACTGCACGTCCAGCAGAATCACTTGGCCATTCACATAGCATGGAACGATCCGCTGCTGCATCTTCGCTAAATAGCCCAACAGTTTAATCGTTCGATGTTTGAGCGCTTCTTTCACACGCCGAAGCATATTGTTTCCCTTTCAAAATCCACTGAGTCAACGTCTCTTCGATATTTAATATTATACACTGGGATCGATGGGTAAATAGGTCCGCTTTATTCAAATCAAGAAGAGAAGTTTTTTTTCAATGATGATGGTTTCTTCAAACCGAAAACATTCCCTCTTCTCCTAATTCAGACCTCACTAATTGAAACCAATCATCCATCAAAAATCCCTAAGTTTC
>CAZSIZ010000349.1:0-3870 GCA_964606645.1 uncultured bacterium
CTGCGTGGGTCTGCCTGCCCCGTAGGTAGGAACTATCGTACTGGGGTGGCTAATTAATAGAATCCGGCAGCGGTTCCGGATGAACCGGAAGGCTTAAGAGAAAGAGAGGTTTTGGAAATGAGCTGGATATCGGAAGTTGAGGAACTCAATTTACGACGGCAAAAGGCCCTCCAACTGGGTGGTGAGGCGCGGGTGGACAGGCATCACCAACAGGGAAAGCTGACCATAAGAGAACGGATCGACGAATTGTTGGATGCCGGCTCTTTTACTGAAGTCGGTCAGGTAACCGGTGACGCCCAGTATGAAGATGGCAAATTCAAGGACATCGTTCCGGCTCCATATGTCATGGGTATGGGGAAGGTCAATGGTCGGTGGACAGCCGTTGGGGGTGAGGACTTTACCGTCAGAGGCGGCTCCAGCGCCGGATTGGCACGCCGTAAAGGCGGCCAGGGCGGATTCGTTGAGGATATGGCCCGAGAGCTGCTGATTCCTCTGATCAACCTAATAGACGGTACCGGCGCAAACATTGCCTCTACCTTGAAAACCAAGTACAAGCGCCTCCCGGCAAAAGACGGCTTTGAGCGCTGTATGCAGCTGCTGGGTCTTGTGCCGGTTGTTTCGGCCGTGTTGGGAGCCACTGCAGGCGGTCCTGCGGGGCGGGCGATGATGTCTCATTTTTCGGTGATGGTGAGGGGATCGTCACAGCTTTTCGCTGCCGGCCCCCCTTTGGTGGAACGTGCGCTGTCAAAGAAAGTGAGTAAGGAAGAACTGGGCGGCGCTCATATTGCCGTGGACAAAGCCGGTGCTATTGATAACGCGGTCAAGTCGGAGACGGAAGCCTTTGACCAGATCAAACGATTCTTAAGCTACATGCCCCAAAACGTCTGGGAAATGCCGCCTTACCGGTCTACCGGCGATCCACCGGATCGGCGGGAAGAAGAGCTGATTTCAATCGTTCCAAAGGACCGTATGAAACCCTATAACATGCGACGGGTCATCAAGCTGGTGTTTGACCGGGGCAGCTTTTTCGAAGTTCAACCGACATTCGGGCGCGCAGCCATCACCGGACTCGCCCGGCTTAACGGATTTCCCGTGGGGATTGTCGCCAACAACCCCATGATCAATGCCGGGGCTCCGGATGCACGGGATTCCAATAAGATGGGGCATTTCTGTGAAGTATGCGATCAATTTCACATTCCGCTGGTTTTCCTGGTGGACGTCCCAGGTTTCATGATAGGTCCCAAGGCCGAGTCCATGGGGACCCTGCGGGCCGGAATGCGTGCGATGCACGTCGGAATGCAGGCCACCGTGCCTCGATTTACGGTAATTATTCGAAAATGTTACGGAATGGCGGGCGCCCTGACATATGTCAACAATCGCCTGTGCTACCGGATGGCCTGGCCCTCTGCAGAGTTCGGATCCATGCCCATCGAAGGAGGGGTCGCTGCATCTTTTAAGCGTGAAATAGAGAGCAGTTCCGATCCGGCCAAACGGATGAAGGAGATCGAAGCGGAAATGCTGGCCCTGGGTTCGCCTTCCCGCACAGCCGAGGCTTTTGCGTTGGAGGACATCATCGACCCCCGAGAAACCAGAATGAGGCTGTGCAACTTCATCGAAGCTGCACAAAACTATCTTAAGACGGAGCTGGGGCCTACGCCTAAGAATGGTGTCAGACCTTAGATCAGGAGACGAACATGTTGCAATCGCCCGGAAATGTCGTAACCCGAATCGAGGATCTTCGCCCGGTCCAGGAGGAAAGGTTTCTTCGGCAAATCGACTTGGTTTTTAAAGCGCATCCCTATTATACGGAGTGCTTCAAGAAAAAGGGCTTGACCCTCAAGGATATCAAAGGATTGGATGACATTGCCAAACTCCCGCTGACCTATAAGGAAGACTACCTTGCACAACCCGATGATTTCAAGCTGGACATGAACAGTATATCCGGAGCCACCCGGGAAGAGAAAACCGTATGGGAAATAATATACACTGCCGGCTCCACTTCAGACCCGGTCCCATTTTACGACACGTCCTACGACCACTATGCGCGTATATCGCAGCTCAAGCGAATGGCCGAAATAGTCGGCATTACTCAGGAAGACACGGTCATCAATCTTTTCCCCCTGACCTCGGTTCCCCACCAGGGTTATCTCAGCGCGCTTTACGGTACGCAGGCCGTTGGCGCCAAGCTCATATCCGGATATGGCGGCAGTTATGATGGGGGATTTGATCTGATCCGGAGGTCCAGCGAAGCCATTGAGATGATCCAAAAACAAACGGTCACGGTCCTCTGGGGAATCAGTTTCTTTTTGCGCCGACTGATCATGGCGGCACAGGATCTGGGATGCGATTTCAGTTCCGTTAATCTGGTGATGCCCATGGGTGAAGGCTGCCCCGCCGGCATGCGGGACGATATTCGCCGCAGGATCGCCGACCTGGGTGCAAAAAACGTGAGGATTCTCAACGGCTACGGCTTCACGGAGAAGCAGGGGCCAAGCCCGGAATGCAAGGAGATGCAGGGATTCCATTTGCCGAAACCTGCGCGCTATTTTTTCGAGATTCTGAACCCGACGACCCTGGAGCCGGTGCCCGAGGGTGAGCAGGGCCTGGTGGTGATAACGCACCTGGACCGGAGGGGGACATGTCTGCTCAGATATGTAGTCGGTGATATATGCTCCATGACATATGAACCATGCCCGAATTGCGGGAGCTGGGAACCGCGCTTTACAAGCACGCCCTATCGGGTCGGAGGGATAGTTAAAGTCAAAGGGACTCTTATAAACGTTCCAACTCTTTACGACGTCCTTAGCAAAATTGAAGCGATTGAGGAATATGAAATCATTGTTACCAAAGTCGACCTGTCGGATCCTTTTTCCGAGGACGTGATACTGATTCGTGTTGCCTGCGAGGAAAACCAGAGGGCCGAACTGTCTGAAAAAGTACCGGAAGCCGTACGCCGTACGCTGGAGGTGACGCCGAAGCTAGAGTTTGTTCCAGTGGATCATTACGCCGGTATTCTAAAAAATTACAAGTTTAAGAAATTCAGAGACGACCGACCGAAATGAAAGATGTAAACCAATTTGACCTTGACAGGCTACCGGGATCCTAATATGGAAACACAGGAAGACTCGCTCTCGCTGTCACTGACTTTAAACTCCACGACAAAATCGTTCTTATACTTGCTCCAAACAATTAATTTAAAAACATAGGTGATATGAATCCCAAACTCTGGATGTATTAACCGATTTCCACATTTTGCTGTACTAGGGACGATCCTTTAGCGATTTGCATCTTATGCAATAAGTGTTAAAATCAAGGGCCCGCCGGCAAAAACCGCCGGCGATCTGCGTAGCCGGGGTTGATTGTTTTTAATCGTCCCGGTAACGAAAACGCGGGATGGTAATAAGTGGATACTGATACTAACGGAAAGGAGGGTTTTGTCATGAAGAATGAAAGGTTTATCAGTGGGTTGGCCGTGTTGGCGGCCGTAATCTTTGTCTTTGGAACGGTTGGTCCGGCAGGGGCGGTGGACAAGATTCTGAGCGGTTCGACAAGTACGGCATCGAGTCACTATGTTTATGCGGTATCAGCGGGCAAGTCCATCAATTCCACCGTCGGTGACAAGGTCAATGTGACCATCGTGGCCACCGGCGGGGCTGTGGACAATCTGGAGCGGATCCACCGGGGTCAGCTCAAAATGGGTTTGGGCACATGGGCCACTTTTTTCCAGGCCTATAAAGGCATGGGCAAGTACAAGACAAAACCCAGGCCAAAGCTCCGGGCGCTTTGGCTCTATACCTATGCCGCACAAAACTATGTTGTGCGGGCAGATTCGGGTATTAAGAACCTTAACGGGTTGGTCGGCAAAAAATA
>CAZSIZ010000349.1:3880-6277 GCA_964606645.1 uncultured bacterium
CCGGAATGCGCGGCTCGGCCACCGAGCAGGTTGTAGAACAAATCCTCGACAGCGTTGGAATAAAACCCGATTATTTCCGAGCCAGCCTGTCCGACGCCGTGGCGGCGGTTAAGGACAATCGTATCGCCGGCTACACCAAAGCCGGAGCGGGTCTCGATCTGGATGCCACAACCAAAGAGCTTAAGGCCTTCACCAAAATAAAGATACTCAACTGGACGACGGATAAGGTGGCCACGGTCCAGAAAGCCATGCCGTTCGTCAACTTCACTAAGGTGCCCGATGGGACTATTCCGGGCTTTTCCGCCTATACCACCCCGGTTCAGTGCATCGGCTTCATCAGCTACTCCGACAGTCTGACCGAAGAACAGGCCTATCAGATCGTCAAAGGTATTCACGACGGCATAAAGTATCAGGAGGCGGCCTATCCGGCCATGAAGGGATTTGATATCCCAGCGAACACGATGAAGTTCACCAAGTTTCCCTTGCACGTAGGGGCAATCCGCTATTACAAGGAGATCGGGGTCAAGGTGCCCGACAATCTGATCCCACCCGAGGCAAAGTAACTCCAACAACCCGACGGCTCCGGTCTCAAGACGGCCGGGGCCGTCGGTCCGAACCGTGATGGCTAAGGTCACGCGTATCCTTTGATAAAATCCGGAAACAGCATGAGCGTCGAGAAAGAAGAACAAATCGATTCGGCTTCGGACCCGGCCAATTCCTTCTGGTGGGTCCTAATCAGACTGGTCTGTATATTATTTGTCCTCTTCCAGATTTACACCGCCGGATTCGGGCAATACCCCAACATGATCCAGCGGTCGATCCATGCTGCCTTCAGTCTGGTTCTGTGTTTCTTAATGCTGCCCACGTTCAAGAGTAAACATAGAGGGCTGCGGCCGAGTGTGATCAATATCTTTCTGGCTTTAATTTCGACCGTCCTGTGTATCTATATCATCTTCAATTACGACCGGTTGATGGAAAGCCTCGGGGTCGAGGCCCAACCCCATGAGGTGGTGATGGGAGGAGTGCTCATCCTCATTGTTCTTGAGGCGGCACGCCGGGCGACCGGCTGGTCTCTTCCGATAATCGCTACGACTTCCATGGGGTATTCCCTTTTGGGCGGCCACATCCCAGGATATTGGGGGCATCCCGGGTTTAGCTTTCAATATGTCATCGAATATCTCTATCTTGGAGCCGAGGGCATTTGGGGTATTTTAACCGGTATCTCGGCTACCCTGGTAGCTGCCTACATCATCTTCGGTGCCATTTTGCTGACCACCGGGGGTGCAGCCAGTTTCATGAAGATAGCCCTTCTGGCGGGCGGGCGCTCCTACGGAGGGGCTGCCAAAGTGGCAACCGTGGCCAGCGGACTGTTCGGCATGCTGTCCGGCAGCGCCATCGCGAATGTGGCAACAACCGGCAACTTTACAATCCCGATGATGAGACGCCTCGGCTACAAAGATCACTTTGCAGGCGGCGTGGAGGCGACCGCCTCTTCGGGCGGACAGATCACTCCGCCGATCATGGGAGCCGGCGCATTTATTATGAGCGAACTGATCGGTGAACCGTATCTTAAGATCGCGCTTTCAGCCACCCTGCCGGCCTTATTGTTCTACACATGCGTTTGGGTGAGCATCGATCTGGAGGCCCGAAAGGCCAATCTGAAACGGGTACCGCCCGAGGAGATTCCAAAGGCGAAGGATGTTTTCAACTGGCGCACCAGCGGACCGGTCGGTCTGACCATCGTTGTGTTGCTGACCAGCCTGTTCATGGGCCATACACCGTCAAAGGCCGCTTTCCTGGCAATCGTAACGAACGTTTTTCTTTTTTTATTCGTAAATACGCTGTCAAAAGCCGCCTTCATAGAACGGTGCCGGGTCCTTTGGACCGGGATTGAAAAAGCCGGACGCGGAATGGTCACCGTAGTGAGTTTGTTGATCTGCGCCCAGATAACCATTGCCATGATCTCGTTGAGCGGGGTGGGCATCAAACTGAGCGAAATGATCATCGGAGCCAGCTCGGGCAACGTCTTTCTCGCTTTGATTCTGGCAGCCTCGGTCAGCCTTATCCTGGGTATGGGTATACCCACCACCGCTGCCTATGTTTTGGCCGCCTCAGTGGTGGGACCTGCCCTGCAGATGATGGGTATCGTTCCCCTATCTGCGCATATGTTCATCTTCTATTGCGCGATTCTATCCGGCCTGACGCCTCCGGTCTGCACCGCCGTTTTCGCCGCAGCAACAATAGCCAACACCCGGTGGGATAAAGTGGCCGGTGTGGCCATCCGTCTAGCCGTGATGAAATACATCATTCCGTTTTTCTTCATCTATCGCCCTTCAATACTCTTGATGGGTCACTGGGGCAACATCATCGAAACGATCGTTGTTTCTTGGATGTCGG
>CAZSIZ010000350.1:0-6263 GCA_964606645.1 uncultured bacterium
ACTCCGGACAACAACGCCACACTGGGACACCCGATCTTGGACGCCGCCCAGATATCCGCCAGCGCATCCCCAACGATGATGGTTCGATGAGGATCGGGGATGAGACTTTCGCTAAGTTGATGAATATCTTTCGCGCTTTTCTCTGGATAGAGCGCCTTCAGAAAAGCGAAGGGATGAGGTTTGCCGAGATTGTCTTCGATTCCTTCGGCTTTCAGCTCTGCCTCCGCCGTTTCGATGTCGCAATGAGTGACGATCCGGTCCAGTTCGAAATAATCGAGCATCTCCCATTCCCGCAGCGGAGTCATAATTTCTTTATGCGGACGTCCAGTCGCGATAGCGAGCCGTATTCCGCAATCCCGCAATTGAGACAGACAGTCGTGTGTTTTCTTCAAACCGTTCAGCGGTATTTCCTGATGGATCAATCCCGGTTTGGAAGGGATTCGGCTCGGCCGCCCGTACGTTTGCTCGTAGAGCTCGCCGCCGAGATACCATTCCTGAAATAGAACGCGGCAATCCTCCCATAAGTCCGTATAGCGGCCGAATAAATTGAATCGGGCCTGGTTCAGTTGATCTTCAATGATTGGATTGAGTTCCTCCAGAAGTTGGATTCCCGACACGTTGGGATGGAAATCATCCATCACGCGCTGTTCGATCTTATCGATCGGTGTCATCCGGCGATCCTGTTGGCGAAAGTATTCTCCCCAAAGGTGAAAATCATCCAGCCTTAAAAATTGAGTCCACTCATTTTTTATAGATAACTGTTGAAGCCGCTCCAGGATCGGCGAAAGCGATTCTCGTAACTGTGCCGCATTGTTGAGTTCCGACCCGGAATCCTCGGAATCCGGGTCGTTGGAGAGTGGATCGGTGTTTTGAGTCAGCGCAAAATGCAATGCGGAGAAAGGCGCGAAAAGCTGTGCGAGATAGAGTCCGACTGTCAGATAGGCTAAATCCCAATTGCTGTTGATGCCCCTCGCCTTGGCGCTGACGATCAGTTTCGCTGGCAGATATTTACGCCAATCCGAACGCGATCCCCGCAGTAGACGCTGATAGAACACGTCGGCAATGGGCGAATAATCCGGTGGACTGAGTCCCAGAAAAGCTGAGCTTTCCAGAATATCCCGGATTACCAATCCCGCCGCGTCCCAATAGGCCTGCTCGCTGGTCAAGACGCCATCCATGTCCAGGATCAGCAGTTCGGCGTTTTTGAATGATGAAGGCAATTCAGTCATAAGCGTTTCAATATAAGTCTGTTCCTTTATTATTAGTTTTCCTTGTCATGGTGCCGGAGCCGGGAGTGATCTGTCCCGGTTGACCGGCTGAAACAGGGTATCCCGTTCAACCGGTTCCCGCCCGGCTTCGCGGATTAACCGTTCGATTTCCGGGACGGTTAAAAGTTTCGGTGCTTCCGATCCGGCCCGGTGAGCGATTTTTTCGTCGGCGACCGTCCCGTCGAAGTCGTCCGCACCGAATCGCAGCATGACCTGGGCGGTTTTGACACCCAGCATCGTCCAATACGCTTTGATGTGAGGAATCACATCCAGATAAATCCGCGCAACGGCGTGAACGCGCGTATCGTGAAGTCCGGTGCACATCACGCCGTCCAGTTTCGTATTGCGTGGCTGAAAACGCAAGGGGATGAACGTAAGGAATCCCCCGGTTTCGTCTTGTAATTTCCGCAAGCGGCTGAAATGATCGACGATCTCATCCGCCCGTTCGATGTGGCCGTAGAGCATGGTGGCGTTGCTTTTCAGGCCCAATCCGTGAGCGGTTCGGTGAACCTCCAGCCACTCGTCCACATACAACTTGTCGGGACAGAGGCGGTCCCGCACTCGTTGGGAGAACATTTCCGCCCCGCCTCCGGGCAGGGCATCCAGCCCGGTTTGGATCAGATCGGTCAGCACTTGCTCGATCGAACGGCTCGACAACCGGCTGAGATGGGAGATTTCCACCGCCGTAAAACATTTCAACTGAATCGCAGGGAAATTGGATTTCAAAGCCGTAAGCAGATTGAGGTAATACTCGTAAGGCAGATCGGGATGAAGCCCCCCGACGATATGAAATTCCGTCGCGCCCTCGCCGGCCCCTTTCCGGGCACGTTCGAGCATTTCATCGATGCCGTAGGTAAAAGCCAGGGGCGAATTTTTGTCCGGCTGGGAGAACGCGCAGAACGAACACCGACCGATGCAGACGTTGCTGTAATTGATGTGCCGGTTGATGATAAAGTAGGCTTGGTTGCCGTTCCATCGCTGCCGGACGGCTTCCGCCATGCGTCCCAGGGTGTGAACGTCATTCGAGCGCATCAGCGTCAGCGCTTCGCCGTCATCGATTCGCCCACCCGCGCAGACCTTTTCCTCTATCCGTTCAAGCCCCATTAGGACCGCCTTTTTCACTCGTTTCGATCTCACACTATTATCCCATGTTTTCAATCGATCGGGAAGACGTTAACAACAGGGTTTAGGGGTTAAGGTTTAGGGATTATTTTTTTATCAGTCAAATCGATCGCAAAGCGGTTATAAGCAGACTTTTCGCCTGCTTCGTTAAGAAATATTGCAGGCTGGAAGCCCGCACCACAAAACAACTGACAAACCTGTTTGGTTCCGGAAGGTATTAATTGGGTAGGTTCAAAGCGCAACGTAGCGTACCATCGATCTAAACATAAAAGGGAGGAATGATTCTTAGAATGGAGGTGGGGTATACAATGATAAATGATTAATCGAAACTTAAAACCGAACATCCCGGCTGCTGCCCGCTTTCGGAATCTCCAGGCTCGAATCCGGTGAGCATGACGACAAATTTTTTCCCTCGATCGTCGTCGGTCACATTCGAGATGTGCCCTGTGTGGATGCCGGGTATCTCTTCATCCGAGGTTTCAAGTAAACGCTTCTTTTCGAGGTCGGTATAAAGGGCGATATGAATCTGGCTTCCAGTCTCGATCGGATCGCTGGAATAGAAAGAAAGCCCACCGATGAGAGCCGGACCGAGGTCCCAGGTGTTCGCTTCTTTCCATTCACCGTTCAGAACCGATACGCTCTCACCGAGGTTGTAGAGAAAAGGAACACTGACTTTAGCGCGTTGATAAGAACGGCGCTCGGTATTGGGTTTGCAAGCACTGTCTGTTAGCATGAGTGACCCCCTATGATACGATAACTCTAGTTCTTTACTTTGTTAACATAGCAATATCGATACCATTCTGTCGAAGTCGCTATAACGTTACTTTACACGGTTTCAGAAGACAAACTTTACGAATACGATAAATTATTCCAGCAATTATTATCAAAATCGTTAAAAAAATCAAAAAATCAGCCAATGATTCAACGGACGTTAAATCGAAAAATGAGGTTCATCATGTCTTCCAAAACCCTCGATCGCCGCCAATTCGTCAAATCCGGCTCCCGTTTCGTGGCGGGAGGAATACTGACTGCTTCTTCCGCTCCAGCCGTACTGGGCAAAGCGCAAGACCGTCCCCCGAACGTGCTGTTCGTGATCTGTGATCAGATGCGGGGCGATGCACTCGGCTGCTTGGGACATCCCAACGCGCGCACTCCCCATCTCGACCGGCTGGCTGCTGGCGGAACTCTGTTTGAAAACGCCTATTGCAACAATTCCGTGTGTATCCCTTCCCGGATGTCGATGTTTTCCGGCAAGTATCCTCACCAGACGGGCCGCTTGAGCAACACCGCCAAGGGAGACGGATCGTTTTTGGATATTGGCGATACGCTGGCCGGTCATTTCATGGATCGGGGCTTCCGGACCGGCTGGATCGGCAAGAATCACACCTATCGGAAATCCGCCTTCAATGCGTTCGATCGGGCCAGCATCCGCGCCCGTGAACCGTTCAGAAAGTACAGCCGGTTCATCCCCCCTCACTGGCACAGCGACGTCTACTGGCCGGAGGAATTATGCCATCCCCGCCGCAATACCGATGAGGCCGTCCAATTCATCGAGGAGAGCAAACCGGACGAACCTTTCTTCCTCCATGTCAGTTACTTCGATCCTCATCCGCCCTATATGGCCCCGGCCGAATACACCCGCCGTTATCATTCCAAGGATATGAAACCGCCGCCTTACGTGCCCGCTTCCGCCCTGAGCGAACGACTAGCGCAATTCGCCCGAATGATGAAAAGCCATCAAATGACCGAGGCCGATCTGACCGAAACCCTGCGCTATTACTACGCCGCCATCGAATGGGGCGTGGACGCGCAAATCGGGCGGTTGATGAACGCTTTGGAACGCGCGGGAATCGCGGATAACACCATCGTCGTCTTCACCTCCGATCATGGTGATTTCATGGGCGAACACCGCATGGTTCGCAAAGGAATCTTTCTCTACGATGCCCTGCTGCATGTCCCTATGATCTGGAGCGCGCCGGGACGAATCGCCGGGGGATTGCGGATCAAAAACCTGGCTCAGTGCGTGGACCTGTTCCCCACGCTGATCGATCTGACAGGTGGCAAGGAAAGAGACGATCTCATGGGCCGTTCGCTCAAACCGTTCCTGCAAGGCGAAAGCAAGCGAGAAGAAGATTTCGCGATTTACGCGTCGGGCGCGTATGGCGATGTCGCATCCGATATCGTCGATCCCTCCATCACCCTGGACGACAAAGATGAAACCCCGCTCCACACCCGCGTCATGCGGCAATGTATGCAGCCGGATCATCGCACGTCAATGCTTCGAACGATGGAGTGGAAACTGATCCTCAACGAAACCGCCCCACCCGAACTCTACCGCATGAACGGAACCTGGATCGAACGAGAAAACCTCGCCGGAAAAAAGCCATACGTCAAAGTACAGAAAACTCTGGAGGAGCGGCTGGGGAGGGAATGGGCATGGTAAACCATACTTAACGTAAGTGCCTTCAAAGAGAGAAGGTTCGATACGTTCATGACATAATCTGTCAGAAAACAGTATTCAGTAGAGAGACCAATGCGAGGTGACGGTCTGGCTGGGTGGAATCCAGCGCGCGTGCGTGCCTCCGACAGCCGGCCAATACCGCACGGGCGGTTGCCCCAGCACACTCAGAATCATCGGGCCGCTGTAGAGTGGATCGGCAGCGCGCCATTCAGTGAAGACGATGCGTCCGTCATGGCTCCAGTTGGGAATACCATGACTGGCGGGATTACCCGCCCCTGAAAGGTTTTCGATCGTCAGATCGTCGCGGGAGACCGTAACGATATCCGATGTGGCGAGAGGGCCATTGAATCCAACTCCGGTGACACGGGCAAAAACGACCTTCGACAGGTCCGGGCTGAATTCGGGATCGAAATCTCCGGCGGGGAATAGGCCGTATTGACCGGGACTTAGTTCTCCTCCATCGGTCAGAAATCGGGCTGACGTGCCATCCGAACGAAACTCGATGATTCGCATCTTCTTATAGAATCCCGTCTCCTCTGGGTGAGCGAATATCCCAGTAAGCCATTCACCATCGGGGGAAACCGAGACGTCGGAAACCCAGTGCCGGATTCCGGGAACACCCAGTTGGGCGTTTAATCCATCGGTCATACTCTCGACCGAGCCGTCGGAAAGGCGAATCCGATAGATATTCCAGGTCAGATAATCCCGCGTCATCGAGGCATAGAGAAAATTCCCATCGGGAGACCAAACGATTCCTCCCCAGGTGGCGTCGTATTCGCCAGCAAGGTCTGTCTGCTCACCGGTGGCGGGATTGATGACACATAAGCGCTTCACATCGGCAGCCTCGTAAGAGCCGTTACCGTTTGTGTCTTCAATAATCAGTCCAGCGGCAATCAGGTCGCGTCCTGGAGAGACGGCGACATGGATATAGGCGAACAGGCTGAAGGAAAGACGCAGAGTATTGGAACTGTTGGAGTCGGCGACGTAAATTTCAGCAGGGATCATACCCGCGTCATCTCGCTCGCCATGGCGGATCGAAATGTAAACAAGGTCTGCCCAAGCAGGAACCGGGCGACAATCAACAACGACCGGCGTTTCAAAGGGACTCGCGTGCAGATTCTGGTGTGAGGAGGTTGACATCAGCAAGCACATGGATGCGGCAAGACCGAAAAGCAAACGTGCGAATTTATTTTGCTGTAAGTTGAATCGCGCAATCATTTCATATACCCGTTTGTCGTTATTCGTTAACGTTCACACGTCCTTGCGTATCAATATTCAATATCTTTCTCTATAAAGTCAAGGAAAAAATTGAAGATGCTTTATCAACAGGGAGTATGAACCACCTCTACTCTGATCTTTGCAGGGCAATCGCATGAAATTATGTAAAAATATCAACATTATCAATACATAAT
>CAZSIZ010000351.1:0-6258 GCA_964606645.1 uncultured bacterium
AAGATGTCCAAAAAAATGGGTCGATTTAGGAGTGGATTTGCGAGGTCTGACTTTAGGTTAATCGTGTAAAAGATCAGCACCACACATTCCAGAAACCTCTTGCTGAAAAACGGAGTCCAATGTACGAATCGATCTTTTTTATTGCTCTCTTTGGGAGGACGAATAAATAATTGGAATCTTCAATAGACTCTTTTCCGATTTCGTGTATCATATTTAAAATGATTTGATCTCCGATCTTTTTTACCGTTAAAAATTCGATGAATTGTTTTTTCTTGCAATGAGAGTTGAGCCTTTTTGAATATGAATAAAACAAACGATTTAGATAATTTCGATATCGACGAGCTTCTTGAGACGGAAAAACTTCTGAATGAAGAAGATGGCCTGTCCACGGAAGAACTGGCTAAAAAGAAATCCGACCGGGCTTTCGCCAAAAAACTCAATCAAGGTGAAAATATCCAGGAAGCCGTTCGGGATCTCGTTTTCGATGATGTAAAAGCATCATTCGATGCGGCTCAGTTGATGGAGACCGAGAGCCAGTCCGAAGTCGATGTCGAACAAGTTGTCAAGGATAAACGCGTCGAAATCTACGAGATTATGGAGAATCTCGATAAGGAACTAGAAGGCAAGTCGGTTAAAGAAGTCACGGCCTTATTCTCCTCACTCCTCAACATTCAAAGCCAACTCTGCATGCAAAAAACGGAAGGGGTTATCACTGTCCGGACCCGACTGTACAATTTTTTCTCTCCGAAAACCGCTTCGGCAAACGTCAAGAAAACCCTCCGCCAGGAAATCAGTTTGATGTTCTCACCGGAAGAAGTCAAAGCGATCCGGGTGAGAGTATTGGAAATGCAAGAAAACGATCCACTCAAGCCGTTTTTAACGACGGTGCTGGATCAAGCTTATGACGTCATCCAATACAGCGAGATGACCGGCAATCTGTTGCTTGAAATTACGAAATATTTCTTGATGAAACTGGAAAGAAACGGGTATGGCGACACGCCGAAAGCCCTGGATTACAAAGAACGACACAACCGGGCGAAACTCTCGCTGGATAATGCGATCAACGATCTGCGGGATGTCGAAATCATGATTAACGACCATCTTTACGACCGTCCCGTATTGATCGAGTTCCCCAAACTGCTGCGGGTTCTCATTCAGATCAAACTGGGAGTGATCGATCAAGGCAAACTTCCCAAGATTCTGAGTCTCATCAAAGAGCAAGTCGGCCAATACTCCCGCGCCCGTAGCGCGGTGGCTTTCGACTTCAACCGGCTGCCTTCCTACCAGCATGGCGTTCGGCTTCGACAGAGCATTATCTTGAACCTGCATAAGGATATCCTGAACTATACCGGCGAACTCTTCGAGAAGGAATTCAACGCTGTCAAAGACGAATTCGAGTCATTGATGAAAGACATCGAAACCGCCTCGGAAGACGTTCAACCGGGAACCCCCGAATACGACGAGTTGATGGCCAAGAAAGCCCGTTTGCAGAAAAAATTGGAACAGCACCGCCGAAAACTGGATGTCGTGAAAAGCCAGGAAAAAATGATCGACGTTCAGCACCAGATGGTTGGCGACGCGATCAAACGATATAACGCGAATGAAGCGCTTCAACAGAAAGTCGAAGCGGAAATGCAGTCCTCACCGAAAGTCGACCCGGATAAAGTCCGCAGCGTAGAGGCTCCCGCGAAAAGGAAAATCAGCCGGATGGCCCGTGCCCGAGGCCGCGGCAATTAATCAAACCGATCCCAATCGAGTCGTTTTTACAACAACTCCGCCATTTCACGTTCATTTATCATACCGAAATATAATTCATCTCTCCAAGTATCGAAACCGAATGAATCAATATCCGTGCTGAATACGGTCGGCCAGTAATTCGGGGAGTTTCGCACTGCGAATGCGGAGCGCTTCCTGTTTGATGTTGTAAGACATGCGGTAGAATTTCAAACTCATCTCGTCGGAATTGAATAGCACGAACGACGCGCGGGGATTGCCGTCCCGAGGCTGACCGAGACTGCCTGGATTGATCAAATAACGGCGGTTTTCATCCAGATAGAACACGCGATTATTATCTTCGATCTTGATATAGATAAATCGATCCTCCCCATTCTCACCAGGGTTCTCGATGTAGATACTGGGAATGTGCGTGTGTCCCACAAAGCCGATCGGGGTTTTCATGGCGGACATGGAATTCTGGGCCTCCTCGATCGTCGAAACATAGTTGAATTCTTTGGGATTGGTATAATCCCCATGGACGGCTGAAAAAAGTCCGTCGAACGAAAGCAGGTAGGGCAGTTCGACAAGAATCCGCTTATTCGCATCGGAGATAATTCGCGACTGCCACAGGATCGCTTGTTTGGCCACTTCGTTGAACGTGTCCCGCCGTTCGTTGAGATGAATGACGCCGTAGTCATGGTTCCCCATGATAATGGGTATATTCCGTTTCAGGAGCAGCCGAAGACACTCGTTGGGTTGGGCTGAATATCCCGCTACGTCTCCCAGACACACCCGTTTTATGTTCCCGGAAAAATGATCGGTATAAAGGAAGAAAGTTTTCAGCGCCTCGTAGTTACTATGAACGTCGGCAAAAATAACGTATTTCATCCCGCGTCGGAAAATAAATGCGCTCCCAGCGTTCGGCCTGCGTTTATTTTCATTCCTCCTTTCCCTTACGATCCGGTAAAAAGTCAAACCTTGCAGACGAAACGGCAAGATATTGTGCTTCATCAGCCATTTCTCTATTCAATATCTTATGGTCACTGAAAGTGTCTTTGACTTTTTGCCGTTTCGTTTTTATGATCGGCGGCTAAAATCGAAGCCGTTTCCCTTGGATTTCCCGGATTAAGTCTTCGACGTCCACACTGAGACTTTCCGCGCGGACGGCGAAATTCCACGCTTCGTCATACCGTCTCAATTTCAAATACAGCAAGGCAAGTTCTCTATAGAAATGACCGGTTCCCTTCCCCACCACAGCCGCATGTCTCCAGATATCCGCCGCCAGCGTCCAATCGTTCAACGCTTTGAATACCAAGCCGGTATCGAAACAGAGTTGAAACGAATCGGGTTTCCGGTCTAGGATTTGTTTCGCCCACTTGAACGCATTTCGACGGCGATTTTTCGCAATACTGATTTGTGCGAGACACACGTACGCTTCCAATCGTTCGGGATCGGTACGAACGACTTTTTCCAAGGTAGTATATTCGAGGTCGATACAGTCGGAACGCCGATGACATTCGGCTAGCAGCATTAACAATTCCACCTGGTCTCCACACTGGTCCAAACCCTGCAAGACGGTTTTTCGTGCTCCATCGAGATCGCGACACTCGATAGATAATTCCACAAGCCGACGATAGAGTGAAAGGCTATCCGGCCCGTATTCGATCCCTTGTCGGTAATTCTCCTGCGCTTCAGGCAGCAATCCTTTTTTTCGGTAGGTATCTCCCACTAACTCGTAGAATTCCGGATGGTGGGACATGGTCGGTTCGGCTTTTTTAAATTCCTTAAGCGCCTGATCGTATTTCTCATGTCGGTAACTGATTTCACCTAGATGATAATAGATATCGCACCGGGCCGGGTTGACCTGAGTCCCCTTCAACAATTCGGCGCGGGCGTGATGGTATTGTTCGAGCACTGAAAAAGACTTGGAACGCACAATGTATTCATCGACGGTCAGCGAAGTTCCGACCGTAAATGAAATCGGTTCATCACCCGTTGTGATTTTATAAATATCGATCAGGTCTCTGCGTAGATCGTTAAACGTCTGATAGCGCTCGTCAGGATCTTTTTTCAGGCAGGTCATGATCGCCGCGCCGAATTCCGTGGGGACATTCGTGCTGCACTCGTTGGGGTGTTTGGGGGTTTCACGGATGTGGGCGATGATGTAATCCTCGACCGTTGGTCTGACGAAAGGCGTATGCTTGGTGGCAATTTGATAGAAGATACAGCCGCAGGCGTAAATATCCGTTCGGGTATCCAATGGTTCGTTTCGGCATTGCTCCGGCGATGCAAATGACGGGGTTCCCTCCAACTTTCTCGCTAGATGAACGGGATTGAACTGGTTCCGCTTCAATAAACTTTGCGACTCCCAATCGTCGACGTAATTCTCCACCCGAAGCGTCATCCCGAAATCGGAAATCTTAGGCAGGTCGTCGATCCCGATCAGAATATTCTCAGTCTTCAAATCCCGATGGACCAATTCGGGAAATTTATCAAGCGCGTAAATCATCCCGTCACAAATATGGATCGCGATTTGGATCATACGTTTCGGGGCAATGGGTTTCGTGAACAGTAGATCTTTCAGCGTTGTGCCGCGAAAGTTGTTGGCGACAATCCGTTCCAGAAAAAGGTAGGGACGATCGTCGATCATTTTCAGCGAATAAGCCTGAACGATGTTGGGGTGGCGTTCCAATTGAATCCAAGTGGACGCTTCATCGAGAAAAATTTTAAGCGCTTCGTCGGAATGCAGATACTGAGAATCGATGGTTTTAATCGCGATCGGCTGATCCGTCTCCGTATCCTGACACAGCATGACGAGTCCCATATTCCCACGGCAGATATCGTCGATGTGATATCGCCCATCGAAAATATCTCCCGTCGTGTAAGGGAACGATTCAAAAAAATTCATTCATCACCTCAACCCAGTCCATCGCTTACTCTATTGTAACGGTTTCGAGAATTTTTTCAGTTCCTAAGATGATTTTTATTCAATTCAATAGAATATTGCTTGCGAATGCCTCTCTTTTCATTTATTTTATATTTTGTTATAATCGGTCAATCGTTTGATTAGGAGCAACTAAACATGAAAGAATATTTTCCGAAAATCGAAAAAATAAAATACGAAGGCCTGAAATCGAAAAATCCATTCGCCTTCAAACACTACGATCCCAAAAAGAAAATCCTGGGCAAGACCATGGCCGATCACCTGCGGTTCGCGGTCTGCTATTGGCACACCTTCAAGGGATTGGGCAACGATCCCTTCGGACCGGGTACGATCGTCCGCCAATACAATGATTCGGACGATCCCATGGAAGTCGCCCGAATGACCTTGGACGCCGCTTTCGAGTTTTTCACGAAGCTCGGCGTGAACTACTGGTGCTTCCACGACCGCGACATCGCCCCCGAAGCGGACAACCTCGCCGAGACCAACAAACGCCTTGACGAAATCGTCCGAATCGCCAAGAAAAAACAGAAAGAGACCGGAGTCAAACTTCTCTGGGGAACCAGCAATCTCTTCTCCCATCGCCGGTTCATGGCGGGTGCGGGAACCAATCCTTCACCGGCTGTCTTCGCCTATGCCGCCAGTCAGGTGAAGAAAGCGATGGAGATCACCAAAGCACTGGGAGGAGAAGGTTACGTCTTCTGGGGAGGGCGCGAAGGCTACGATACCCTGCTCAACACCGACCTCGGACGGGAATACGACAATCTGGCCCGCCTGCTGCAGATGGCCGTGGATTATAAAAAGGAAATCGGTTTCAAGGGTCAGTTCTATATCGAACCCAAACCCAAGGAACCAACTAAGCATCAATACGACTTCGACGCCGCCAACTGCCATGCGTTTCTGTTGAAATACGGCTTAATCGATCATTTCAAGATGAATATCGAGGCCAATCACGCAACGCTCGCCGGCCACACGTTCCATCACGAATTGGAATACTGCGCCGCCAACGGGATTCTCGGTTCGGTAGACGCCAACCGGGGCGATCTCCTCCTGGATTGGGACACCGACCAGTTCCCCACGGACATCTACGACACCACACTCGCCATGTATATCATTCTACGCGATGGTGGTTTCAAAACCGGCGGCCTCAATTTCGATGCGAAAGTACGCCGCCAATCGATCGACGGTGAAGACCTTTTCCACGCCCACATCGGTTCGATGGACTCCTTTGCGCGTGGACTCAAAATCGCCGCCAAAATGATCCGAAGCAATAAACTGGAGAAATTCATCCAGCAACGGTATGCCGGTTGGAATCGGGGACTGGGCGCGAAGATCGCCAAAGGTCAGGCCGGTTTCAAGGAATTGGAAGCGTATACCCTTAAAAACGGCGAACCGAAAATTCAGAGCGGACGTCAGGAAATGCTCGAAAACATCCTCAACGATTACATCGAATAACCAAACAATCCAACTCAACCAATCTCAAGGGCACGCTCTCCCAAACGTGCCCTTTTTTAGTTCCCTCTCCCTCTGGGAGAGGATTAGGGTGAGGTGTCAATAGCCGGGTACCTTTGACCCACCCAGAGTCGGGTTGGTTTGACCCG
>CAZSIZ010000352.1:0-6257 GCA_964606645.1 uncultured bacterium
TATATTGGCGGTTTCATAATAGATCTATTCGTAATTGAACGGAGTCGCCGAACTGAAATCACGATCGATATCGATGGTCTGCCCGTCCTCGATAACGGTTTGGAGATGGATGATTCGGTCTTTTGAATAAATACTTGAATCGTAGAGCGTTTGGCCCGTTCGGTTCGTTATCGATCCGAGTATCTGGTCGTCTTCCCACTTCAGGTCGATGTCGACGCCCTCTCCCAAGGATATTTCGTGCTGGGTTTTTACCAATTTATCAGACCAGTGATAGATCAGGAAATCCTCAACACTCGATCCCTGCTCGGTGTAATTGATCGTGAGACGTTCGTCTCTTGACGGATTGCCTCCCCGCTGGCTGCTGGCAAGAAGACTGGGGAAAGCGGCGGGATCTTCGAAATGGAGCGTATACCATTGCCGCACGGGGGAATAGATCGAACTGAAGGTCGTCGCCATTCCCGTGCTCGCGCTGGGGCGGGCCTCAACGATGCTGATTTGATTGACTGTGACATGCCCTTGCTGGCGAAGCGCACCGATATAGTACGCGCCGTAAGCGAAAATCAACGCCCAGATCGGCACCGTGAACCAAGCCCATTCCAAGCGCCCGATGGCCCGGAACACCAGATAGTTGATCGGCACGACGATCAGGATGTAGCAGCCCAGATAGATGGCGATGAACCAGGTGCTTGGCAGCTCCTTTTGCACCATAATTTTCAGAAAACTTGACACGCCCGTGTCGAGGTATTCGGTCACTTCCGGGTTGAATGCGATGGGGCCGTTCGTGATGAAATCTTGGAAAATAATCTGGTTGATGTCGTTTTTTAACAACTTTTCACTGACCGATGACGCCAAGAACACAATTCGTCCCGCACCCCATCGCCGATCGATCAGAAAGGGATCTTCCCCTGCGCTGAGCCGGATGTGGATATTGGGATCGTCAAGCAATTCGCCGGTGGCGATGACGGTTCCGGATCCCAAAACTGGCTGGATAGTGCTCGAAATAGACGTCAGGGTGGTTTCCGCTTCCAAAACGCGGGAACCGCTGAGCGTCATGGGCACAAAAAGGCGGAAGGGGGAATCGCTCAGTTCCTGCCAGCGTTCACCCGCCGCAAGCACGAGGGTTCCTCCCATCTGAATCCACTTCTCAAGCGCCGCCGACTGGTTTGGGGATAGGGCGTCTGTTGGGCCGCCATCCCAGAGCAGAACGTCAAAATTTTGGTAACCGATCGAGAAATCAGGCAGTTGAGCCGGGGTGGTATAAACCACGCGCCGGAAACGGTCCGTATCTTCATCCTCCGGGCGGTGGGCCAGGAGGCCGTGGGTTCCGCGTTCGGATGAAATCACGGCGGCAAAACGGTTGCTTTGCGGAAACGACATCGAGATCGTTACCAGTTCGATTAGAATCCTGGAACGGCCAGTTTGAATATAAAATTCCAATTCATCCTGCAGCCCTATGAACAGAACGTAGAGATCGAAGGCTTTGGTGGTGCGGGATGGAAGATCGACCGGTGTCTTGTAGGTCACGGTTCCGTTCTTCATTTGGACGATCAGCTCGCCTTGAACCGCTTTGGAATTGTTCGTCAGTTCGACAGTAATGGGAACCCAGGAAAGATCGCGCCGGTAGGGATAATCCGGATCGACTCCCACGATAACTTTAGCGGTGATAGGCTCCTTGGGGATGAGATTCTCCAAGTCGTCTTGGGCCAGAGGGACTTGAACGGCCGCCATCATCAGAGCGAGCAGGCAGAGGCAGCCCCATCCGGGTAGCGACAATCCAATCGGCGCGCGGCGTTGTAATGGCTGGCGGTATGGCATCGGCGATTTGTGGAAACCTCGTTTTGGGGAGTCGCTGGAAAACAAAGAATCGTTCCTCCTCTGTGTTTTCTTGCTGACAATCTTTAAGAATTACAATAATATTATTCTATATAATAGCATAGCCATAAGGCGGTTCGTTGTCAGATTGAAACGAAACGGCAATAAGCAGAAATTCTGACAGTAACCACAAGATTAAAACAAAAATTGGCTTATGAATACCTATTTCTTTCCGTTTCGTCTACTAGCAGTCCGTGGTAAAAGTCGCGCGAGGGCGTGCGCGAGTCATTTTGGTTGGATTCAAGGCGAAAAATTGCAGGAAATATGGTTTATTTTCAAGATTTTTCAACGCAGAATCCAGCCAAAAGGGCCGTGCATCGCACCGTGGGACTTTTTCCACGGGCTGCTAGGTCTGTCTTTTTACAAGACCCCTGGGCATACTATCTCAATCCAACACTGAATCCGTTTATTCATGATCCGTTCGAAGCCATCATTACGATAATAGAACAAACTTACGTTGCTATTTAGCGTTTGGGAGCGTATTTCAAAATAAAAGACAATCGGGATTTTTATCGAAAAACGATTCCCATTCTCTTTGATAACGCACAAAATGAGAAAGTTGTGACATGAAAAGCATCAATATTCGTTTCCGATCTATTTTATTGTTAAGACGTATCTGTTTGTTAAATTGGCGGTTTGGGCAATCGATCGCAAAGACTGACCGGACCGCTAACGGTTGGAATCGCAGGAAAAATCGATGACAATTATTCTAAATTCAACTGACAAAGCAAATCAGGTGGCTGATGGCTCAATTGACACACGCTTTGAAAATTCTGAATTCTCCCTTGCTGGGGCGCGAGTTGCGGCTTTTTTTCCGAAGCCATAAGTCGTTTATCTGTCTGTTTCTATTTTTGTCGGCGCTGTTGCTGGTCGTAAGCCAGAACTGGTCGGCATTCACCTACCACTTTCAACCGGGTGAAGATATCTCACGGGGATCCCGCGCTCTCTTCTTCATGCTCGTGAGAGGCCACCTATTCACGATCGTCTTGCTGATGCCGATCCTCATGGCGCCCGCGATCGCCGAGGAGCGGGATAAATCGACCCTCGATATGATTCTCTCGTCTCCCATCTCCATCTTTCATCTGGTCGCAGCGAAATTTATCATGCCGGTGCTCTACGTCTGCTTGCTGCTGACAGCCGCGATGCCCGTTTTAGCGCTCTGTTTTATCGGGGGCGGTTTAGACATCAACGACGTCTTTCTCGCTTATCTCATTCTCTTATCCGCCACGGTGCTTTACGGCAGTTTGGGATTATTATGCTCGACGCTTCCGTTCCGGATTTACGGCGTCTATTTGGTGGCGATCGTTGCGACGTTGGTTTTCGTGTTGTTGATTCCCTATCATGGGATGGTTTGGCACTACATCACACGAGTGCGTTACAGCAGTTCATTTTCGATCAACCACGGATTTCAATATCTCAGTCCGTTCTTCTCGTTGGGTGAGTTGATCCGCCCCACCGTAACCAAAAAAGGCAGCCTGGATTTTCTCTGGCTGCATCTGGTGCTTTCTGCTTGCGTCTCGTTGTTTTTTCTCTATGCCGCCGTGCTTCGAGTCGGACTGATTTCCAGTGGGGAACGGTCGGGTTGGGATGAAGACGATGACGACGAAGACGAATCCCATCCCTTACTCGCGAAAGATCGGGGTTACGACATCACGTTTGGTAAAACCTCCGAGGAAGGCAATCCCGGAATGATCCTGGAACGCCGAGTCCAGTGGTTTTCCCGTATGACGGTCCTGATGCGGTTGTTTTACAGCGCATTCATGATTTCCGTACTGACGCTTCCTCTGGCGTCGTATCAGGGTTCGTGGCTCTTTCTCACGATCCCGTTTATCTCGGCGGCGTTTTTTACGCTCCCCCTGTCGGCGACGAGCATCAGTTCGGACCGCGAGCGGGAGACGTTCGGCCTGCTGCGAACCTCACTCCTCTCCACCCGTCAGATCGTGTACGCCAAATTTATCACCGGATTGCAGTACAGTTTCCTGATCGCGTTGGCGCTCTATCTGCCCGGTATGTTAGTTCAATTGTTATGCGGGTTGATGTTGGGCATGGAAGTCGATCTCGTGTCGGGCCGCGGCGATACCTTCGCGATTATGTTCTATCCGGTAACCCTCTTTTTCTCGCTGGTGTTGTACAATTCCTGGGGGCTGTTTTGTTCCGCGGTTTTCCGGCAGTCCAGCAAGGCGTTGATCGTTTCCGGTTTGGTAATTCTGATAACCCTGTCCGCCCCTTTCATGATCCCGCGTCTGGACCTGTCATCCCTCTCGGTTCTCTCTTATTTCCTGACATTCGGTTTAATGTTTCTCAGCCCCTTGGCGGGAATATCGACGTTATTCCCTGAAGGGAGTATCCGTTATTTGAACCGGTCGCTTTTTCTGCGGGAGACCGGCGCGGATGTTCCTTATTCCTTCACGATAATCCAATGCCTGGTCTTTCTTGGGGTGACGGTTTATCTGTTAAAAAAAACGATGCGCGCCATCGAGCGGCACGATTAGAACGAATGCGTTTGCCTGGGCGTTTTCAAGCCAATGAAACGATTGTGAATCACTAAAACGAAACGGCAATAAGTCGAAAACACTTTGAGTGACCATAAGATATAGTATAAAGTATGGCTGATGAAACACGATATCTTGCCGTTTCGTCTGCAAGGTCTGACTCGTTACCGGATCGTATTAGAAATATCGTTCGGAAAACCTTGTTATTCCCTGTTGACGATGATATGGTAGATATGAGGATTGCCATATAATCATGCAATTATACTATCGTATCCATTGGCATCTTCTACGGTCTTTCTTAAGGAGTTACTTTCGGCTTTCGATTCAAGGTTGCGAACATATTCCCTCAACGGGTCCGGCCTTACTAGCGGCCAATCACTGCAGCTATTTGGATCCGGTTGTGATCGCGCCCTCCATTCCCCGGCAAATAAAATTTCTTGCGAAAGAAGAATTATTTTCCGTTCCGGTGTTGAGTTGGTGGATACGATGGATTGGGGCTTATCCCATCGATCGCGGACGGGGGGATATGCAGGCGATCCGAACGGTTTTTCGTTTGATGAAAGCGGGTGAGGCGTTACTGATCTTTCCCGAAGGTACGAGAAGCCACGATGGAACGCTGCAGCCGTTAGAGCAGGGAATCGCATGGTTTTCGTTGAAGACCGGAGCACCGGTCGTTCCCGTTTATTTATCGGGAACGAACGAAGCGATGTCCCGTAAGGTCTGGATCCCCCGTCCCCGCAAGGTGAGGATTCGGTTCGGGCCGATGATTGATCCTAACGTGAACCCTGAAGAGAAAGTCCATGAGGACCGGGTTCACCGATTTACCGCCGAGATCGAGTCGGCATTAAGACGATTGGAAACACCGCAGGAATGATGGCGGTGTGAAAAAAAACAGTTGGAATACCTTAACAGGTCCAAAAATTATTGTAGAATTCTTGCGGTTTGTTTTTTTTGTTTTGCAAGCGCTTCGGTGCTTTCAGATAAAAACGCAGTTGAGCATTTAGAGTGTTTATCATCAATACGTTCTTAACAAGATTGATTTTTTAAGAACCGCTCTAAAAAACCTCAAGACCGAATTGGAGGAATTGGGTTAGATGGTTGATCAGGAACGAGTGCAAGCGGTCGCGACGGCCGCGGAAGAATCTACCTTGTCGGAAGGGCAGGTTCCATTAACCGAAGAAAATTCCGATGCGATGAGCGATGAATTCGAATTCGACATGGAGACGCTCCTCGATGAGACGATGCCGAAGGTCGAATCCGGGCAGATTATCACGGGAAAAGTCTTGAAAGTGACGAATGAGGATGTCGTCGTGGACGTTGGGTCCAAGTCGGAGGGCGTGATCCCACTGAGCGAGTTCCTCGGAGACGGGAAAGATCCCAACGTGTTCGTGGGGATGGACGTCGAAGTCATGATGGTTCGGCATGAAGGCCGCGATGGTTTACCGGTACTCTCCCGGCGCCGGGCGAAAGAGCGTCTTGCGAAGAAGATGCTGCGCGACGCCTATAAAAACGGCGAACCCGTTCGTTGCGTCGTCAGGGAAATCCTGCGTGGCGGTTTTCAAGTGGAAGTCGATGGACTGCGCGGTTTTATCCCCTTCTCGCAGATGGGACCGGGCGCGCGCACTCCCGAAGATCAGAAATCGCTCATCGGGCAGACCATCGAGGCCAAAATCCTCGAGATGAAGAGCAAGCGCGATCTCATTCTCTCCCAGCGGAAAGCGATCGATGAGAAGCGGGAACGATTGCGAACCGAAACGTTGAAATCGCTCCAGGCAGGCTACTGGATCAACGGAGTCGTCAAGAACCTGACCGATTTCGGTGCGTTCGTCGATCTCGGCGGAATCGATGGTCTGCTTCACGTAAAGGATATGTCGTGGGGACATGTAGCCCATC
>CAZSIZ010000353.1:0-6251 GCA_964606645.1 uncultured bacterium
GATAGAGCACCTCCCCTTCGCATATCCGCCATGAGAGATACAGATAGTTCCCGTCACCGAAATCCACATATCGCGAGTCGATGCTGAAGACCGCCAGGAAGAAATAAAGGATCAACGCCCCGGAAAGGAAAACAATCGGCCGCATCTTGGACGATTTTTCGTGAACGGCTTCAACTTCTTCAGCGGTTTCTTTTCCACCCGTGTTCTCACCGGATTCCACCTCTCGATCCTGGCTTTCATCATCATTGGGGTGTTTCTCGATTCCATCGTCTCCAACCATATAATCGACCATAGTTCCATATCCCTAATTTTGTCTTTCAGTCTCGAATAATCCATCATATTACAGGATCAGACTCATTTCAAACAGTGATCGGGGATTACGTTCGTGTAAAATCTTTCCCCGGATTCGATCCGAAAATGAAATCGGCTCCCATACAGAAATCACACCACAGAAAAGCCCGAAAAAACCTAGAAACCGCCCAAAATGCAATAAAATGAGTGAATCAAACGGCTTATCATCCGGTTTTCTGCCCCAATTTCCGTCGGAATTTGAAAGAAGTTTGAGAGAGATTCTGATAAAAAATCACATAAATCCCTTTTTTTTCTTGACATTACGGTAAAAAACCTTTTATATATTACTTAATGTGGCGCTCTTGCGCTTATCGCATCCTTGTGCGAAGATGAGTTGTTCGGTATTAACATCTTCATAATCAAGGGATTTGTACCGATTGTAAATTCGCCTGCTTGTCGGTCTACGCAGGTGAAATGCTGTAACTATAGGTACGATCTGACACATCGTATATAGCCGTGTTCGGGAGAGGAGTTATTTACCCCATGAAAACTGCAATTTATTTAGTCATTGGTGGTCTCGTCTTATGGATGGCAGCCGTTGTTCCAACAGCCGCTCAGGACGAGCAATGGGATTTCGTGTACGACGGTGACACGCTGCCGCAGGCATTGATCGATGGTGGCGCAACCGATTGGACCCCTCGCGAAGGGGAGACCAATGGCCGTCCCAAATACGAAAGTATTCTTAATGAAGGGGTTCAGGTTGGGGGCGCCTGGTCCAGGCGCGACGATAACTCTGACGATCCCGATGCCGCCGGTGCCAGCGGATGGGCGCGCGGTTATCTTTTCGGAACCGATGTCTACGACCAGTGGACCGGAAAGATGACCTTGGTTGTACGCATCAAAGACTTAGGCACAACCAGCCAGAAATCCGTAATCGATTTAACCAACGCCGCCGGTGAAAATTATTGGACACTCGGCCATGTCATCGCAGGCGATGATGGCGTTGCCGGGTGGGAATTCGGCCAGACCGACGATGGACGCAACGGCAACGGCCTGAGCGACGTCCGCACCGGCGCTTCCGGTCAATGGGCGATCGTCCGTATCACCATCGCCGACACCACTCCAGGTGACGGGAAATCCCGAATCATGGCCTGGCAGGACGGCGTAATGGTCTACGACGCCATCCGCAGCGACGACCTCTCCGTCGGTGAATTCGGCGAAATCGCATTCCGCCGCACATCCGGTGGTGGCGAACAGCACATGGCAATCGACTGGGTTCGCATGAGCTTCCAGGACACCTGGGCTCCCGGTAATGGTCCCGACACCCCGAACGGCAGTTCCGATAACGCCGCATGGGAATTCGTCTATTACGGAACCAAACTCCCCGAAGACCTCATCACCGAAGGCAGCCCCGATTGGACCGCGCGTGAAGGTGAAACCAACGGCAGTCCCAGTTACGAAACCATCGTCGCCAGCGGCGACGCTCAAATCGGAACGCTCTGGTCGCGACGCGACGACAACTCCGACGATCCCGATAATCCCGACGCCAGCAGCTGGGCACGCGGTTATCTCTTCGGATCCGATATCTACGACCTATGGTCGGGACGCATGACACTGATACTACGCATCAAAGACCTCGGCACAACCAGTCAGAAATCCGTGATCGACTTCACCAACGCCTCCGGTGATGGTTATTGGACGCTCGGTCATGTCGTCGAAGGCAGCGAAGGCGTTGCCGGTTGGGAATTCGGCCAGACCAACGATGGCCGCAACGGCAACGGAACAAGCGATATCCGTACCGGCGGCTATAACCAATTCGTCACGATCCGAATCACCATCCAGGACGACGTTCCCGGTGATGGCTACTCCCTGATTAAAGCTTGGCAGGACGGCGTCAAAGTCTATGAATCCGTCCGAACCGACGATATCTCCGTAGGCGAATTCGGTGAAATCGCGTTCCGCCGCACATCTGGCGGAGGCGAACAGCACATGGAAATCGACTGGGTTCTGATGAAGTTAGGTCAAGTCTGGGAACCGGGTGAAGGCACCTCAACCCCAGCCGGCCTCTTCGACGGGGGTGGGGAAAACGTAATGAATTTCCCTAATCCCGATCTCGTCAACGGAGCCATCAGTTTGGATACCCTGGGATCGATGCGAACCACCCACGATCCCTCTCAAGGCGCAGGTTTCAATACGCTCTTTGAAGTTGATGAAAACAATGTTCCAACGAAATTAAGCATTTTCTACCTCGGTTTCGATGTTTACCGGGACTTTGAAGCAGTCGCGAACGATCAAAGCGTTCTGACCGGACTTCTCGCCCTGGATAAATACGCGGGCGTTCATACCTTCGCAGTGGACGAACCCGAAATGGATGTATCCGGTGCCGCATTAGAAGTGACAGGTCCCGGACGCTTCGTCTCCGGCCCCGGCGTTCCGATAAACGGTCCTGAGATCGACTTTGCTGCAGCCGCTATTGCTTACAACGCCAATAACACCCCCGGTGTCACGCTGCCCTTCTTCGGCGGCTACGATGAAACGGGCGCTTTTCAGGGACTCGATCTCGATATCATCGAAATAACCGCGTTTCGTGGAGGCGACAATGCAATCGCCCGAGATATCGAATTGGCAGTCGATTGGAGAACCGCAACCAACGCCTTCCAGGGATACTATTTACTGGACGCCTTCGCGGGTATCCACTACATCAACAATCCTGAAGTGATCGCATTTCTCGATCTGCCTGCAAACCAGGATTCGCTCGTAACGAAACTAACCGACTCGACAGGCGAACCCGTCGTGAAGGAACCGGTCGGCGCAGGGGCTTTCCATGATATCTTCGGCTTCAAACCGAAGTATTATCAGAACTATGTCGGAACCAGTCCCGAAGATGACGACATGTTCGCCCGAGCCAGAGCACCTTACTTCATCGGACTCCCGGTCGCGCGCGATCTGGAAGTCATGGTCCGCTTCCAGGATGTCGACAGCGAAATGATCGCCGATTCGGAAGCCCGAAACATCAACGCGGTCAACGGTGGAATCGATGTAGACCAGCTCTTCCAGCCCATCGCGATGGATTCCAACCGAACCGATCCGACCAGCCCGAAATACGCGATGAATGTCGCCATCACTTCGGGCTATGCAATCCTGGACGGCTTCGGTGGTGTTCATTCCTTAGTTGAAGACAAAGACGGCAACGCGATTCCGGCTCCGTGGGAATCGGTGGAGACCGGGCTGATGCACCCCGACGCGGATGCACCGTACTTCTTCCCGCTCGACTTGGCCGTCGATATCGAAATTCTGCCCAACGGTGCGGGATACGTTCTGATGACCCGCCAGGGTGAAGTGTTCGTCGTACTCGCTCCAGGCGTGACGATGGATGATAGCTTCACGATGACGGATATGCCGGACGATCTCCCGATCTTCGGGTTCGACGCGGTAAGAGACCTGAACCTGGTCGCCAACAGTGATGGGAAAGTGGCTGGAATGTATGTGGTCGACCGCTTCGGTACGATTCATTCCGCCGGTCAGGTTCCTCAGCTGCCCAGTTCGGTTCTCTTCTTCCCCAACGGATACGCGATCGACTTGGAACTCTCCCCGCTCTCCGCTCCCGTTACATCCGCACAGTAATCAGCAGCTAATTAAGTCAATCCATTCTCAGGCCGGTGCGAAAGCATCGGCCTGATTTTTATATCCCCTTGCCAGTCAAACCAATCGTAAAACAGCAATAAAGTAAAAATGTCAGCGAACATGTCCCCTCTCTCCCCTCTGGGAGAGAACATCGCGTCGCGTCAACAGGCGGACACAATGTTCTTTAAGCGGGCACGATGATTTTTAAAGGTGAGTGTGGCGATGCAAAAGCGGATCGATTTAAGCATAACAGCATTACATGGCACAGGAAGCATGAGTTCGGATCGTTGAGATTTCTAATATAAAATCTCTCGCATATCAAAATAATTTAATATATCGAATAAATTATGATAGAATCATTCATCCATTCATTCGGAGGACATGGCCATGTTGGGAAATGCTGACCGTATCAAACGTTTGGACTTCCATCTTCTTCAGAAGGAAATTAGCGTCACTGGTTATCTCCTGTTTTCACTCGTCATATTATCTAGCCCCATCCTTGCCGTGAGTCAGGAAGAAGATCCCGTTGACAGTGAACTTGAGCGACTTCTCAAAATGCCCCCTGAAGAGCTAGCCGGTATCTCCGTTGTCTTTTACTCAGCGTCCAAGAAGGAAGAGAACTTATGGGAGATTCCCTCCGCCGCTTATGTGATTTCTGCTACCGATATCCGCCGCTCGGGAGTAAACAGCATCCCCGACCTGCTGCGTATGGTTCCCGGGATATTCGTTGGGAATATTGATTCAAATACGTGGATAGTCGGATCGCGGGGGCTTGGTCTTGAATTCACTAAAGAAGTGTTGATTTTGATCGATGGACGGTCCATTTACAATCCCGAATCAGGAGGAGTTTATTGGAATATCCTTGATTACATCTTGGAAGATATTGAGCGGATTGAAGTGATCCGAGGACCTGGAGGTACACTTCAAAAAGGAGGAAAAAACCGAATGATTTTACCTGAAATTTCGCCTATAAAGGCCTATTTTTAGGCGCAAACCGAGATTTTCCCAAAAGGGACACAAGCAAGAAAGAGAGGAATTAGCATGAATTTTCTTCGCAGTTTCGCAACACTGATGCTGGTACTTTCCCTTTTCGGGGTTTTTACCAGTATAACTGAAGGCGCGACGCCATTGGAAGTGCCTGGAACGTATGCAACGATCCAGCTTGCCATTGACGCGGCAGTATCCGGCGACATCATCAATGTCGCGGCCGGGACATACATCGAAGCCTTGAATATTCCAGTTGGCACAACCAATCTGGAGATCGCTGGAGCAGACAAAACTACTACCATTATCAAAGGTACGGTTACAACTGCTCAAGCACTTTCTCCTTTGGCAGAATCCAACATTCATATTCTCGCTTCTGGCGTAAAGCTTCACGGCTTTACCATTGAAAGTCCGGATTACATCGTTGATAAGTATACCACCGGTATACTTATCGGCGCAGGCAGTATTGAGATCTACGACAACATCTTTAAGGTGTTTAACGCGATTGACATGGACGGCGGTGAGGTATCACAAGCAATTGTGACTTATCTGGCCAGTTCCCTTCCGGGAGTAGACATTTCCGGATTGAACATCCATGACAATGCTTTCATTGATCTTGCTCCTGGCCCGGCTGGTTACGAAGGCATCTACATCAATCGAGATACAGGTGTCGGCGCTATTACCATCCAGAACAACACCTTTACCGGTGATCTTCTGCGAGCAGTGACCAATGAACGACCCAACGCGCTGATTACCGGCAACACAGTATCAACAGATCTTGTCCCTGGCCTTCCCGGCGGATACATCGGTATCTACGCTGGAGACGGCACTGGCACAGGATTTTCCGACATCACCATCAGCAACAATACAGTTGATGGACCAGGCGCAGGTGGATTTTTAGAAGGTATTCGCATTGCGAGTACTGCCCAAGGAGATGCGCCGGCAACTTTGTCCAACATCGTTGTGACTGGCAATATCATAACCGGAAACGCGATCGGCTTTAGAACTAAAATTGGTCCTGGTGTAACCGTTAGTAACAACAACATTAACGGCAACACCACCAGCGTTGATAATAGTGATCCGAATTCCGGAACGCTAAACGCTTCCACCAATTGGCTTGGATCTTTTGATCCAGCCACTGTTTCCGGAGCCATGGTCAATCCTAATACGATTGATTTCACGCCTCTGCTGGAAAGCGGAACTGACACTGATGGAGGAACGGCTGGTTTCCAGCCAGATTTCACATCTTCAGCGTCTTTTACAGTGCACGCGCTTGGACAACAGTCTGGCGCTGTTACTATATAACCGCGCGTAATTAACCAGACAAAATGAGCTCAAGAAAACGGTTTTAG
>CAZSIZ010000354.1:0-2155 GCA_964606645.1 uncultured bacterium
CATGGGAACGAACTTCCTGACGCAGATGAAAATCATTGTCACCTATTATCTACCTCGGATTCTGTTTCCAATCCGCCTGAATTACGATCCCCAGATCTCGGCGGTAGAATCGTTCTTGAGTCTGGCCTGCCTGGTTCCCATCGCTGTGATCGGTTTGCTTCTTTTTATCGCGTTCCGAACCTTCAAGACACGCCCGGAAATATCCTTCGGCCTGCTCTGGTATTTTATCACCATCTCACCGACGACATCGTTCTTCTCCCTGCTAGACTTGGCGGCGGAGCGTCGGGTCTATCTGCCTCTGGTCGGTGTCAGCCTCGTAATCGGATCGTTCATCGATCGCGTGATGATGGCCCGTACCACCATCCCCCGGAAAACGCGAATCGCAACCCTCGCTCTGGCGGCGGTGCTGCTCGCATTCCTGACGTTCCAGCGAAATCTCGATTACGCCAATCCCGCCGCGTTGTGGTATAAAAGCGCCGTAATGTCCCCCAAGAAGATGAGACCCCTTTGTAACTACGTCCATACTCTCATAAAACAAGGTAAGGACAAGGAAGCCCTTCAAGCCATGAAGAGCGGATATAATGGGGTCTCCCCAATTAGACGGAACATAGAAGACGGCTATTCCCTTGAATTCATGGTCGGTTTTATGATTCCGAACAACATCAATGTGAAAGACATCGTCGGCATTGCGGAACGTTACGTTCAAAACGATCCAAAGAACATCCGTCTTCTGGAAATCCTCCAATCCGCGTATCTTCTGACCAAGCAGTTCGCCAAACTCGAACCGATCGTCGACTACACCCTGAAACTGCAAGAAAGCAATATCAAATCCCTCCAGAATAAAGCCATGTTCTACCGTATGAAAGGCGATCTCGTAAACGCCAGAAATATGCTGGTTTTGGCTTGGGTATGGTCGCCCGAATACCTTCCGGTCCTGCAGGAACTGATTGAGGTAAACCGGCTTCTGGGAAGGGATAACTCGGAATTTCTGAAAGTGATGGAGAAAATCGAGCAACGGAAAGGCAAAACCGGTGACGAGTTGTTTTACTACGGATCGAATATCAACACGAAAACACAGTAATCTTCATTAACGAATTCACTTACATCCAGGTCGAGGCGCCTGACATTCAATAATCCGTTTTCTGCATATCATCAATGCCGCTTTTATTTATTCTATGAGGGAGTCGAAATAGTGAAAGTTTTTTCTAAACCCAAATGGACTAATATTCTCTTGAATTCTCTCCTCATCATTGTGTCCATTTCTATTTCGTTTACTTTGGTGGAACTATTTCTTCGAATCACTAATGTCCATATACCCAAAAAAGTTGACATCCGAACGATGAATGGACTGACTTTGCCGAGCTATCCCGAATTTGTCTGTTTTGTTCCTCATTCGGAATCATTGGCGGTCTCATCGACGGCAGAGTTCGCTTGTCGATACACGATCAACAACAAGGGGCTGCGGGATCATGACTATCCTTACCATAAACCGAAGGACAAATATCGAATCGTTTTCATCGGAGATTCCTTTACGGAAGGTCATGGAGTCGAACAATCACAAACCTATCCTTCGGTCGTAGAAATGCAAAAAAAGAACGAATGGGAATGTATCAATGCCGGTATTCGAGGTTCCTGTCCTTCCGATGCCTATTTCCGCATACGAAAATTGATTGCCTTATATGATGATATCGATTTAGTTGTTTTACAGGTATACGAAAACGATTTTGAGGATGACACAATTTATGCAGAAAATCTGAATCTCTCGGTTGGGGAAGGGGAAAACGAAATTAGTCGTCTTCCATTTTATCAGTCCCATAGTTATTTGAAGTATTTAGGGCCATTGGCTTGGCCGTTAAGTCATCTTCGGATTGGTTGGGTGATTGCTCTGGCATTTGTGACTGGGAATACATTGGAACCCAATTATATATTTTTACCGAAAGAAATGGGACAAGATGTCATCAATATATACAAAAGACACTCGATCGATTTGAACTATGAAGAGATCGACGATTCCAGCTGTAAGATAACATTTCCCATTTTGTCGGAAAGAATACTCAGTCAGGAAAGCCTGCAAGATCTTTGGACGCTATCAAAAGAAAAGCATCATGTAACTTTTGGGAAGCCGTATCTGCCGACTGAAATCCAGATGGAAACC
>CAZSIZ010000354.1:2165-6196 GCA_964606645.1 uncultured bacterium
GAAAAATACTTATCGTGTATCAACCATTTATGTAAGCAGAACGATATGAATCTCTTCGTGTTCTATATTCCTTCAATATTCAACTTAAGAAATGGCACAATCGATAAAGAACTCGATCGTTGGTGTAAAGTCAACGATATGATGTTTTGGACGGCCAGGAAGCGATTAAAAAAGGAGTATTTAGAAACTTCCGAAGTCGTATATTATCCATTTAATAAACATTTAACCGAACATGGCAATAAAGTGCTCGGTGAAGCATTAACCATAGAATTGGAAAAATATATTGCCTCCTTAGAGAATAATTGATAAAACGGTTCGTTGCCGAGTTTACCTTAAAGTGAATAGCGATGCAATCTTGTGCTTTTCATATTCACTCGCTGACGGCCGACCGGGAAAGCCCAGCAGCCCAAGACAGTTTCAGGAACGTTGAACGATGAAACCAGTAATCGGATTCAAAGGATGGTTGGCGATCTGCTGCGTGCTTTTCCTCGTGGCAATGGCGGCGGAACAGGTCTGGAAATACCGAACCATGCGCGTACAAATCGGTCTGTACGCCTATTCGGTCCCCCACGCGCTGCTTCAACTTGGGGAGTTAGACGAATTCATCGGTCGTGTCGAGGGATTCCGATGGAATATGCTTCCCCAGCAACCGGATGGAATCAAGGGCTATCAACCCCGTTACCTGATCGCCCGTGAAACCGTGCCCGGTGTGACGGAAACGCAATGGCGATGCACTTATTTTTTCGTCCTGGCCCCCACCCGCCCGATTCAAATCACCCCAGCCCCTTTCCCGGACATCGTCACGATGGATCCCGACGCTGTCATGAAATAATCTGGGGCCGTTATTACGATTGTCCTATATAATTTAAATGGATAGAAAAACAGTCACAAAACAACGGACAATCCTGTTTGGTTCCGGTTTTGCCGGATTAGGGTGAGGGAGAAAATACAAAAGCATATCGATAATACAAAACACGTATGGATAAAGTTACGTTTGAATGTTATAATTAATCACTACCGTTTCATCGTTCACACTCACACGTGGCATGGAGGAGCACGACATTATGAGACTGAAATACGGTGCCTTTACTTTGATCGAATTATTGATCGTCGTTGCGATCATCGGGATTCTTGCGGCGATTGCCGTCCCCAATTTCCTCAACGCCCAGACACGCGCCAAAATCGCGAAAGTACAAGGTGATTTCAAGGCGTACGGAACCGCCATCGAAGTGTATATTCTCGATCAGAACTCCGCGCCATGGGATAAACCGTGCCCGTCCGGCGATCATGGCTGGGCATCCTGCTTATCGCAGCTGACGACGCCGGTGGCCTATATCAACGTCATCATGCCCGATGTGTTCCAGGCGAAAGACGTCATCGAAAACCTGTCGGCCTCCCATTTCGCCGGCGGAAAACTATCCTACGACTACACCACGATCTACTTTAACGGAGGCGTTGGCACTCAATCGCCGATCTGGAAATACCTGTTCGGCAATTCGCTCTGGCGACTGTGCAGCGCGGGACCGGATCAGGCGCTGATCAACGTGACGGACCGCCGCTGGCTGGCTCCGCCTTACGATTCGTCCAACGGACTGGTCTCACCGGGCGATATCACCTACTCCCAGCAAAATTTCCTGAACAGATAATTTTTTTCGGAGAATGTGCCACTATGCGAAACCGATCATTCAACCAACCAGCCATTCGACGGCGTGTATTCGCCACTCTGATTACGACGATTATAATCATCAGCCTGTCGGGATCCGTCCCCGCCGCTCCACAGCCCCGGATCGATTTACGTGATGTCACCTCGGTCGGCGGAGAAATCGGGCGCCGGATCGGCGTTACGATCGATAACAACCTGCTCGTTCTGGACGCGGACAAGGATTTTCTCCTCCCGTTTCAGGAAAAGAGACGCAAGGGCGGCTACATCGGTCTGGGTAAGCTGATCGACAGTTTAGTGCGCTTCTCCGCCTATTCCGACAACGAAAAATTATCGGCGCTCAAGAACCACGTCATCGCCGAAACCATCAAAACCCAGGAAGACGATGGCTACATCGGCATGTTCGTTCCCGAAAGACGAATGTGGGCGCTGTGGGATATCCACGAAATGACCTACATCGTCAACGGACTGGTTTCCGATTACCACTTTTTCAAACAACAAGCCTCGCTCGACGCGGCCATCCGATTGATGGATTACATCATCACCCATTGGGAAGCCAAACCCGATGGTCTGAAGGATATCGACATCACCGTTTTTATGGCCGTGACCGGATTGGAAGAGACGCTGTTGATGCTTCACGACACAACCGGCAACCCGCGTTATCTCGATTTTTGTACTCAATTCCGCCGCCTGCCCGAATGGGATTACGGGATCGTCCAGGGACGCTGGGGGCCGGTCGGTGGACACGCCTACGCCTATTTCCATCGCTGCATGGCGCAACTGCGTTTGTACCAAAAGCAGCCCGATCCGAAACTTCTCCAGAAAACGAAACACACAATGGATTTCCTGACCGAACAGGACGGTCTTCTGATCAACGGCGTCTGCAGCCAGCACGAATGCTGGCACGACACCCAGGATGGAACCGAAGGTCTGGGCGAAACCTGCGCCACCGCCTATTTCATTCGCGTCCTGGACGAACTGATCCGAATGGAGGAAGACTCGCAGTACGGCGATCTCATGGAGCGCGCGATCTACAACGGCTTGTTCGCCGCGCAATCCCCCGACGGCCGCCGGTTGCGTTATTACGTGCCGTTTGAGGGCAAACGGGTGTACTTCGACGGCGATACTTATTGCTGCCCCTGCAATTACCGCCGAATCGTCGCCGAACTGCCTGGCATGATTTACTACCGAATGAACGATGGAGTCGCCGTGAATCTCTATACGCCTTCCCGAACGAAAATCGAACTCGCGCACGATCTCTCCATTTCCATTCGACAGCAGACCGATTATCCCAATTCCGGCCAAGTGACTCTTTCCGTCGAACCTTCCAAATCGGCGACGTTTCCGATTCGGCTGCGAATCCCCCGCTGGTGTGATCGAACCCATGTATCCATCAATGGTAAAACGTCTATCCAAACACCGGAGGATCAATTCCTGACGCTCAAACGACAATGGAAATCCGGTGATCGGATCGAACTCGATATGCCGATGCCCTGGCGATTCATCAAGGGGCGAAAATCGCAGTCGGGGCGTGTGGCAGTAATGCGCGGTCCGCAGTTATTCTGCCTGAATCCCTCGCGCGACGAATCGCTCTCCGGCGTGGATTTGCGTCAAATCGGCATTGATCCCGGCACGATCGAAGGACCATTCGCCGACGATACCGTGCGTCCGGGCGGCATGGCGTGCCGAATCAAGGGCTGGAAGAAAATGGGATTTTCCAGGGGCGGGAATCACGACGTGACGCTTACCTTGACCGAGTTTCCCGATCCGGACGGCGAAATGGTCTATTTCAAAATCCACAAAATCGGCCAAATCGGTGTCGACGACGAACTAATTCGAATTGCTGGGAGTTGACTGCCATTTTCGCCATATATCAACAAATGGCGTTTCCCCTCCCACCTCTAGTGAGACTTGTATAATAGTATCGGTAGGGAAATAATACGATTAGAAATGAATAAGGTGCAGCGTATGTCCAGCAACCAATCAAATTCGAATCGGATCAAACAATTACTTCATGATGGAGAAGCGCAGGATATCTATGACGCGATCAAAACCTGTGCCGAACGCTGTTTTGAAAAATTGGAGAATGCAAGAAATGAGAATGAAATCGAAACCTCGGATGAAAACTATATCAAACAACGGGTCAATTATAATTTGGATAAAGCCGATGACATCCGTAATGCGCTGAGTATCGCCGATAAACGGATCGATCAGGAAAAATCCAAATCGCATTTCAACAAAACCTATCAGCTCTATTTGGAATACAATCATTTATCCGAAACTCGGAGTGCTTTAATTGAATACCTTCAAAAAAATATGTATCCGTTCACATATAGCAATAGTCGATAGGATTCAAAAAAGATAGACCAGA
>CAZSIZ010000355.1:0-6168 GCA_964606645.1 uncultured bacterium
CGAACATCTGATCAATATCAATCATATACAGCAGGTTGGCAGGGTCCAGCAGCACTCGCAGGCGGGGTGAGCCAACTTCCTCCAGGAAGACTCGCGTTCGTTTTGCACTGGCGAAGAAATGGCGGTAAAACGGCTCAAACAAAACCGTGGCCTTGTATTGTCCGGCCAGTGTGCCGAGTTCTTTCGCTGTTACAACCATTCTCTTCCAAACCTCTTCCTGTAAGTGATATTCCACTTGAGGTGCGGGCTTGCTGGGATCGTGAAAATGTCCCGCTTCGGTGATAAAGGTGTTGACTTTCATATAAGCGCCAACTTTCATCATCGCTTCAAAGTAAGCCAAATTCGCTTTGCGTTCCGCAGGATCCGGATGAATCAGGTTGGTGTAGACACCGATACTATGGATCGATATCCCCGCCGCGCGGTAGGTGTCGGCGATCTCACGACATCGATCGGCCGTTAAATCAGACAGATCATTTCGGCCGTTATATCTCCAGTAGTTGCTGTCTGTCTGGGTTAAGAAGAGCTGAATCGTATGCACATCGGCTCCGGCCAGTTCTTTGGCAAGTTGCGCGTTCGTGTAGGTGCTGAATTCAGTCGTCGCAATACCAATGGTTAAGTCACGAGGTGCCGCCCTGTCGTTTTTGGCGAATGCAGTCGATGAGGCAGCGAGTGTAGCCGCTGCTGTCCCAGCCTTCAGTAGTTCACGGCGTTTAATGAGCGTTGGATTCATTTTATTCACCTTTGTTTTGAATGATGTTCTATTCAATCATTGCATCGGTTATAATGTCCAGCCGTTTCGATAGTCCCGATGTAAATATTTATTTGCCTCTCGGTTATTGGTGATTTTCATGTTTGGTCCATCCCAATCAAGCGGACGGCCCGCCCGTAATGCGGCGTTCCCTAACAGACATGTCTCTGTGAGGAAGCCTGAATGATCCACAAAGTTCGATCCGGGCTGTGGACCGCCCCGGCATCCATCCACCCATTCCTTAAAATGGCCCGGCGAACGCGGCAGTCTCTTCGGCGGCTGGCCGTAAGATTTCATTTTTGAATCGGGGATCAGCTGGTGACCCATCAGTTTTCCCTTCTCACCGATGTAGATGATACCGGACATCCCGCGGCCCGGTTCGAGTTCTTTCGGGCGGGGAGGTTTCAAACCGCCGTCGTACCAGTTCAGTATGACTGGAGGCATCGCATCACGAGCCGGAAATTCATAACGCGCGATCACTCCCAGCGGGTAAATATCGGGAAACATCTTCGTCGAACTGGCTTCGACACGAATCGGATGGGTTAGATTTAACGCCTTGAACACGGTTGATAATTTATGGCAGCCCAAGTCGCCGAGTTGCCCGGTTCCAAAGTCCCGCCAATTCCGCCATGTCCAGGGATGATACTCTGGGTGATACGGGCGCTGTGCCGCTGGTCCCAGCCACAAATCCCAGTCCAATCCATCGGGAACCGGCGGTGTATCCTTGGGTCGGTTCAACATCGCCGGCCAGTGCCAGAAGCGGGAAGAGATAGCAACCTGCACTTCATGCACAGGCCCAATCGCCCCATCGGCGATGATCTCCCGTGTCAGACGGTCTTCCTCCGTTGCCTGTCCCTGGTTACCCAACTGGGTGGCGACTCCGGCACGCCTCGCTTCTTCCGCAATCAGCCGGGCTTCCCGCACCGACCATGTCAGCGGTTTCTCACAGAAGACGTGCTTGCGTTTCTTCAGCGCCGCCATCGTGATGACTGCGTGGGTGTGGTCCGGTGTAGCCACCATCACCGCATCGATGTCTTCCTGGGCCAGAAGCTCGCGGTAATCAGTATAGGCACGGCAGGCACTGTATTGCGTGCTCCCTCTCTGCTCGGCATAATATTCATCGACCGTATGGCGGGCTGGCTCACGTCCAGAAATCTTTGTTTCTTTCCCCTGCTCCCAATCCCACGAAATATAACCATCACTCTCACGGTTCACATCACACACGGCAGCGATTTGAAGTTCATCGAACCGCAGGAAAGTGCGCAAATTCTGATAGCCCCGTCCGCCCACACCGACGCACGCCAGGGTAGTTTTTTCACTCGGAACCACTCGTCCAAATCCACTCAATACGTTGGAAGGTAAAATGGTGAATGCAGACGCCGTTACGGCCTTTTGCAGAAACGTACGCCGGGAATTCCCGGTATCGGATTTCTTTCGTCTGTTTTTTCCGTGAATACTCGAATGTGTCATCATCAAACCTCATTTATATGTTGATAGATTCTTGAATTCTCAGGGCAATGATTTCGTATTAAGCGCTCTTGGGTGTTTGGATGGGATGCCATTATGATAGATTTCATTTTCAGGCAACTTCATCATTTTATTATTGTGTGTCCAACTTGAGAAACAATCCGTGCGAATCTTATCTGGAAATTCACGATAGAGAATTCCTGGGATTCCCCGCTCCAATGACTCCAACGATCCATCCGGCCGGGCGATACACGTTGGCCATGAAGAGTAATCACCGGATGAATTACTGGCAATGACCCACATCAAGTTGTCGGAGGCTCTCACCCGTATTTCCGCGGGGATAATTTCGTCTAAGATCGTTTTCCCGTCATGATGTGCATTATAAAAAGAATGAAGCATGATTGTTACACCCTCATGCCGGTAGATATTGTACATCTCAGGAAAACAAGAATCATAGCAGATTAAGAAACCCAGTTTATATCCTTTCAATTCGAGGGAAACCGTGTGATTTCCAGGAGTATAATACTTTAAATCACCGCCCGTTAACATTGATTTGTCGTATCGATCGACAATCTTACCTCGATCTGAAATGATATATAAACAATTCAGAGGCTTTTCATCTTCACTAATATAATGTGCGGAGCCGAGAACAATCCAAATCGCATGTTTTTTAGCCAAAGACATGATTATATTGGTTTCAGCCCTTAACGCATCCCAATTGTAATTTTGAAATGATGGGATATCTGCGGGGGGATAACCGCTAAGCGCCGCTTCGGAAAAATGAACGATATCCGCTTGATTGAGAACCGCTTCTTTGATGAGATTTTGAATATGTTTCGCATTGCTTTTCAGGTCTCCTGACACCGGAAATTGACATGTGGCAATTTTTAATTTCTCTTCCGAGTGGCTTTGCCCCGCAAAATTGATTAGAAATATAAAAGTAAGAAAGTAAACTTTTACAAATAATAAAAAACGCACAAGAAAACCTCCTTATTCCTTTTCAACACAATCGAAACATCGATATGCACGGATTGCCCTGTCAAGAATCCTCTCGTCAATTGTATAGTAGCGGTCCTGCGAGACCTTCGATTGTTCCGGTTATCTCCGAGCAGCACGTCCCGTCCTCTGTCATGATTTCCACGTTTAAGGTATAGCGTCCCGGCATGATGTTAGATGAATCAAGGACAAGCAAGCGGCTGGCTGTTAGGTCCTGCTCTGAGCGTGATTGAGTTTTCCCTTTTTCGTCGATGAGACTGGCTCGAACCCGATGACTGCCCTCTCGGACGGATGACAATCCCAATACTGAAAAAGAGACAGGTAAGTTTAAACGGGGAAGCATTACATAACGCGGGATGTCAATCTTGGAGATCATCGGAGATGTGAATCGCAGCAGTTTCACCGATCCCACGTCAAAAGTGATATCGGTGCCGTGGGTGTATTTATCCTCCGAAATATGCAATTGAACGCGTGATATCGTTTTCCATGGCTCCACCCCCATGCCGGTGGACTCGATCATATCCCGCACTGAAAACTGGATGGGTATCCAGACTCGCTGACGGCCTCCCAGATCTCGCATACTTGAGAAAAACTGACGTGTTTTCTTGTGTGAGCCGATTGAAAATCCCAGCGGTGTTGAGTCGTCAGCCACCTCGTCGCGGCTGGAATCTACTCGGACTTTGAATTCAAGATAATCATACGAACTCATATCGAGTTCATTATCGTTAAAATTCCTGTGTATACGGGGCCATCCAACGGGATATTGTCCGCCTTCACCCCCGTCCGAGTGATGATCGACTTTGATCCGCCAGCGAAGCCCTTTTTCCCCGTCCAGCCCGACATCGGATGTCACCTCCGCCTTCCCTTCCCTGGTGTCATTGCGCCACTTCGTGAAATCATCACCCAGGTTCTTGGCTTCAAGGATGTCTTGCTGCGTCGCCTGCTCGAGGATCGATGGCGTATTCGGACGATGCGCGGGTGAGACTTGAGAGACCAGAACGGATGGCGCGACGGCGTCATTCGTTACTGGATATTTCAATAGCGATTCAATCATCATCGCCAAACGCCAGCGACGGGCATTGAATTCTTCAGAGGACCACATCCCATCAGCCAGATATTTCTGCTGAACGTCAATCGCGTCCCACATCTCCTGCAGCAGCGCTTTGCCGGATTCTACGAGACGGCGGCACTTAGGATCGGGCGATCCGTCACGTTCACACACCGCCTGCTGAAGCGTGTAAATGTACCGGGCGTCGTCGCGTCCTTCACGAAAACATTCCCAATAAACCGCAGGGATCACCTCGCCATCCTCGCCGATTCGTTGACCGCAGCCAGAACGGCTTCCTCGCAAGTAATCAAATTGGTCCGGAGACGGCGTCCAATTCCAATTCCAGGGGATCAGTGTCGTAAAGCCGCTCTTCCAAAAACCGAAACCGTAAGTCATCCGCCCACCCTTGCACATAACGCGGCGATCCTTGATCTCACCGGCGTTGTGATTCGGGTAGCACCAATATTCGTAGCGGTTTTGGGCGATGATTTTTCCATAAGGCATCGAATAGGGCTGTGAGCACCAGATGTCAATATAGGGCCGGTAGGGGGCGGCATCCGCATTGAGTGGATTTTTGGTGGCGTAAGTCCGAATCCCGGCGTTTTCCACCGCTTGATACACACGCCAGCCGAATTCCTTGTGAGAAGCGGCCACTTCGTCGATCGGGCAACAGATCACTTCAGGCCAGTTTCTTGCGCGGCATTCTGCCTGAAAAGATTTGAAGAGTGTAGTCACTTTTTCATAGAAAGCGGGCGGGGGCATCTTGCTGATTTTCCAGTGATTCTCCCGCTTGCCGTCCGGAGTGGTTTCCTGGTAAATACGGGCCATCACACTTCCACCCGTGAGAGGGAGTGGGCCTTTCATCCCAGCGGCCAGCATCCGCTCCAGTTCTTCCTCATTGCGAACCACAATTTTTTCGTTTCGCTCATCGGTTGTAAGGGAAAACGTCGGAAGCATGTCGAGACCGTACTCGACCATCGTACGATACTCGTTACCCGTGGCCTTCTTGATGAATTTCTCGTCTTTTCCCCTGTATTGCACGGAGTTTCGCACATAGTAATAAGAGGAGTAATGCTTGGCCGGATCTGATTTCAACTCTAAATCAAGCACTCGAAGCGCGAGCGGGATCTCAACGGCCTTCTCGAATCCATCGTCCCAAACCGTTACTTTCCCCATGTAAAGACCAGGTTTCGTATCGCCGGGGATAGGGAGTCGAATCCACCAGCGCTGGCATTCCTCAGCAGGCGATGAGTGAACCGTGACGTGTTCCAGGAGTTCCGGCAGTCTCCGGTACGTCTCCCGCGACGTGTAGCGGGGATAGCCCACATTCCAGTAAGTGACGAGACGCGACGTAAACTGTGAAGCATCGATCGTGCCGTCAGGGCCGTTCAAGGCAGAGACCTGGACTCGAAAATTCTTCAGATTCCGTATGGGATAAACGCTGAACGTCACCGGTTCAAATTCACCCACTGCGCCGAATGCCGTCAGGCCTTGAAGCCGTTCGTAAGGAAGGGGCCGCGTGTTGGGATGGACAGGTTCCATGATGGGACGCTGAAAAAGCACGTAACCTCGCTGTTTTTCAGCTACCGTCAATTCCGGTTCGGGTGCGGTTTCAGTAAAAGGTAATTCTTTATAGTTCTCAGGGATGGTCGGCTGTGGGCGCGACCGCCGGTCCGGTTCGGTACTGGCGGGTTTGGGCACAAGTTGTATCGGCGGTATTGCAGACGGGATCGCATTCTTTATTCCCAATCCCAATGTAAGGCACAAGCAAATACTAACCGGGATTATCATCCTGAATCCAACACGCACTCTCAACATCGTATTCTCCATTCAATTGGAACTGAGCCAGACTGTATGTGTGAAGTGTACCCCATTGTCAAGACAAATTTTCACCTATTTTAAGGTAGGT
>CAZSIZ010000356.1:0-6132 GCA_964606645.1 uncultured bacterium
ACAGCCGAAGCAGGCGCGTGTTTCGCCCTGTTGGAAACTGATAAACGAGCGCATACGCCGCAACTCCATGCGGTTCTTGTCAAGCAATTGGAAATAGACGGCCGTATCGACCGGCACCCGGAAGGAGACACTCCCGTCGGGTGCGACCGGTATATCTCCTAAAATGCGTACGGGGGTCCAGTTCTCGTTCGGAATTGATTTTTCGCCACTCGATTTCTGCCGGTTATGGTCTTCCACATACCGATGACCGCCATGCTGATTGTCATAAGGCCAGCCGATCGGCTCGGCAACCCGCAAGTACCCAACGTCTTCAGGCTCGATGCCTGCGCAACCGTTTGTAATATTGCTGACTACGCACGTAGCGTAATCGACCGTCGTGTCAATCTGTTCCGGGAATATGAATGGCTTGGGCCTTGCTCGCAGAGGTATCGGGATGAAACTGGATATCTCCGGATCGCGGTAAATGAGTTCCTTGTTGCCAAACACGTCAACCAAATAAAGGGCATATCCAGTGGGATCCACTTCCGATGCAAGGGTGCCCGGCGGCCGTTTGCCATAGGCGTAAGAAACGAGGAAATAATTCTCCGACAACGCCCACGGTGTCGAATAATATCCGCGATAATCGACAACGCCTCCTTCGGGAACCGGCAAACCATCCATTCCACCTTCCGGTGGCTTGATTCCCGGTGTAACGATGTGAATCCCCTGAGGTTCATTGATACCCATCATCGGATCGATGACAACCAACGGCCCCATTGCCAACGTATGGTGCCCCGCGGCGATGGCCACCAGTTTGGAACTTCCTGGAATCGAACGGGCATCTTCCAGCGCCCAGGGATTGACAAAGTGCTGCTTGAATAAGGCATCCGCGCCAGTACCGTCCGGTCGAATTGTCCACAGCGACTGGATATAAGCAAAACTGCGTTCATGGTATTCCCAGCGGGTATAAACAATGTTGCCATTGTCCAGTGTGTGGGGCAGGTAGTCGCCATCCTTACTCACGCTCATCCGCCGGATGCCGCTGCCGTCCGGGCGCATGACGTACAGATTGCAACTGGTTTCGTCTTTGTCGTATTCATTGCATTGCAGGGAAGTTCCGCACCGTTCGGAAACGAAGACAATGTCGCCGTTGGGTGCATAGGTGGGGTCCAGATCGCTCCACTCGCCCTGCGTGAGTTGGCGCAGATAGTGTCCATCGATACCGATTTCGAAGAGGTGAATCGGTTCTTCGTTCAGCCGCAGATCGAAGTTCGTTTTGCGATCCAGCCACCCGGCCGGGGGTTCGTTACTGCGAGACCGGGCGTAGCCGAAGACGATACGGTGACCGTCAAACCATAAATCCATTCCGTGCACATGGCCCGGTCCAAGGGCATCGTTCAGAATGTAATGCACCTGCTGGCCCGAATCGGGTGGAGCGAACGGATTGGTCAGAATACAGATATCGCCACCCGGCCGCGATACCCAGGGCATGTGATTGAGACAAACATCGGGATAAGTTTCCTGACAGAAACGTTTAACGAATAGCAATTGGTCGAAGTTTAGTAATGGATTTGAAAAAACCAGACGCCGGACGATCCAACGCGTTCGCAAATACAATTCACGTTGTTGTTCCGAGGCATCGGCTGACAAAGCCTTTATTTCAGTTTCGACTGAATTGAGATCCTGGATGATTTCCCTGTTTTCAATTCCCATACGCTGCAAGTCATTGGCTAGCAGACGCGCCCGCGCGATGCAATCAAGCGTTGGATACTCCATAACGCGGCTGGGCGTTTTCGCGGTCGACCATGGACTAAGACTGCTTTGGCCGACTGGGCGGCCCAACGCAAGGTTTTCGGTGTCATTTCCAGGCTTATAAATCTCCACTTCGTCAAGATGGAAAAATAACGGTTTGTTACTGGGAACCTGCAACCGTACAAACCGGGCCGCTAGTTCACCCGGTTCGAAGGTCACTTTCAAAGGAGGGGGGGCCGTAATCCCTCCGAAGTATTGTCCACGATTGTCGTGACGCAGGGTCCACTCTTTGCCATTGTTGGAGGTAAGAATCCGCAGATTATCGGCGTTATGTAATCCCGGCTCGTAGTCGAGGCGGTTGTATACGACGATGCAACCGATAGGCGTCACTGCTTCCAAGTCAATTTGCCACCATGGATTTTTCTGTTGTCCTGTGTGAAAACCGTACTTACCGTTCTTGACGCCATCACAAGCGCCAATTGCATCGGTCTGAGTTGTGACCGACTTAACCAGGGCTTGCAGCCAGTCGTCTTCGATAAACCGACACAACTGTTCCGCCGAAACCGGCTCGTTGAGCGGTTGCGATGAAGGCGGTGGAGTGGGCAGCGGTTGACGCGCGTCCAGATCCAGCGTTCTAAAAAGGAGAAGAAACAATCCTACACACAGGGAGCAATGGCGTATGAATTTACTCGTACGATTTGAAGAGAAAAATGGATTCATGGACCGATCTCCAAACAGTTTGATCCTTCGTAATTAGTTGCCGATTGAAATGTCTGGCCTCTCCCCCAAGATTGGGAAGGATTTGGCTTTGAATGCTTTGGATGGTGTCTTTGATGCTCATTGTCACTTCTTATGGCTGACCTGTTATGACTGATTTTTTATTCAAAAGGAACGGAGTGTTTTAAAAATCCTCGAAGGGGGAGAAGAGAACACTGACGGATTCGCCGTTGTGGATGCGGCGGATGGCTTTGGCGAACATCTTGCCGACCGAGAGAACTTTGATCTTGTCGATTCTTTTTTTGCCCTCGACGGGAATCGTATTCGTCACTACCACCTCACTGATGCTGGAATCCTGAATCCGCTGGATCGCATTGCCGCATAACACGCCGTGAATCAGCCCGGCTCGAATATCGGTGACGCCCTGTTCCGCGAGAATCTCAGCGGCCTGAACCAGCGAACCGGCCGTGCTGACCTCGTCGTCGAAGATGATGGCTCTTTTATCTTTCACGTCACCGATGATGTGTTTGGCAACGGCGGTATCATCGTTGCCGACGCGGCGTTTATCGATGATAGCGAGAGGCAGTTCGAGCAGGCGGGCGTATTTTTCGGCGCGTTTGGCGCTGCCCGCGTCTGGCGCGATGACGACCGAATTACTTACGTCGGTGGACTTGAAATAATCCATCAGCACCGGTGTTGCCAGCAGGTGATCGGCGGGAATTCGGAAGAATCCCTGGACCTGGAACGAGTGCAGGTTCATCGTCAGCACCCGGTCCGCACCCGCCGCTTCGATCAAGTCCACCATCAACCGGCAGGCAATGGAAATTCGGGGCTGATCCTTTTTGTCGGAACGCACGTAAGGAAAATAGGGGATCACGGCGGTGATACGGGCGGCTGAAGCGTGTTTCAGCGCATCGATCATCAGCAGCAACTCCATGATCCGTGTATTGACCGGCGAGGTCGAGGTCTGGATAACGAAGACGTCGCATTCACGCACGTTCTCCCCGATTTTAACAAATAAGTTCTCATTCTTGAATTCAATGATCTCCGATTTGCCCAAGGGGACATCCAAATAGTTGCAGATTTCCTCCGCCAAAGGCCGATTGGATAAACCCGAAAAAACTTTTAACGCTCTTCCATTGTTCTGCACGGTGCGATCCCTCTCGTTTGTCATAGTGCGGTCCGGTAGAAATCCAGACCTTGCAGACGAAACGGTAAGATATTGGTATTCATTAGCCTATCTTAATACAATATCGGGTGGTCATTGAAGGTGTTTTGGCCTTTTTACCGTTTCGTTTTAGTTTGTAATTTCTCAAAAGCCGCGCGGGCGACAATCAATTCTTCGTTGGTGGGAACGACCCAGGTGGCGACGGACGATCCTTCCGCCGTGAGTTCCATCTCGATCGCCGAACACGCGTTATTCTTCTCTTCATCCAGCCGGATGCCCAGCCCTTCGAGACCTTGGCAAATCCCTTTCCGCACGCGCATCCCTCGCTCACCGATCCCCCCGGCGAACACCAGCGCATCCACACGGCCTAAAACCGCCGCGTACGAACCGATGATCTTTTTCACCCCATAGCAAAACGCCTCGAACGCTAACTTGGCGTCCGGATTCCCCTCATCCAACGCCGCTTCGATATCCCGCATATCCTCCGAGACACCGGAAAGCCCCAATAGACCGCTTTCTTTGGTGAGTTTCAGGACCATATCGTCAACGCTGTAGCCTTCCTCGCGCATGAGGAACAACGCGGCGAAGGGATCCAGTTCCCCGATTCGGGTTGCATGGAAAATTCCGGTCTGGGGGGTGAATCCCATGCTGGTGTCGATTGATTTTCCGCCCTGAATCGCGCACAACGACGAGCTTCCACCCAGGTGACACGTGATGATATTCAGTTTTCCCTTGTCTGTATTCATCAGTTGCGGCAGCCGTTCGGAGACATAGCGGTGGGATGCGCCGTGGAAACCGTAGCGCTGAATCCGGTGCTTTTCCCGCCACTCCTTCGGTAAGGGATAGACACGGGCATAATCGGGCATCGTCAGGTGAAACGCCGGCTCGAACAGGCCGATGAGGGGTGTCTCCGGCAGCAATTCCCGGAACATTTCGATCGCGCGGATGTAAGGAGGATTGTGCGCCGGGGCGAGAAAGACGTAATCATCCATCGCCTTGAGGACGTTACTGTCCAGTAATTCACACCCCACATAGCCCTTCGCGATGACGGTCTTGAACGCTACGCAGTCCAAGTCCGAGAAGCCGCCGATAACACCGTCCTGCAGTTTTCCCAGGACGAGTTCGATCGCTTCGCGATGGGAAGCAAAGGCGCGTTCCTCCTGACCTTGGTTATCTCCATGCTCCCAGGACGCCGATCCTTCCCCGGTTCCGATTCGCTCCACCCGTCCGGAGGCCAGCGTCCGTTCACCAGGAAATTCGTAGAGGCGGTATTTCAAGGACGTGCTTCCTACATTCGTGACTAAGATAAGCATTGGTTTCTCCAAATCCGGGTTTTCTTCTGGTCTGAAACTCAACTCATTATTAACGACTTTAGATTCTACCCTATCCAGGCACGATCGGCTACCTTCTCCTCAATCCAATCTCAATTCAGGATATAATTTCTTGGTGTATGATAAATAACATGAACGAAAAACAACCTGTTTCATCCAGTAAGAACCGCCCATCGGATACTATTTCCGAATCCCCAGTCCTGCTCGGTTCGGCGGTCTTGATTTTACTGACCGCTTTTTGCTGGGGACTATACCTTGAAGCAGCTATACAGGTTGCAGACAATCCGTTCAAAGCCTATCACCTGCGCAATGATCTTGGATTCCTAACGTGTTCCATGGCGGCTCTTTTCTTTGTGTCGCTATCGGCGGCCATGCTGTATAAAGGATCGATCCAATCGCAATGGAGCCTTCTGGAGGCCCGAATTTTTTATCTCGGCGTTAACCTCGACGCGATTTACCTTCTCACCGGATTTCAGTACATCCTCTTTGGCGAGTGGTATTACCCGAACGTTGGATGGTTCTTAACCGTCAAGGGAACGTTGATCGTTGTCCTGGCATTACAACTCGTCCGCGTTGTCCGGCAGGTGTGGTTTCAAAATCCCTCCCCTTAATCCGGCAGAGCCGGAACCAAATTGTATTGATCGGGTCGGGGCCGGACTGATTACCGGCTCCCTCCCACACCACCGGACATGCGGTTTTCCGCATCCGGCGGTTGAACCCAGCGGCTCTAAGTGGCCGCGAAGTCTATTGGTACAAGAATTCACTCGGTGTTGTCGCCCTCGCACAAGGAACTCCCCCTTGGTTTTCGATGGACCTGTTTCGATCGCAGAGTCGGTTCGTTAGTCCGTTTCGTGCTTCTTCGGCCCTTCGCTCCGTCCACCTTTCAATGGACCTCTTCACTACTATGGCCTCTGCTGACTACTCCACCACGCCAGTGATGAAGTCCTCCCCGGGTAAGGTGCGTAATCTTTCGGCCCGTGCCGTCCGGCTCTACATGGCATGTCTTTCGGTGACGGTTGGATTTCGCGTTCGCTAGCACGCTCATCGCCCATACCCTGCCTCACTGCCGGCTCGTGTTTCTACGGTCGTGCCTTTGCTTGCCGCTTCCCTCAGGTTCACCTCACGGCTGCCCCCTTGCGGTTCGCTACGGTTACTGTCACTATCTTCCGGTCAGATCCTTTCATC
>CAZSIZ010000357.1:0-6102 GCA_964606645.1 uncultured bacterium
GGATTGGTTGAAGTCGTGGAGGAGTATCCGTTTTTGTATGAAGAGAACCGAAGGGATTGACGCACCGGCTGGAAGCCGATGCTCCCCTATTGGTTGTTTATCAGAGGGAGGTGCATTGCCACCGCTTTAGTTCCATAACGATGTGTGCGTAGAGTCGCCAAAAGGGCGAGGGGATTTAAGGTTCAATAGGTTCATTTACTTAGTGGATTCGGTGGAGACGGGCCGGTTGGTCCAGGAACCGTCTTTCGAGAGAATGCATAAGTGGGTTTTCATCCGAGTGAGAACCGCCCCGCGATACGGCATATCGCACCGGCCTACGACAATGAATCCGGCCTGGCCGTCTTCACCCAAAGCCAATGGGACCGCGTCTACGATCGTGTAGCCGTATTCCACATCGAACGCCCGCCCCGATCCATCGTCTTTCCCGTCTTCTGTGATGAGGGGATCGGATCCAACGTACATCGGCGCGATTCGTTCCGTGAATTTTCGCGAACCGGCCGAGGGATCGTCCGCCCTCGCGAGAGCGGAGACCGCCCGTTCGATAGCACTTTCCGCCAGCCAGTCAGCCTGCATCGTCAAGAAGGCGTGATGCGATCCGCGGGCCAAAAAAGTAGTGCGCGCGACCGCTACCGTCAACAAAAGTAGACCGATAACCGTGAAGAGAAGCAGCGTGGGGAGAAAAATGGATCCCCGCTCCGAAGAATGGATTTTCATGATTCCGCTCCACAAACACCGACGAACGTCACCAATCGCTGAGGGCGCACGTCCAGCGGACGATGAGTCGGTTCTCGTTTCATTTCAAGCCGGATCAATCCATTGCCGGGAAACGAGACGTTCAGCTGCGTATTATTATTGAGAGACGCGACTTTGACAATTTGCGGTTCGCCCTCTCCCCAACTCGACTGCCGCACGAGCTCGCCGTCTTCGATCCGGTAGATTATCTCACCCTCGACGCCATCGGGTGTCAGCTGGGTCAGCCGGAGCAGCGTTTCGTCCGAACGGGTAATACGAACCGAGCGGCGGATATCTTTCGACAGACGTCGAAGAATGATTTCGCTTTTGACCGTATGGGCGAGTGTGATTGCCGAGGTTTTCGCCATTCGCTCCACTCCCACCCAGAGCGAAGTCATGATCCCCGTCATGGCCATGATGATTCCCACACAGATCAGCAGTTCGACAAGGGTAAACGCCGCGCGCTTGCTTCTCATGGCAGCGCTCCTTCCTCGATCCACCGGTATCCGATCAAGCGGAATCCGCGTTCGACCGGGGCCTCGATCTCCCATTCAATGGCAATCTCGATTCGTATGAGTCCGGGGGCGTCCGTCTCCATCACGGTATAGTGCCCCGACAGTTTCAGGGGCGTGACGAATTCGGAGAACTGAATCGGAAGATCATGCTTATCGTCCGAGGCGGGTGGAAGGTCCACCGCCATCAATGCGTTCATTTGGGAATTGAGAATCTCGGTGACATGCAAACGGGCCTGGTGAACTTTTTGAGACTGGATAATCGATCCCCACGAATGAATGACTCCCCCCGTAATAATTCCAAGAATGGCGATGGAGATTAACAGTTCGATCAGCGTAAATCCACCATCGTAACGCCGGGGGAGAGGCGTTGCATGAGGGGAAAAATATCGCTTCCATTGCAGCCGCCGGGGAATATAGGCGCATCCCATCAATATCGAAGGAAATAAAACGCTCCCGATCGGATTGGCGAGGAAATTACTTGGATTCGGAAACGGATTTTGTCCCGCATTACCCGCCGCAGTGGTAATAAGGAAAATACCAATTCCACCTGCTGTAAATACAGCGGCAAACACAAAAGGCGGAAGCTGGTTGAGAATAAAAAATGCGCAGAGCGACAATGCTAGTAAAGCGGCGGGCAACAAACCGAGAAACGGTTTCTGGATAGCAAACACGCCGAAGATGAGTATCAGTACTAACATAAACACGACGTAAAACCGAATGGAGCGAGCGCTACGAAGAAAAAGTGAAAATATAAATAACAACAAGGGAATCAACGTGCTCACTATAGCGAGCGTTTCCATTTCGTCCATCGCATTGCTTTTACTTGCTAATAGGAACCAATAACCATACAACACCACGACCAATCCGAAGACGGCAACAGCCAACAGGGCGCCAAGAATTCTCTTGACACTCTTGAGGATTCTGAACAGTCTGGATTCAGAAAATGGGTCGTTCATCGTGTCAATCTCTCACTGATAGGAATGATTGATTCCCTGCCATTACATATTGATCATTCCTGGAATGCTGAAAATGGTCGTATAGACCGAAACGAGCACCAGCGCGCCCAGCACCGCGACCGTGAAGAAAAGAAACGGTTCGATAATCTCACGGATCAGCGCGGAGAGCAACTCCATCTGCCGCCGGTGATGGGAAGCAATACTCTGTAACGTGCGGCCCAGTTCGTTCTCACCTTCCGTCTCCGAGATCATCCACAACGTCGTCTGTGGAATGAATGCCGAATACCCGTCCGGTTCGTATGCTTTCCCGGCCATCAACGCCGTGTCGACATCTTCGAGCGCCAAACGCGCTGCCGGGGAAGTCATCGTTTCCTTGGCCAACTCGATCGCCTCGCGCCCCTGACGGCCCCCCTCCACCAGTATTCCAAGCACCTCGCACACTTCGGCGGCCTTGGCATGACGGTGGAGCGTGCCCAGGAACGGGGTAAACATCAGGAGGCGGCTGCTGAGTACCGATTGATTGGATTTCCCTTCCAGATCGCCCCCCAACGCGCCCAGCACCAGCCACGCCAACAGTAAAAACACTCCCTCTCCGACGATCAACACTGCCGGGCCGATACTGAAATAGAGTGAATTGGCCTGGACCGATCCGCCTAGCGAGGAAAACATCTCTACGAATTTCGGATACACAAACGTGAAATATATCGTCATGTTGACCAGAATCAGAGTCCAGACGATCAGCGGATAGATCAAACATTTCCGCATTCGCTGCTGGACTTCACGGGCCGTTTCGATGTAACGAGCCATCGACGACAGCATCGCGGACAGCACATCCCCCTCTTCGCCCACTCGCACCAGGCGGCAAATCATTCCGGGGAAGTACTGGGGGTAATTTTCCATCGCGTCGGCCAGCGACGCCCCCATGCGCACGTTTTCCGAGACGCTTTCCTGCGCTCTTCCCCAGCCCCGGTCGAGCGACTCGAGGCTCATGACGTGGATGGCCTTGTCCAGCGGCAGTTTCAGTTTCGCCGCCGTCGCCAATTGCTCCACGAACAGAATCAAGTTATCCCATTTATATTTTGCCATGACCTTCTCCTTACGGTCCGAACGTTGTGATGATACCAGCCGACTGGGTTCCATTGCTGGGACTGTAAACGGAAAAAGAATCGGGTTTCATGGGATCGGCGTCCAGAGTAAACGCCGGTCCCATTCCCCACACGATATAATTGGCGCTTCCCTCCAGTGCATACGGGGTAAGGGAAAGCCGTTGACCGTCATTCGTTTGAAGGAAATTGATGTAGGAATAATAGGGATTACCGGCCCTCTTAGTTTGCACAAATTCTCTTCGCTCAAATTTCGTCGGTGCGATGAATGCATCGTAGGGGATTTGAGGCAGATAGGAGACCGGAGTCGTCAGAGGAACCAAGTCTCCTAACGATGGCTGGCCAGTATATGCATTGTCTGGATATCCGTCCCTATCCACATCGTACATCTCCAACGCCCAGACGAGTAATTCCTGCTCGGCCATGGATCGCGCCACTTTTGCGCGGATGATGGCGTTGAGAAAATTGGGAACCGCAATGGCCGCAAGGATGGAGATGATCGTCACGACCGTCATCAATTCGATCAGGGTGAATCCTTGTTTCTGCAATGCACTGTTCATGCTTCTGTCCTTTTTCCGCACCGGATTAAGACGATGCGTTTTCTCGATCGCTATTTAAAACCGGTTCTTTGGGTGGATCGGTGAGGGAAACGGGTTTTGGATTCGCTTCCTCTTCGATAATGCCCTGTTCCCGGTAAAGGTCCAGCGTGTTGGAATCGTAGATGGATGTCAAGACGGAAAACCGGAATGGATTAAAAACCTGAACGGAACCGTTCCAATGAGCCACACTCAGAGCGGTTAAAAAACAAGCCGCCACGGCTCCGGCGGCCCAGTGGCGTACCCTGGAGGCGATCTGAATCGACCAATCCTCGTGGAAACGAATCTGGCGTTTGACGCGGTAGAGCAGTTCGGGGGGTGCGTCCATCGTTCCATCCAGTGCGGCAATGGAATCGAAGCGGACGAGCATCTGCCGCCACAGCGCCTCATCGTCCCGGCAGGATGGACAGCGCTGGAGATGATCGACGAACAACGATTGGTCGGATTCGGAAAGTTCCCTGTAGATATATTCCGCCCAACGATCCCGGATATCATCGCACATGTATTTCATCCAAGACCCCCTGACTGGGTTCCGGTTTGCCTGGAATGATTATCGCGGCATCCGAAACCGGCGATTCGATCTTCTCGGAGCAGACCCTTCAATTTTTCCAGGGTTTGGTGAAGCGTCGCTTTGATCGTTCCGACCGGTGAAGAGAGTACAGCGGCGATTTCTTTCATCGACAGATTCTGAAAATGTCGAAGCACGAAGACCGTGCGCTGACGTTCGGTCAGTTCGCTCAGCGCTTTCTTGACACAGTGTAGTTCTTCGGAAAGACGGGTGAATTCATGCGGATTCATTCCTTTTTCGGCAACGGAAAGCAGCAGCAGGTTGTCGGGATCGGAAACGTGATGCCGGGTTTTCCGCCAACGCTCCCGCAGCCGGTCGATACAGGTGTAGATCGTCACCCGGTAAACCCAGCGTTCGAGAATAAGGCCTTCCTTTAGCCTCGGAGCGAACCGCCACATCTTCAGAAAGACTTCCTGAGCCACGTCCAGGGCATCGTCTCGTTCACCAGCCATCCGTAACGCCGTCATGTAAACACGCTGCTGATAACGGCGGACGAATTCCTCGAAGTTCCCTGAATCCCGCTTCCTGATTCCCTGAACAAGATCCCGTTCCGAACGCATAATCCCTCCAAAACGTGATGTTTCAGATATTTGATTAACCTTATATTGCCTATTATGACGTTAATACAAACCAAGGGGTTTAGTCCATTTATTTTTTGTACTATATTTTCTATAGTTGAAGTGATTAATTTTGATAAATATTCTCAACAAATTCATCGGGTAATTGATTGGAATATTTTCTTGCTATTTATTCGATATTCTGCTATAATTATTGGTAGGTTTTTTCGATTTAGTAAAAGGGAATGGTTTGGAAGCCTCATCCCTACGACACTCTTGCTTGAGCACCCTATCGAAAAAGAATTTGAATCCTGCAATATACGTCAGAAGAACGGTTGGATTTTCAAACTGGATCACTCAGATACCCTGAATCGGAGTATTGAGTGCTATAATCCAATGGAAACACCCGTCTTCCGAAAGATACCGAGCTGACACTATGCTGATCGCCGGGATTGCTCAGCTTGCCTTTTGTTTATTGATTCCCATCGTGATATGGGCATCAAGTGGCCAAGGAGGGGAAAAAAGACTTCTACATAATCTTGGACTCGCCCGAACCTGGTCCAAAGACAAGAGCACCGCTTTCTATAACTGGGGCTGGCGGAAACAAAGCGGGGAACGTGTCTGGGGTGAACGGATCGTCAAGGAATCCTTCCGAAAAGCCAACGTTTGGCTGAGTCCCGAAGACCTCGATTATTTCCAGGAAATCTGCGAAGCGCGCGCGCAGGGCCAGCAGGTCAATCACGATAAAATCGTCAGTCGAGTCGAAACCATTATCAAACGGGAAGAATCCCTCGAAAACTCGATCACAAAAATTATCAACAAAATCCTCTCTCAAGTATCCACTATCACCGAGCTGGAAGCCAGTAAAATCCTACAGGAATCGGGAATCAAACTTTCGGGGAAAGACCGAATCATCCAGCGTTATGGATCGAACGAACTTCGGAGAATAATCGCCGACGCCGCCTACCAGATCCTTTCATCGGAGTCGAAAGGTTTTGAGTTCAGCAGTATGGGGGGAGGCCGCAGGGCAATCGCATGAAATTATGTAAAAATATCAACATTATCAATACATAAT
>CAZSIZ010000358.1:0-6000 GCA_964606645.1 uncultured bacterium
CCGGCTTCCAGCGCGATACCCATCGGCTTCCACTCCGGGTCCGTCAGCCGGTCGCCCTGCCAGCGATAGAAGAGCCGGGTATTCCCCCCGCATTTCGTATGCCGGATACACGACCAGAGCTGCCAGGTCTCATCCGCCGCCTGCCACACACCAAAATCGACCGGCTGCTGCTTCTCGCTGGTGTAAGGCCCCAGATCGGGATTGTGAGCCACCGTCCACCACTCGCCATCGATTTCAGGTTTGAATCGTGTTTCCTGCGACCACCCGTTCTGAGTGAAAGAAACAACCATCGTGAACGATAGAACCATTCCGAACGATAAAAATTTAAAATTCATCTGATGGCCTTCCCATTTTATTGATTTGAGCAGAATCTTCTAATAGATTGTCCCTAATGTCAAGTTGGTAAAAAGGTGGATGCACTACGAAACTCAAATCGATCTTGTATTATCAGTTGGGCCTGTTATACATAATACGATGCTTATGCCTGAATCGAAAGCAATCGCAGTCGATGCCGGTGCGATGTGAAGCGGAATTATAATGAGTAGAAACGGATTTACATTGATCGAACTGCTGATCGTCGTCGCCATTATCGGCGTTCTGGCGGCGATCGCGGTTCCGAATTTTCTCAACGCGCAGCAGCGGGCCAAAGTCGCCAGGGTTCAGAGCGATCAGCGCGCCGTCGCGATGGCCTGCGAAAGTTACCGCTTGGATAACAACGCTTATCCCTACCCCATGTCGAACAAACGCTACGTCGGAGCGATTCCCGAATTGACGACTCCCGTGGCCTACTTGAGCAGCCTGAATTTGGAAGATCCGTTCAACACCGAGCAGATGGCCGAGGCGGGGATGCTGACGGTCGGAAGCGAATTTTCGACCTACGTCTGGGGCAATTACCGGGGCGAATGGGGAACGTGGTGGTCCGGCAGCAACGGCGTTGAGTTCTCGCAGATGCCGAACGGTTTTTCGGTGAATTCCGCTGGTCCCGATCATCAATTCTCACGCGCCATGCACATCCCCCTCGAAATTCGATTCCACAAACCTGTCACGGGAATCCCTTACGATTCTTCCAACGGCTTACACAGCGGCGGAGACATTATTCGTTACGGAGGTGAGGTCGCAGGCGTCGCAGGAGGATAACTAGAACAGGGTTTAGGGTTCAGGGTTTAGGGTCTTGTTCACTTGACATTAATATTTTTCTACCTTTTTGCTATTATAGCTGGTAAGGAACCAAACAGGTTTTCGTATTATCGATACGTGAGGAATGGTGGGTCGAAAAGCGTGACCCACCCTACATTCTGAGAAGGAACCAAACCCTAAACCCTGGACCCTAAACCCTGCTTTTCGGAGAATCCCCGTGAGTCAAGAAACCGTCTTAGTCGTTGGAGGCGCGGGATATATCGGCAGCGTCAACACCGCCGCTCTCATCGATCGTGGAACGAACGTGGTCGTCCTCGATAATTTTGAAAAAGGGCACCGGGCGGCGATCCATTCGGTTTCGACAGTCGAGGAATGCGATGTCCGAAACCGGGAAGCGCTCGAAGGCGTGTTTCAATGCTATTCCATCGACGCCGTCATGCACTTTTGCGCTTACAGTCTCGTTTCCGAATCGATGACGGAGCCGGACAAGTATTTCGCCAACAACCTCGAAGGCGGGAAGAACCTGCTCGACGCCATGCGAAGGCACGGGGTGAACCGAATTGTTTTCTCATCGACCGCCGCCGTCTATGGAAATCCGGAGCGGGTTCCAATCCAGGAGGACGACCGCACCGAACCGATCAATCCCTACGGACGCTCCAAACTAGCGTTCGAATATCTGCTGAAAAGTTACGAGGAAGCATACGGCATCCGCTACGCCGTGCTACGCTATTTCAACGCCGCTGGAGCCACGGACACGCTGGGTGAAGACCACTCGCCGGAAACGCATTTGATTCCTCTCGTCTTGCAGGTGGCTTTAGGAAAACGTGAATTTATTTCGATTTTCGGAACCGATTACGATACGCGTGACGGCACGTGTATCCGCGACTACATCCACGTCAGCGATTTGGCCGAAGCCCACTTGCTGGCGTTGGACACGATTAAAACCAAGAGCTTGACGTGTAACTTGGGGAACGGGCGTGGATATTCCGTTCGCGAAGTCGTCGAAACCGCCCGCGACGTGACGAATCATCCGATCCCCGCCCGCGAAGAGGCCCGCCGCACCGGCGATCCCGCCCGTTTGACGGCCTCCGCCGATCGCGCCAGGCAGTTGCTGGGCTGGGAACCGAAGCGTCCCGAATTGAGGACCATCGTCGAATCAGCCTGGAAATGGCATCGAGCGAATCCGGACGGATATCCAAAAACATAACTTCAGAAAAATCGAGAACTCCATGCAGCCATTCAATCCCGAAGATCACCCCCATCAACGCTGGAATCCCTTGCTCGAAGAATGGATATTGGTTTCACCGCATCGCGCCAAACGCCCCTGGTCCGGCAGTATCGAAAAAGTTCCGCCTCTGAATCTTCCCGAATACGATCCGGAATGCTATCTCTGTCCTGGTAATACACGCGCGGGCGGTGCGAAGAATCCCGATTACGATTCGACATTTGTTTTTGACAACGATTTTGCCGCTTTGCTCGATAGCACACCTTGCGAAGGCGGTCGAGAAGCGTGCAACGGATTGGTCAGGGAAAAACCGGAAACCGGGATTTGTCGAGTGATATGTTTCTCTCCGAAACACAATCTTACTATGGCGGAAATGGCCCCGGCGGACATTCGTCGGGTGATCGATGTGTGGTGCGGGCAATACGAAGACCTGGCGCATCGCGATGACATCCAGACGATTACGATCTTCGAGAACCGGGGCGATATGATGGGGTGCAGCAACCCGCATCCGCACGGCCAACTCTGGGCTAACCGCGGCATCCCCACGATTCAGGCCAAGGAAATTCGAGCACAGCGGAATTACTATCAAAGCCATCGATCGCCGCTTCTGCTGGATTACCTGGAATGGGAACGAAAAAGGAAAACACGGATCGTTTTGGAAAACGAATCGTTTACGGCGCTGGTTCCGCATTGGGCGGTCTGGCCTTTTGAGACGCTGGTCGTCCCTCGCCGCCCGGTTCAGTCGATCCCGGAACTGGACGATGCAGAGAGAGTCGCCTGGGCGGATATTCTGAAACAACTGCTGATTCGTTACGACAATCTATTCGAGGTATCTTTCCCCTACTCGATGGGGATTCATCAAAAACCGGCGAATGGTGAAGCGTCTCCCGGTTTAATCATGCACCAGCATTTTTTCCCGCCTTTGCTTCGGTCGGCGACGGTCAAGAAGTTTCAGGTGGGTTACGAAATGAGCGGTGAACCCCAGCGCGATATCACCCCCGAACAGGCCGCTGGCCGTTTGCGTGAATTACCTTCCACCCATTTCAAATCGACCGGATAACGTACGACATAAGTCATTATTGGATTTTACAGGAAGCAAGCCCCCGTTTTTCTAAATACTGCTGGTGGTACTCCTCCGCTTCGTAGAACGCGGGAGCGGGAACGAGTTGCGTGACGATGGCCCGTTGGAAGCGTCCGGACTTCTGCATCTGTATTAACGAGGCGCTGGATTCACGTTCCTGTTCGGGTGAATGGTAAAAAATGGCGGATCGGTACTGGGTTCCGATATCCGGACCTTGGCGGTTAAGCGTCGTGGGATCGTGACAATCCCAGAACACGGCGAGAAGATCGCTGTATGTAACGCGCGAGGGATCGTATTCCACTTGCACGGCTTCGGCATGGCCGGTCTGACCGGTACAGACCACTTGGTAAGAGGGATGTTCGACACTGCCGCCGATATATCCGACCGAAGTCCTAACGACGCCTTGAACCTGCCGGAAAGCCGCTTCAACTCCCCAGAAACACCCTGCGGCAAAAGTCGCTTTTCGATTTTTCTGGTTAGCAGTGGTTTTGTCGTCTTGATTGCCGTCATTACGTTCATTCTGCATGGTTTCATTCTCACTTAAAGACGAGTACACGCCGGAGCTCGGCTGCGACATCGTGGCACGGGCACGTTCATAGAAAAAATAGGGGATCGCGAGAACGGTCAGCACTCCAGCGATCGCAACGGCATTCAGCAGTTTATTGAGGGTAAACCCGGATTGTTTCATCGCGCACCTATTATAAATCGAGTAATTGGACAGTCGACTGAAGTGAATAATTCCTCACCTAAGCCTGGGGGGAGAACTTTGGACTTCACACGGCTGTCCTGTTACTAAATCGATATCAATGATGATATCCACGATAGGGAGCGGTTGCAAATTAAAGTTCAGTGGAATCCGCACGAATCCCTGCCCGTCGTCTCCCGATTGGTTGATTGGTACACGGCGATTCGCCTATACCTCAAGTTTCCACGGTTTTCGGTAGGGCCGCCGAAGCCAGGAATTGAGTTCGGGGTGATTGACGATCGTTTCATTCACCCCGTCCCAGACGATTCGCTCGCCGGTTCGTAACGCGATATTGCCTAAATGGCAGGTGCTGCTGGCGCGATGGCAGACCTCCGCATCGCAGACGCACCGTTCACGTGTCTTGATGTTTTTCAGGAACTCGGCGACGTGGTTATCGTTCATTGCCCGGTGATCCACGGTCTTATGGATCGCCTCCGTATTCTTGCCGAACGGTTCTTTTTCCGGCCAGACGATCAGCCGGTCGCGGTCGAGGAAGAGCGTTCCTTTCGTGCCGTAAAATTCGATCCCGTAGCCGGACCACGTCGCCATGTCCGGTTCGTGCTGAGGATCATGGGCGTTGCCCGAACGCAATGTGAATTGAACCAGGCAATCTTTGAACTGAAACACCGTGTCCAACGTGTCGGGCGTTTCCGAACAATCCTTGAAGAAGAATTTCCCTCCTTCGGAAGCCACTGAAAGGGGATAGTCCTGCTGAATTCCCCATTGAATGATATCGAACTGATGAACTCCCCAATCCGTCATCCATCCACCTTCCGTGTCCCAGAACCAGCGAAAACCTCCAAGAAACCGCTGTTTGAAATAGGCGAGAATGGGCAACGGACCCAGCCAGAAATCCAAATCGATCTCTTCCGGCGGCTTGGTGACGATGGCTTTTCCCATCCCGTTCGGATCGTTATTGCGCAGGCTCCAGCTCTTCGCTTTCATTACCTTGCCGATATATCCCTCGTGGATGAGCCGAACGCCTTCCTGAAAGTTCGAGGCGGAATGAGTTTGGGTTCCGAACTGGGTCACACGCTTATATTTCCGCGCGGCTTTCACCATTTGCCGCCCTTCCCAGATCGTGACGGCGGCCGGTTTCTCACAATAAACATCCAGGCCCGCTTTGCAGGCGTCCACGAAAGGCAGCGCATGCCAGTGCGGCGGAGTCGCGACGATTACCGCATCCAAATCTTTGCGCTCCAAGAGTTTCCGATAATCGTGGTACGCGGTCACTTCTTCCCCGCCGGTGATCTCCCGCCCGTGCTCAAGACGATTTCGGTCCACATCGCACACAGCCTTGAAAACCGCGCCGCATTTCAAGAACGTCCGGACCAGCGCGCTGCCCCGTCCGCTGCATCCGATCAGTCCGACAGATACCGTCTCATTGGCTCCAAGCACGTTCACGGCTGGAGCGGCGGTCAATCCCAAACCGGCGCTTGCGGTGATACGGCCAAACGTTCGCCGTGATATATGATTTCGATTGGACATGGTCTCTCCCTTTCTCGATTATGTCGCTTTAACCGATTGTCTCATGGTTGACGCCACCGAATCAAGTTGTGTTTCATAAAAAATACGTTTATCGACATGAGAACTTACTCTCTCGATCCCATTATAGTGACTGATTTACAATGACGAGTGAGAATGGAGCACTAAAATTCGTATGATAAATGAAGGTTTTTACATTACTGCCCTCACCCTATAAGACATCGTGTCCACCTGGCGGCGCGACGCGATGCACACCCTCTCCCAGAGGGCTACTCTCCGTACATAAATCAGGAGAGGAGAATAGAGCGGGGAGCATCGGCTTCTAGC
>CAZSIZ010000359.1:0-5995 GCA_964606645.1 uncultured bacterium
TCGGATTTGCCCAGACGTTTAATAAGATCGAGCGTCGGAATCGGGGGATCGCTGCTGGTATCGAGGCGGGCGTCCCAGACATCGTTTTTCGTCAGGTGTATTACGATGCTTTGGTCCGGCCGAAAGACCAGCGCGTTGATATCGCCGTTACCGATAATGAGCGCGTCGTCGAGGATATCGTCCATACGGTCCACGTGAATAGCGGCGTCGTCCAGCGCGGCGGGAAAAGGAATCGTTTCGGACAAAACCGAACGCCCGGATATTACGAAAAATGTCGTAATGAAAATAACAGGAATAAAATGGATGCGGCGATTCATAATCGTTCTCCCCTATGGAAAGAAAAAGTTGGTTAAAAGTATTTCCGATTATCGTCTATGAGGGGCGGGATTGTCTACATCTGTCAGGAAGATAATTTGGATGATGGTTTCCGTCTCAGAATGCGGGCAGCGAGATGCCGCATATCTTCAAGCATGGCATAGACCAGGGGCACGATGAACAGTGTCAATAGCGTGGAGGCCGCCAGACCGAAGATGACCGAGTTGGCCAGCGGTTGCCAGAGAGGCGATTCTCCCCCGATGCCCATCGCCATCGGGGTTAGCCCGCCGATGGTCGTGACCGAAGTCAGCACGATGGGACGCAGCCGGATTTTCGAGGCACGTACGATGGCCTCGAAGAGATTCGAGTGCTTTTCCCGATGCCGGTTGATGAACTCGACCAGCACCAGCGAATCATTCACCACGATGCCCGCCAGCGCCACGATGCCGATCATGGCGGGAAAGGTGAAACGATGGCCGGTCAGCAGCAGACCGCCGAAGACCCCCACCGATGCGAAGGGAACGACCGCCATGATAATCAGAGGCTGGAGAAACGATTGGAATTGCGTGCCCAGAATAAAATAGATCAGGAAAACGCTCAATATAAACGCGAAGAAGATACTTTTGAATGTCTCCTGGGTGCGTTTGTATTCGCCGCTGAACGCGATGGTGCATTCCGGGAATCCATCCAGGAATTCGGGGATCATTTCCTGAATCTGGGTGTTGACGGTTTGCGACGTTGTCGCTTCCGAATCGATCTGCGCCGAGACGACGACCGTCCGCTTGCCTTCGGTATGGTGGATGAAATAGAAGGCCGGGCCGGTCTCCACGTGAGCCACATCTTCGACGCGGACGTAAGCGCCGGTGCGGGTTTTAATCTGTAACTGGTTAATGTCTTCGATCGACTGCCGGTCTTCTTCGCGTAATTTGACCAGGATATCGAGTTCCTCGTCCCCGTCGTGGAACTGGGCGATTTCCATTCCCTGAAAAGCGGTATGAACGGCGTTGGCGAGCATCCCATGATCGACGCCCAGCATTTTGGCTTTGGCCTCGTCGAGTTGCAGGCGTACTTCGCGCCGGTTGCGCGAGTAGTTGTCTTTAATATCGTAAACCCCGGAGATGCTCCGTAACTCGTCTTTCAACCGTTTGGCCACTTCGTTGATGGGTTCCCAATTTTCGCCCCGCACTTCGATGTAGACAGGCGAGCCGGTCGGGGGGCCTTCCTTGATGCGGTCGATCTGCATGGCCCGCAGGCCTTTGATTCGGTTCAAGTGCGGGCGGATCGTTTCGATGAGTTCGGGAATCGAGGCGGAACCGGCGTAATCCTCCTTGAGCAATATCTCCACCGTTCCCACATGAGGCGCGCGTTCGACCTGGTATTCCACTTCCGTCCAGCCCGCGATTTCAATCGTGGTTTCGAATGTTTCTTCTGGTAAAACAATCTTAACGAGTTTCCGAACCTCGTTCAGTTTGGCTTCGGTCTCTTCGATCCGCGAACCATCCGGCAGCCATACTTTTACGTCGAAACGCGGATAAATATCGTTGGTGGGAAACATCTCCACCTGAAGCACGTTATACGAGGCGAAACTGCCGATCGCGAGGATCAGCAGCAGCACAGGCACGACGATATAGCGGTGGCGCAGCACGTAGAATAAACTTCGGCCCAGGCGTGGACGCAGGTAGGAGAAAAGGTCCCGGCGGGGTTTGTTATTCGAGCCGTTCCTGGGCAGCTGTCCGTATTCCGACACGTGAGAAGGCATCATAAAGAAGGCTTCGACCAGCGAGGCGAATAGGGTAAAAAACACGATCAATGGAATCTCACGGATAAACTTTCCGATGATCCCGGTGACGAGCAGCAGCGGCCCGAACGCCGCGAAGGTCGTGAACGTGGCTGACGTGATGGGCAGCGTCACCTCTTTTGCGCCCAGCAAGGAGGCCTCGCGTTTGGACTTCCCTTTTTCCATGTGGCGACGGATGTTTTCCAGAACGATGATCGCATCGTCCACCACGATCCCCAGTACCAGAATCATGGCGAACATCGAAACCCCGTTCTGGCTCCATATGGTTTTAACGACGTGGCTCCCCCGTTCAGGCTCAAACCCCACCAGCCCATCACGGCGAATGCGAAAAGAAACGAGACCGGAATTCCCAACCCCGCGAAGATCGCGTTTCGAGCGCCCAGCGAATAAGCGAGGATAAAGAAGACGATGACCAATCCCATCCAGGCGTTCCGTTGCAGGTCGGCGATGCGGCCGCTGATTTCCCGGCTTTGATCGTTGAAGAGCGTCAGGTCGATTCCGCCGCCCGCCTGGCTTTGGAATTCGGGCAGCAGCGTTTTGATCTCATCGAGAATATGGATCGTATCCGATCCTTTTTTCCGTTTCACCTTGAGCAGTAGACAAGACTGCCCGTTCTCCTTCACCTTCAGATCGATCTCTTCGAATGTATCACTAACCGTGGCGACATCGCGCAGGTAGACAGTTCCTCCATCGGGCAGTGAACGCAGCGCGATACCGCCCAGTTGTTCCGGTGATTCGTATTCGCCGATGACCCGCACGTTGAACCGTTGCTTTCCTTCGTCCAGATGGCCGCCGGGGATGTTTTGACTTCGGGTGCGTACGGCCAGGCTGATTTCGTCGAGGGATAGACCGTACGCTTCCATTCGGCCTTTGTCGACTTCCACCCAGATTTCCCGCTCCCGGTCTCCAAAAATATCGATCGAACCCACGCCCTCGATATCTTCGATGCGCTCGACCAGTCGATCCGCGATATCCACCAAGGTTTTTTCGGGCAGATCGGAAGCCAGCGCGATTTCGGCAATCGGGAAAAACGAGGTTGTGATTTCAAAAACACGGGGGTGTTCGGTATTTTCGGGAAAATCGTCGATGCGGTTGAGCGCGTTCTGGACCTTCGTCACTTTCAGATCCATGTCTTTCACTGTTTGAAGAAACTCGATATTGATAAACGACAAGCTTCCCCTCGAGACGGAGAGGGTGCGGTCGATATCGTCGAGGTCGTCGATTTCGTCTTCGATTTTCTGGGTGATGAGTGTTTCGACGTCGTCCGGGGACATTCCTGGATTGGCGGTGATGACGACGACGTAGTTCGTGCTGACGTCGGGATCCATGTATCTCGGCAGTGTCCAGAACGACGCGCCGCCGATCGCGAGCACGAGCAGCAGGATCAGTTTAACGAGGACGGGATTATCGATCCCGATCTCGGTAATTCTCATGGGCGTTTCACCGTTTCACCGACGATCACTTCCTGGCCGCTGACCAGTCCGCTGGGGGCCGTTGTAATCCGCACATCATCCCGTTCGACACCGCTTTCAACCACCAGCCGGTCACCGACGGACGCCCCGGTGCGAACCGGTTTGAAGAACGCTTTCCCGTCCCGGATCACGAACACGCCCGTTCCGTTTTCCCGCACCCAGAGCGCATCTCCGTCGATCAGCAGCGCGTCGGGGCGGATTTCCCTCACGAATTGCAGGCGGCAGATCATTCCCGAACGAATCCGCCCGTCCGGATTGTCGACGACGACTTCGGCGGGGAAGGAATGGGTGAGCCGATCCGCTGCGACGCTCAGAAATGCAAGCCGTCCTGTAAACGATTGCTCCGGAAGGGCGTCGATGGTGACGTGGACGGGGAGGTCCGGCTGAATGCGGGCCGCTTCCATTTCGGGGATGCGGGTTTTGATTTTGATCCGGGTGATATCGACGAGGGTGGCGATGGGTGAACCGGGTTGTGTGATTTCCCCTTCTTCGATATTTTTTTCGACGATCGTGCCGTCGAGTGGCGCGGTGATCCGCGAATCATCCAGTTGTTCTTTCGCCAGACGCAGCGACGCGTCCGCCTGAGCCAGTTGGGCCGCGCTGCCTGTCAGGTCTTCTTTGCGCGCGCCGATCTGGGCGAGTTCCAGCTGTTTCGTGGCGGCCGAGACTTCGCGGGCGGTCACGTTGAAAGCAGTCTCCGCCGTGTCGAACTGGCTTTGCCGGATGTCGCCGGATTTAAGCAGCGCTTTCAGCCGATTGTATGTTTTTTCCGCTTCTTCATGCTGGACGATGGCTTGCTGCAGGCGGCTTTTCGCGATGTCCAGTTCCTGGGGGCGGGTGAGCGCCTTCATTTTCCCGTGGTTAGCAAGTGCGATGTTGTATTGGGCAGTGGCTCGATCGTAATGCGCTTGGGCGCGGACCGGATCGATCACCGCCAGGAGGTTTCCTTTTTGTTTCCGATCCCCTTTCTCGAAATGGAGGCTTTCGACGACTCCGCCCGTTTCACTTGAAACGCGCACCGTTTTCCAGGGAACCGCGTTCCCGACAACGCGGCAGGTCAGCGTCACATCCTGAATAACCGGTTTCGAGGTAAACACCGTAAGCGTCTGCTCGTCCTCCGCCTCTGAAGGTGGAGGATTGGGAGGCGTCTTGCTGCAGCTCGAAAAGAAGACAATGGCAAGCGTCAAGAAAACGGCAAACGTAAAAACGACGGGAGTCATACCACGAAATTTCAAAGCCATCATGCTATTCCATTTCCCCAATGCCGCCGCACGGGAGCAATCACAGGAACGAAAGATTGATTTCGCCAAAGTTCATACAAGAACAAATATAGGGTGTTCGATGGTATCATTCAATAGGCAACAAGACTACAAACTCTCTATTTTTTTAGTACGATGGAGTAACGGATTCGTAATCACTAATTCTCTCTGGAGTAATAAAAATGACGAAAACAGAAGATCGTTCAAAAAGGACATGGATTTTCGGTTCGATCAACATCCCTTGGGTAACAATGAAATTGAAAGCAGCCGGGGGAATTGCGGTTTTCGTGATCGTTCTAGGTGGCTGGTGTACTCCGTCGTGTGCTTCAATTTCTTTTGCACTTGAAAAGAATGAAAAGCCTATCATCGAATTGCTTGAGGAGGAATTACAGAAAAAAGACAACCCGATTCTAGTCCCTTCAAAACGTGCGGGAGAATTGGCGGCGGAGATCCCCGTCGATGCAAGCCCGTACGCTTTATCTTTGAAAGCCATCGCGGAAAGGCGCTTTACCGATGCCGAGTGTTTTTTGGCTGAGGCACAAAAGAATCAATATATCGATCAAATACGAATATATACAGCGCAGGGAGACATGAATTTTTTTCAAGCATTCTACGGTCAGGCAGTTCCTTGGTACGAGAAAGCGTTAAACCTTCAACCGGATGACCCTGCCATTTTGAATAGTACCGGTCTTGCTTTATTAAATGCGGGTAAGTATCCCGAAGCAAAACCACACTTGAAACGCGCCCTGGAGATCAGTAAGAAAACGCTGGGAACGAATCATCCCTCCATGGCCACTAGTATGAACAACTTGGCAGAACTCTATCGAGTGAAGGGAAATTATAAAGAAGCGAAACCTCTTTACTGTCGCGCCCTGGAGATCAATGAGAAGGCGCTCAGTCCGAATCATCCCGACACGGCCACCAGCCTTAACGATCTGGCGCTTTTATATAGTAAAAAAGGGAATTAAGAAGATGCGAAGCCCCTCTACCATCGGGCTCTGGAGATTAATGAAAAGGCACTGGGACCGAATCATCCCAACACAGCCATCAGCATGAACAACCTAGCGAGTCTTTTTGATTCACAAGGGAATTACGAAGAAGCGGAGAACCTCTACCGTCGAGCCGTGGATATCAATGAGAAGTAGCTGGTG
>CAZSIZ010000360.1:0-5995 GCA_964606645.1 uncultured bacterium
GGCTATTCGTTCGATCTTGATTCTTCTTGAGTGTCGTGCGAAAATCGGTGTTAAACACTGGATAGCCTGAATTCAAGAATTAAGCGGATAATCACGATAAAAATATCCTGAATATCCTTTCATCCTGAAAATCCAGATTCAGACAAAAGGGACTAAATCCTAACCCGTCAAAGCCGAAAACAAGCAGGATTATCAAAGTAGGGGCAGGTCTTGTGCCTATCCGAGGCAATCTGCGAATGACCGATTCTTGCTCTCAGCGCTTGCGAAGCCGAACCGGCCGTTCGAGGATGGTTCCGTGAAGGGTGAGTTCGTATTCGCCGTACTGGACCAGGCCGGGATGGCCGTCATCCGGCTCGAAGCGGAACGGGAATCGAACCGCCCGTTCGGGATCGAACGGCTCCACATCCACATGCAGGCAACGGACCAGCCAGACGTCTACGCCCCAATCCCGCTCGATATTCGACTCGCCGCCCGCCGAACCTCCTACATCGACTGCCGCGTTGTTGTAAGCGAAACGGAGAAAACGCCACGCTGGAACGTTTTTACCTACCAGACTCGAATCGCCGCAGGTGGGGTACGCTTCCACGGAATAATGATGGGCGCGTTTCAGGGCAGGGCAGTAGAGCGTTTCTTCGGGACAGTAATCCCCTTTGGCCAGCAGAAGAGAGACACCGCTCCAGTAGCCGTTGGCGGAGGGACCGCACCCCCAGGCAGTTGCGTCGGGGCGGGGGCGGGTGTCGGCGATTCCGTCCGCCGGAGGAAACCGGTTGCAGTCGGCGCGGTAGGCAAGCAGAGCGGTGTGAATGGTCCGCAGACTCTGCATACAGGCCGTGGAATCGGCGCGGTGGATCGCCTCGACGTAATTACCGCCCGCGATCGCCGCCAGGATTCCGATAACGGCCGCAACGATCAGCAGCTCGATCAACGTGAATCCCCGCCCGTGATTCTCACAACTCGCCGGTTGATGGGGATAATGCGCGATTTCAGTAGTGGTATACGATGGTTTTAGATTCATGGGCCTGAGCCTTCTCCTCGGTTGGCGTACAGGGATATGGATAGGGGTTAAAGGCAGGTTTACTGACTTCCGGGCTTGGTTCCTACTCCCCCGCCTTCTCATCCAGAATCGTTCGCCGGACAATGGCTATTGGGGTTTCGTTCCCGGTTACAGTGGCGGGACCGTGCCGGATTCTCACCGGCTTCCCTTTTCAATTTCGATCCGTCCGATCGAAATCACCTTTTTATATGATTTAGTTATAATTATAACCGGTAGGACTCCACAAGTCAAACATTATCGCTATAATATGGCTTTATTATATAAAACTTGGATAAAAAAGTGAGTAACATCCGTCCGGAAATTTCGGATTGGTAACAACTATAATTATATAAATGGAGGAAAAAACGTAATGATTAAACCCCATGGTTCCGAAACACTGAATCCGCTTTACGTGCAAGACGATAACGAACGGGCCGCTTTAATCAAAGAAGCCGAAGGCCTCCCTTCGATTACGGTCTGTTCCGCCGCCGCCGCCAATGCGGTGATGATGGGCAGTGGGTATTTCAATCCACTGACGGGATATATGAACGCCGCAGATGCGATCGGCGTTGCCGAAAAAATGCGAACCGCGAACGGCCTTTTCTTCCCCGTCCCGATCCTGAATATGGTGGAAGATGCTTCCGCGATTAAGAACGCCAAGCGAATCGCGCTGCGCGATCCGAATGTCGAAGGAAATCCCGTGCTGGCCATTCAGGACGTGGAAGCCATCGAAACGTTCACCGACGATCAGATGAAACTGATGACGGACAAGATTTTCCGGTCCGACGATATGAAACATCCGGGAGTCGGAGCCTTCAACTCCGTCGGGAAAACAGCGATTTCCGGTCCGATCAAAGTGCTGAATTTTTCTTATTTTGAAAAAGATTTCGGGGAAACGTTCCGCACCGCTTATCAGATTCGCGAAGAAATGGGCAAAATGGGTTGGGAAAAAGTCGTCGCCTTCCAGACCCGCAACCCGATGCACCGCGCCCACGAAGAACTCTGCCGCATGGCTTACGAACGCCTGAACGCCGACGGTATCCTGATTCACATGCTGCTGGGTAAATTGAAGAAAGGCGATATCCCCGCCGATGTACGTGACGGCTGCATCCGCAAGATGGTGGAAGTGTATTTCAAGCCGAACTCCGTGCTGGTTACTGGATACGGTTTCGATATGCTTTACGCCGGTCCGCGCGAAGCCGTTCTACATGCCGTCTTTCGTCAGAACACCGGCTGCACCCATCTCATCGTGGGACGCGATCACGCGGGTGTGGGCGATTATTACGGCCCCTTCGACGCTCAGACGATCTTCCATGACGAAGTGCCTAAGGGCGCGCTTGAAATCGAAATATTCGAAGCCGATCACACCGCCTGGTCCAAGAAATTGAACGAAGTCGTCATGATGCGCGATCATCCCGATCACACCAAAGAAGACTATGTCTTCCTGTCGGGAACCAAGGTTCGCGAGATGCTCTCGAATGGCGAAGACCTTCCGGTCGAGTTCTCCCGGCCCGAAGTGGCAAAGATTCTGATGGGTTACTATCAGTCCCTGTAAGCCGTCGATCGTTCGACAAACATAATATTCAGAATTAAGTGTGCGGGGCCGTCGCAAGCCCCGCATTTTTTTTGGGACCACGCGAAGCAGGCAAACCCGGCCCGTTGAAGAGACCATGACTTTCGTAGCGCTCGATTCATCACGGCTTGACCTTGCTTGGGGTGATATGAGACGATTAATTCAGTGAATTTGAATTCTGGGAGTGATGTTTGGACACGATGAACCAAGACAAAACAACTTCTCCCCAAATTGCCATCGCCACAAGTGATGACGAACGCCACGCGATTTACCGTTTGCGATACGACATTCACGTCGAAGAAATGGGCAAACAGATCGGGTACGCGGATCATCAAAACAAAATCCTGACGGATAAGCTGGACGAGAAGGCGACTCATTTCATCGTTCAAACCGATGAGGGGATCGTGGCGGCGATGCGGGGGAATTTTAGCGATGACCTGACCTTGAAAAAAATCAAAGAGTTATACGCGCTCGATCTTTTTTCGGATTATGGCGCGAACACGTTCACTTTCTCTTCCAGGCTCGTCGTCGCTCCCGAATGGAGAGGGCATCTGGTTTTAGCCCGGCTGCTCTGCACCTCTTACGAATATGGCCGGGAGAAAGGCATTCGTTTCAACTTCTGCAATTGCGCGCCTTTTCTCTTGCAATTTTACGGCTATCTCGGTTATCGTCGTTTCAAAAACAATATCACCGATCCCGACGTCGGCTACCGCATTCCCGTCGTGTTATTGCTTGAAGATATCGAGCATCTCAAATCGGTCCGTTCCCCGTTTCAGCGCATCGCCAAAAAGTGGGATAATCCGCGTGACACCGCTGACTGGTTTCACGCCACATTCGCCGAGTTCCAGTGTTTTTACAATAAGCGGTTGGAAGATACCGATAATTTATGGCGTTATTTCGGTTCACGTCTTCACGAAAAAAATATCCCGTTGCTGAATGAGTTGACGGAAGATGAATCGAAGCGGTTTCTCTCCTTCGGCACGATTCTGCACTGCAAGGCCGGAGAGACGATCGTCAAAGAAGGCGATGTTGGCAACGAGATGTTCGTGGTGCTTTCGGGGGCGTTGGATGTGCGAAAGCGAATAAAGGATCGCTCATTTTCTCTCGGTTTATGCGGGGCTGGCGATGTCTTCGGCGAGATGTCGTTTCTCAGCCAACTGCCGCGAAGCGCCGATGTCGTGGCGTTGACGGATTTGGAAATCCTTGTCCTGACACCGCCGTTTTTGCGTAAAGCGGTCAACAACATGCCGAAGATCGCCGCAAAAGTCCTGCTCAATCTTTCCATCATTCTATGCGACCGGCTTCGAACGAGTTCGCAAAACTGGGTAACCGCCTTATCGGCTACAGAAGGGAAAAATGGATGACCGACAAACCACGTTCTGGAAATTCATCCGATGCGGGATCATACCGTTTCGGTGATTTCAAAGCAAACGAAACCGAACTCGAACGCCTGAAACGGCAAGCATCCGTCACCACCGAATTGGAGTTGTCGATCCTCGCCCGAATCGGATTGACCAAAGGAATGAACGTGCTCGATTTGGCTTGCGGGCCTGGATTGGTCAGTTGCGAGTTGGCCAAAGCTGCCGGTCCGGGACAAGTGACCGGCGTCGATATCAGCGCCGATCTGATCGCCGATGCCCGGAAAAATCAGAAGCAGGCGGGCATCGAGAATATTACGTTCCAGCAGGGAAACGTCTACGAACTGGATTTACCGGAAAATGCCTTCGATTTCGTCTACGCGCGCTTTTTATTCCAGCATCTCGAACGCCCGCTGGACGCGCTGGAGAACGTACTTCGTGTGCTGAAGCCTTCGGGGATTCTCTGCGCCGTCGATGTCGATGACGATTGGCTGACGCTTTACCCGGCGTCTTCCGAGTTCAAGCATTTCACCCAAAAAGCGGGAGAGGGCCAAAGGGCACAGGGGGGAGACCGGCGTATCGGACATAAACTCGGCGGGTACTATCATTCCGCCGGATTTGAAAACGTCCGCACCGATATCCAGGTGATAACCTCGCAGGATGTCGGAATGCCGACATTCCTCAATCTCACCACCAGTTTCAAGTTGGAGCAAATCCCCCAAGCGTTTCGTGAAGAGGGAACCGCGCTATTCCAAATCATCAATTCCATCACCGAACAGCCCTACCACTGGGGAGCCGTCGGCGTCTTCATCGTCACAGGCCAAAAACCCGCAGTATAATTATCCCCTCTCCCTTTGGGAGAGGGCTAGGGTGAGGGTGATAACCCCAAAACTTATCGATCCGGGATGATGGTTAATACGATTACTACTTCTTACATTCCAAATACAAAGAAATAGCTTCCTTCGTTCTGCTCATCAGTTCGTCGTAGGTTTTCGCCTGGGTATGGTAGCCAGGCAGTTCAACCACTTCGGAAATCAGATATCCCTCCTCACCTTCTTCGACAATAACCGTAAAACGCTGAGTCATGGCTTTTCTCCAAGATCGTTGTATATCCCGATAGTGTATCACAGAAATTTCCTTTCGGTTCTCTCCCGAAATTTTTTCACGAGGGTGACATTTTCACTGTGTGAAAACAAATCAACTAAAAAGACTCGAAAGAGAATAAATTTGGAGGTAAGATATCTCTGAGTTGGCTTAAAAACCAAACGTTGCCCTGAGTCAATTTCCAACTGTTACTCACAGCAAGGCAGGAACATGAGAAACTATGCTTTTACGTTGATTGAACTGCTCATCGTTGTTGCCATTATTGGTATCCTCGCTGCAATCGCTGTTCCTAATTTCATGAACGCGCGAATCCGAGCCAACGCTGCAAAATCTTTTTCTGATATCAGAATGCTTTTCGAACTCAATATCACACGCAAACTGGACACTAATCTGTGGATGCCGGACGGAAACGATAAAGGCTGGACAAATCACAACGGTGTAAAATCACCGGACGAACACTGTGCTTTGGATCACTTCGGGCCGCGGTGGGGAAAAACTTGTGCACAGTCTGGATTGGATCCATGCTACGATCCCTATCACGACGGACGTGTGCTGTCTCAATTAACAACACCTGTTTCCTACATGAATGGCATCCCAACCGATCCGTTCCTGAACGGGCTTTTCGTGGCATACGGAACGAGCGGTTGTCCGAACAATTCGGGCTATTACTGGGTGTTTATGGCTGGAGGGCCGGATCGCGATAACTACGACATCGCTTGGTCGACAGCGAATGCATCCATACCCTACGCTCCTTCGAACGGTCTGATTTCGAATGGCGATATCTGGAAATCGTACAGGCTGAAGGACAACACAGAAACATACGATTGGAAGATCGCTTTCGGACAATTCCCTGATTCCTTTTTTTAAGCCGATTAGACTATTTTTCAAAAGTACGTTCTGATAAGCGTTTCTAAAAAACCTTGAAAA
>CAZSIZ010000361.1:0-5986 GCA_964606645.1 uncultured bacterium
TCAAGTATATGGAAAGAACTGGATAAGAACATTCAGGCTGGAGAATATTAGAAATCGTAGTGGCCGGACTCGAAGACGCCTTCGATGACGAACGTGCGGCTGTTGGTGACACCCGACATGACTGAATTGCTCTCGGCGGGGATCGTGACCAGTGTTAGCCGGGAGCCTAGCACTTGGCTGAATGTCTGCTCTTTGGTCATGTTATCCGATTCGGTCACTAAGAACATATTGGTTGCCAGTTCACGCCCGATGATGATTCCCGATTCGCGTGGGGGGGCAATTTCTTTTACCAGATCGGTTAGTTTGACTTTCCGTTCCGAGGGAGGTTCTGGTTTTTCGCGGGCGAGCGCGTCCAGGCTTCCGGCGATTATTTTTTTATCCAGTCCGGTTACCGCCGATTCCATCGCCGTATCGATCCCGGAAAATTGAACGGCACTTTGCGGCGCATTCCGATAATCGGTGGGGTATAAAAAGCCGTATTTAATGATCACCGGCGAGCAGGCTTCCACATTGTCAAGTTTCTCGAATTCGGAAATCACGCCGCGATAGTTGGGCAATCCCTCACCCCAGTTATAGTGCATCACGACGTGCGAACGCCCCTGAATCATTTTCATCCGCAGATCGTTGGCGAATCCATTCATGACGGACAGCACGACGATCAGAGACGCCACACCCAGCGCCACGCCGGTCATGCTGATAAGCGTTAAATGAAAGATAAACGTCGCGCCCCCTTGAGGCTGCAAGTACCGTTTGGCAATATACCATTCGTATCGCATCGCTTCTCCCGATCAATCGCTGCTGGACCGTATCATAGCATTCTCCCGGTATCGAGAAGAGACGTGGAGTCATTAGTTGTAGCGCAGGCTTCCAGCCTGCATTTAGGCTTTACTACAACCATGCAGGCTGGAAGCCTGCACCACAAAGAACGAATGGAACTCGTTATGAGTCATGCAATCACGGACAATAATGACGGAGAGATTCGCCGTATCCGGTTTCAGTTGACGGTGATTCTATTGACCGGCTTTCTGCTGCGTTCGCTTTGGCTGGGGGGAATCCCCCCGGCGATGAATTCGGACGAGCTGCTCAAAGCCTTTGACGGCGCGTCGGTCTACCGCACCGGCATGGACCACCACGGCGAATCCTGGCCGCTTTTCTTCAAACAGTCCGGCGAATACAGCCCGCCGCTCTACATCTACTTCGCTGGACTCTTCTCCGCCCCCTTCGGCGTGAACGCCTACACCGTGCGGCTGCCATCCACGATCTTGGGAACGCTTTCTATCCTGATGGCCTATCTTTTCCTGGCCGAGTGGGCGGGAAGGAAAACCGCCCTGCTGACGGCCGCGTTGGTGGCGGTTTCGCCTTGGAATATCCACTACAGCCGCATCGGTTGGGAAGCGATTTCCCTGATCCCCCTGCAACTGGCGGGGCTGTGGCTGTACATGCGTTGGACCCGCACTCGACGTTTGCGGGATGCGTTGGGATCGGCAGTGGTGTTTGGATTGACCGTTTACGCTTACCCGACCGCGCGGCTTTCGATCCCGCTGCTGCTGCTGGGTATCGCGCTGCTCGATTGGAAAAGACTGCGTGTTCATTGGCGGCATACGCTCGCTGTGACGGTCACACTGATGGTGATGGTTCTGCCTTATGTATGGGTGTTCATTCACAATCAGGAAGCCATGCAGGCGCGGTGGAATTTCGTGTCGGTCTTCAACCGTTCGGACGGCTGGACGCTCTTGATCCACCATTATTTTATGCACTTTTCTCCCGCGTTTCTTTTTGGCTGGGGAAGTTCCAATGCCTTGCACGATTTGTCAGCCGGGTTAGCTTTGGCGGTTTTGTTCCCGTTTTTCCTCGCGGGGCTGGTCCATTTGTTTCGCCCTTGGACCTTCGAGAAAGGGATTCTTCTCGTTTGGCTGCTGACCTTCTCGATCCCATCCAGCATGACCTACGACAAGTTCGATCTAACTAGTATGCCCAGCTCGTTACGGGCGGTTGGGGGGATGCCCGTGCTGGAGATTGTCAGTGCGCTGGGGATCGTGTGGATTGTTCAGTGGCTCCAATGCGCCAAGTGTCAGCGTCGGCTGTGCTGGTTGCTCGCGCTGTCGATCGTCGTCAATGTCAGTGCGATCGCTTATGACTACATTTTTCGTTTCCCGGTCTACGCCGCCCCCGCTTTTCAGGTTGGACTTGACCGGGCGGTTCAAATTATCGAAGCAGAGAAGAGCGGATACGACCGAATTATCGTGTCGCATCACGTGCGGCTGCATCCCGTGGCGATGGCTGTCTATTCGGGACGCGCGCCGGGGCCGTTCGGCGGTGATGATTACCCGAAATACGTCATTCCATTTTTCCACTACGTGCCCATGTATCTGGATTTCCGCATGAAAGACTACACACGTTATTCGAATACGGCGCAATGGTACAATTTGGCGAAAGGGAAAAACCTGATCCTGGTAGGGCCACGCGAAATCACCGCCGCCGAGCCGCAGCATACCGTGCGCTATCCCGACGGTTCCATCGCGTACAAGATTTACGCTGTGGAACGATAGTGACTCAAATTCGGTCGAAGACTGACAAATGAGCAACCCTGTTTGGTTCCATCTACACCAAGCCAGGAAACAATCGGAAGACCGTAAAAATAAAATATCGTTTTTTTACAACTCATGGGTTACGTTTACTGAGTCAAAAAGTATAATAATTGTTGCTAAATTCGGGAAAAATAGGAAAACAACTGCCCCAAAAATCCTCTTTTCTTTCCAAATTGGTAAAAAGAGGATAAGAAAGGGCGTAATATCAACAAAAAAGGACTTGACACGTTTCGGCGTCCTATGATAGTTTGGCTCCTTGAGTCAGCGTATCATCGTGACAAGACGTTCCCGTGATTTCCCTCACTCCGTTTCAGCAATGGAAATCGAGGAACTGGTATAAACGTTTTAACCAGTAAATAGCAATACGGCAATGATGATACTTGACTTGCGATAAGGGACTAAGTCTAATCACTTCAGGAAATAAGAAGCAGTAAGGAATGGCCGGTCTTCCAATAGAATTAATTCACGGCAAAGAACGGCGGAAACTGTCTGCTCTCTGGAGAGAATCGCGGAGTTCTCTGTAATGTCAGTCGTTTATTGGAAAGGCCATCGGCTGTTTGCTTTCGTCAGGGTTGGGGATCGATACAGTGCCTCGCTCTCCCCGCCGAAATGGAACACCTGTCGTATCTGTTGATTGCCTTCTCTTTTTTTCGGGAATTCCGTATCCATTGGATGACGGAAAACGATCCTGGATCGCAGGGTAACTGTCACGAGACAGCAGGAATCAGACAAGAGATTAGACTGTTTACTTCAGTACCGGGATTAATGATAACCGTTGCGTCACCTCCCGGTTTCCGGGAACGTTCGTTACGGAATGTCCGTTAAAAAGTTAAATTTTTCAGACGAAACGGCAAGATATAGGTATTCATAAACCAATTTTATTACTACATCTTGTGGTTACTGAAAGTGTTTTCTATTTATATGCCGTTTCGTTTCAGGCGATAACATTTCAAGGAGTAGAATCCAAATGACTTATACGCTTGCTTCTACAAGCCTCTACAAAGAAGACAGCTTGTTGGAAGACAAAAGCTTAAGTTTCGGAATCGATATGGATGACGACGAGGACGATTCGTCGTTTTTCCCTGCTGCGACACGACACCTCCATCTCACCGATACATCTTCGGACATGTTCAACGAGCGAGCCTCACGCGCTTCCCGACGGTCCATTCATAACAACCTGCGTCTCTATCTGCGTGAAATCGGCAGCATTCCCCTATTGACGAAAGAAGACGAGCAAAAAATTTCGCAACGAATGCAGGACGGGCGGAAACGTATTTGTGTCGGTGTGGCGCGAAGTGTTCCTGCACTGCAATTCCTGATCGACATCGTCGAAGGCGTCAAGCGGGGAACTCGGCGTCTCGATGTCATCATGAATACCGCTCCCGAAAATATCCATTCGGAAAAGGATACGTTTCGTCTCGTTCGATCGCTTCACAGCAAAGTTGACCGGGTGATTACGAAGTCCGAGAAAGCGATCGAAACCCAAGCGGACGATTTCGATAAAGGAAAAGAGATTTTTACTAAAGCAGGTGAGAACCTGTACAAAATCGGTTTCGCTCCCGAAACGATTCAGGAAGTGGCCGACGATCTGAAACACCGGGCCATTCTCGCTAAACGAGCCATCGGTGAGAATCAACGGATCGAAAAATTATTCAAACTCACACCGAAAGAATCGGACCGCATGGCATCGAAAGAGACGCTGACGGACCGGCGAGTACTCTCCCTTTCGCGTAAAACTAAAACATCGAAGGATGAAGTTGTCCTTGAATTCCAACGGTTGTCGAAATCACATGAAATCCTTCAACGGTTGTACGATTCGGGCGACGATCCCTACCGGCTCTTCCGGGCGGTCAAGATTATTCGCCGGGGGGAACGCGAAGCGCAGCGCGCAAAAATGGACCTCGTACGCGCCAATTTACGCTTGGTGGTTTCCGTGGCCAAAGGATTCCGGCACCGCGGCGTCCATCTCCTCGATCTCATCCAGGAAGGCAATATCGGCCTGATGCGTGCGGCGGAGAAATTCGACCACTTATTGGGTTTCAAATTCAGCACCTATGCCACCTGGTGGATTCGTCAGGCCATCTCCCGCGCCTGCGCGAGCCAGGCACACGATATTCGTATTCCCGTCGGATTGCAGGGAACCTGGCACCGAATCACTAAAGCGTCCGAAGAACTCCAGCAGGAACTGGGCCGCGATCCCACGCCGGAAGAGATCTCTCTCCGGGTCGATATTCCCATCAAGAAATATATGAAACTGGCGCGGGTGGTCCAACGGGCCGTTTCGCTTGAAACACCGATCAATGAGAGTGAAGACAGTTTTCTTGGCGATTTCATCGAAGATCAATCCGTCGACTCGCCAGTCGATAGCGCCAGCCACAACTCGTTGGAAACTGAAATCGTCTCGGCGTTGGAAACGTTGACCGAGCGTGAGGAAGCGGTTTTGCGTTTGCGGTACGGTTTGGACGATGGGCAGCCGCGCAAATTGGAAGAGGTGGGGAACCGGTTTGGAATCACCCGCGAGCGGGTTCGCCAAATCGAAACGAAAGCCATCCGGAAACTTCGTCACCCCCTGCGGGCGCAACGTCTCAAAGGATTTCTCGACGGATTGACCGCCTGACGGATCGTTAATAAAAACAGGAAATAAAAAAGAGACCGGGGAGAATATCCGGTCTCTTTTTCATGAAACAACGATTCGCTGGATCGTTGATGGGGGTCGTGAAAATAGATGAATCCCGTTCTACGAAAAACGGGGAAGCCGTGAAAACCAGGAGACCGATGGGGGCTCTTGGCTTTGTGGCTCTTTCGTTTCCTTCACTGGGGGAATCTGAAACGCTTCCGGTTCCTGTTCCCAGAGTGAGACGTAATTCTCTTCCTCTTGAATGACATCTTTCGCTTTTTTCCGGCGCGGTTTTTCCAACTCGCGGTTGTTCGCGGTCCGATGATCGTAATCGAAATAGCATTGCATACAAACGACAGTCGGCGACGGGCGTCCACAACAGATGCATGTCAGTAAGTTTTCCTGAGTGGGCATTGGAACTGACCTCTTTTTTTAGGGATTCAATGCCCCAACCCTGTTCCAAATAAAAAATCACTGCCCTCCGGCAGCTCCCTCCAAAACAAGATACAGCATATACGCAATCGATAACACAGTAATTTAGGTTATCGGAAGGAAATTTCGTATCTTAAGTCATTTTATAACTTTATTCCACTGCACTTAAGTTCAGTTTCTCTGGTTGTGGTTCGAGTACGGTTAGGTTGTATATCTTGTATCCGGGGAGACGAATCGATTTTTTTGCTATTCCTGGATTTGGATGTCTCTGAAATGGATGGCAGCCTGTTGTTCGTGGTTTGAAGTGTACCCCATTGTCAAGACAAATTTTCACCTATTTTAAGGTAGG
>CAZSIZ010000362.1:0-5976 GCA_964606645.1 uncultured bacterium
CTCTAATAGTCGTCGAATTTCATCAGGATTCATGGCTCGACGTGTTGTTTGAGGGGTTGTATCGAACGAAGCAAGTGCTTTTAAAGGATCTTCAAATAAATAACCTCGATCTACGCACCATCGGCAAAAACTTTTCAGCGCTTCAGCATAGTGCATTACAGTTTTTCCTGTTCGCCCCGCAGCCATAATCTCGCGAAGAACTTCTTCAACTTTTGGCAAAATATCACATAGATCTGCTAAAGTCTCAAAACTTAATTTATTTTGCCACCAAGTCATATGGGAACGACGCATTCGTGCATGGCCATTTCCCCATGGTCGCCCTCCCCGACCACCCTGAGCATTTCCCCATGAGAGGTATTGTTCAGAAATCTCTTGAAAGGAATAATTTGCAGATTTATCAGAAGATTTTGGGATAGGGCGATATCCTAAACGGATTTGGCGGTGTTCATCTTCTAATCGATCTGCAATTCGAAGAGACTCGGATTTATTTCGCGTACCAACAAAGAATTTCCGTTCACCGTTAAAATCAATAAACCAACCTTGAAATTTGCCGCTCTTCAGCGCCTTTTTTCGTATACCTGACATGATTACCTCACTTTCTCTCGCCAGCACTGAAGGAGGAAGGCGGAGAGAGACACTTCCGCCTCCTGTGCTTCCTTTTCCAATAAACGTTTCTCCGTTTTAGTCATATTAACAACCACCCGCTCTATTAGTTTTTTCGAAGGTGACTTCGGAGGACGTCCCATTTGAGCACTATATTTTTTCCGACTCATACCATAAGGAGACTTTAATGCTGCATGAAAGTCAAGGCCTAAGTCCTTGGATTTTTTTCTGATCGCGCAAAAAATCTTTTTTAGCATCTTCTAGGCGTAGTCCTATATGGTTAAGAATAGTATCGACAATCCAAACAGAGCCGCCAAACAATCTTGTTGGTGGTGGAAGCTCTCCACGTTGGATTGCGCGTTTTATCGAAACCGGATGGCGGTCAAATATTCTTGCAAGCCCCTCTTCACTCACGATCGTACCAGGCGGCAAATCTCCAAGTTCGCGCACAATCCCAACTGATACACTCTTTTGAGTATCCTCGTTGGATTCATTTTGTTTATCTGATTCTTGCTGAAAGTCAGTCATGAGATTGTATTATCCAAAATGTTATCATATATTCCGATAAATAAGACAATGTTTGACTCATTCGCTCATTATTCATTATGAGTAGAACTGATTTCTACGAACATGAAAAGTCCGTTTGAAGAAGTAGTATTTCTGTCCATTAACGAATGAAGACTTGCCGGTAGTAGATCGCCGGGCATCATGACCACGCGTAGTTCGTCGGCTTTGATCTTTTTGAGGGCTTTGAGATCGATTGTTCCGGTAAAGAATTCCGTTCCGTTTTCATCTTTTTTCTTTTCGAATACGCTGATTACATCGATTCCAGGTTTCATGATTTCTTGCTCCTTTTTATAGACTATTCGCTTAGTGCGACGTTGTTTCTTCATCCTGTAGATGGAGTATGTCGTTGCGCATCATGGGGCGATTGTTGGCTTTTCGCAGCCATGGTTCGAGAGCGTCTTCCCGTCGGAAAACTTGAAATCGATGAGGAGAATCCCTCGGAACTATTTCTTGGACAGAGCGTACATCGTTGACTGTGAGCAACGATTTGACTACTGTTGTCCGAAACTCGTGAGCGATATCGCCTGTCGCGATAATTGAAATACTTTCTTCCAACAGTTCAGTACGAACTCGAACACCGCACAATCGATCGTAAATCGTCAGCGGCGCTTTGATGTCCATTGAGATGAAGTCGATCCGTTTTTCTTGTAGAAGATTTCGAAGAACGTTCGGTCGGCTGCCGTTAGTGTCCAGTTTGACTTTGAAGCTCATTGCTTTGATTCGATGGATGAATTTGGAAAGATCCGGCTGAAGCGTCGGTTCTCCTCCACTGACAACGACTCCATCCAGTCGCCCTCGCCTGGTTTCAAGGAATCGGATGATCTCTTCGTCCGATATCCGGCGTTCAGATGACGCTTCCTGAGGGATCAAAGAACCGTTGTGGCAATAGGGACAGCAAAAATTGCATCCTTGAGTAAATACAACCGCCGTCGCCCGCCCGGGGAAATCACTCAAACTAAAGGGTATTAAACCGCCAATTTTCACGATTCTTCTCCGATTTGAAATCGAGTACGCAGAGCGAACTCCGCTTGCTTCCCTTCGTTCCATTGGTTGACAGGTCGAAAGTATCCTACGACACGGGAGTAGATCTCTGTCTCTGCGAAACATTGCGGACAAGCCTGATGTTCTCCACGTAAATAGCCATGAGTGGGACAAATGGAGAAAGTCGGAGTCAGCGTGAAATAGGGGAGAGAATAAGTCTCGCAGATTTTTCGTACAAAATTCTTGACCGCTTGCGGGTCGGCTTCGGCTTCGCCGAGGTAGACATGAAAAACGGTTCCACCGGTATATCGCGTCTGCAAGTCATTTTGGAGTTCCAGGATTCGGAAGATGTCGTTGCTGTAATTGACGGGTAACTGGGTTGAATTTGTATAGAACGGCTCGCTCCCATTCCTGACGGCTGACTCATTGGCGCATCGAATATCCGGGTAACGTTCTTTGTCCAACTGAACGAAACGGTATCCGGCGCTCTCTGCGGGGGTGGCTTCAAGATTGTAGACGTTTCCCGTCTCCTCCTGGAATTGACGAAGCCGCTCCCGCATATGGTCAAGTACGCATGCGGCGAAAGTAATCCCTTTTTCAGTTCCGATGTCGGTCCCAAACAGGTTGAGGCAGGCTTCGTTCATTCCCGCCAAACCGATGGTAGAGAAATGATTTCGCCAATACTGCCCGGAATGCTGTTTGATATGTCGGAGGTAGTATTTAGTGTATGGGTAGAGATCCTTATCGGTAAAACGTTCCAGTACTTTGCGCTTGGATTCCAAACTGGTTCGCGCAATTTCCATTAAACGATCGATCTTTTGGATGAAATCGCCTGCATCAACGGCCAGATAACCCAGGCGCGGCATGTTGATCGTCGCGACGCCAATCGATCCAGTCAGAGGATTGGCTCCGAAAAGTCCTCCACCGCGTTTTTCAAGGGTACGCAGGTCAAGCCGGAGCCGACAACACATCGACCGCGCGTCATCAGGCGACATGTCGGAGTTGATGAAATTAGCGAAATAAGGGATCCCGTATTTTGCCGTGATCTCCCACAATCGATCCAGTTCAGGATTATCCCAGTCGAATTCCGGTGTGATGTTGTAGGCCGGAATCGGGAAGGTAAAAACTCGGTCTTTCGCATCCCCTTCCGCCAATACTTCCAAAAATGCGCGGTTCAGAAGGTTCATTTCATGCTGAAACTCACCATACGTTTCACGGCGCGGCTCCCCGGCGATAATGACGCTCTGGTTGAGCAGGGGAGACGGCGCCCTCAAGTCGAACGTCAGGTTTGTAAATGGCGTCTGGAATCCAACTCGCGTGGGGACGTTCACATTAAAAATAAATTCTTGGAGCGCCTGTTTGATTTTGTCGTAGGTCAACCCATCGTAACGGATAAACGGCGCAAGAAGCGTGTCGAAATTGGAAAATGCCTGGGCTCCTGCTGCTTCGCCCTGAAGCGTGTAGAAGAAATTCACAATCTGCCCAAGCGCGGGACGAAAATGTTTGGCTGGCCGGCTTTCTACTTTGCCGGGAGCGCCCCTGAATCCGGAGCGAAGCAGGTCTTGAAGATCCCAGCCGACACAGTAGACGGATAAAATCCCCAAATCGTGGATATGGAGATCACCGGTAGTGTGCGCCTGCCGGATCTCGGGCGTGTAAATCTTGTTAAGCCAGTAGGTCTTACTGACCTCACTGGAGATATAGTTGTTCAAGCCCTGCAGGGAGTAAGCCATGTTGCTGTTCTCTTTGACATGCCAGTCAAGGCGTTCCAGGTAGCGGTCGATCAGATCGAGATCGGCTTTTTGGACCATTTCTCGAATACGCGCGTGCTGATCGCGATAGAGGATGTAGGCTTTGGCGGTTTTTTTGAATTGGGAGGTCAGTAATATTTGTTCTACAACATCCTGGATTTTCTCAACGGTTGGTGAAGCTCCCTCAATAGCAATCTGTGCCTGTAACAGAACCTGGTGACAGAGATTCCGGGCGGTTTTCTCGGTAAACTCACCGGTTGCCCGGCCAGCCTTCAGTATGGCAGTGGTGATCTTCGAGGCGCGAAAAGGCGCCAGCCGCCCATCTCGTTTACGGATCTGTGCGAAATATTTATGCTCGATATGCTGGACGGTTGTCACATTACTGCTTGGCAAAGATTGCATTGTTGGTCTCCTTGATATGGAGGAAGTCAATTAAATTGCCACTCACACTTTCCGGGATTCGGGCATGATTCCGACATCGGACGATGAGATCAGTTTCAGGTTTCATCGGTTTGATTTTTCTCCTGTTGGGTGGTAATCGAACCATTTGCTCTTTTCCGTTGCAGGGGGCATTCCTGATCGCAATAAGGGATGATTGCAGAATCTTCACAACCATACCCGCAGTAATCCCCTTTGAAGGCGGAGGTGGCCTGGGCCAGGATTTCGTTTTCTGTGATGATTCGATTTCCTACTACTGGCCGGTTCTTCGAAGCCCACACTCTTAAAACGGCAACAGCGATGTCGTAAGGTATTCCAAGCCGTTTCAGATGGACCGACAGGCGAAAGCAAGTTACCCGTTGATTACTAGTAACTCCTTCACTCAGTATTCGTTGGGCACAGGGTGGCAGACCGAATTTAGAAATATTGGAGTTATGTCTCGTTGTTGTAGGCGTATCATTCTCAGTCGATTTTGGATAGAGATCATTCAATTCGATGATTTCATCAAGGAGTGATTCTGGAATTCGCTGGATGTTTTCAAGGAAATCCCATTGGTTGGGATAGGGTTGAAAAATATGATTTGGATTTACAAAAACGGTTCGTCCTTTTGGAACCAAATCTCCAAAAAGAGGAGTATTGATAAAATTGCCGTACTGGATACTCGTGTTGAGTACGTCTTGTTTGGGAAAGATCTCCGTGTTAGGGAATTCGATTTCCTCGAGAATGTGACGCATGACAAGCCGGGCTTTGGCGGCGGGCACACGGCCCTCATCGAAGAACATCCAAACGTGATGTCCCTTTGATTTGCTGCGTTCAACGTATGACGAAAGTCCGTAATGTGCTGAGCGGTTGATTAAATCCTGAACAGGCTGGACATTCTGGTCGTCGAAATCGACCACCAACGCACTTGTTCGGTCTTGAACCAGCAGGAACACCCCGTAAGGCCGCTCTCCTTTTAGATGGGCGGCGATCACAGCATCGGTGACGGGTTCTTTAACGACGCGTGTCTGCCCCGTGGCAGGATCGTAAGTCCCGTATGCGTTAGTTAAGCCGGTGAACAACCGGCGAAAGAGTGCCACTTTCTCCACTGTCCGCTGACACGTTTCTATCTTCATGACGTTTCACCCTAATGTTTTGATCCGCCTGGATTCGGTGGCCCGTGTGGACCAGGCGGATCTCCCTTTTACTCTAAAGAGCGGTAGAGTTGCGCGGTTTGTTTCAGTTTGCCGGAAACATTTCTGAATTGATTTTGGCTTGGTGAAGGAGAGTGTCCGTCTGAAAATGGGTGGCGATGAGATCGGGAATATTATCGGCAAACTGGGCTGGGTGGCAACGAAGAAGGTTTTCGGGTAAAAAAGGTTCGAGCAAACTCAGCAGGAGTTTCACAATTTGACATTTTACTGACCAGTCGCATTGGCTTAAGGAAGTGCCGATTACCCATCGACTATATTTCTCTCTTTGGGTTGCCCGGATCATTTCGCTCAAGCGAGTGAAGATCAGTTCAAGCCCGTTATGAACAGGATTTCTGGCATCAAGCAGAGCCGCGCTGAATCCACGCGCGTTCGAGTTTCGGTATTTGCCATCAAGAAGCGCGATCGCTTCCGCGCGGGCTTGTTCTTCCGTTAGATTCAGTCCG
>CAZSIZ010000363.1:0-5926 GCA_964606645.1 uncultured bacterium
ATGGGTAACGAGAATTATTGTGACACAGCCTGTGCGCTTTGAGCCCACCCTACTTTTTAACTTGGAGAGAGAATGGGGCAGAATGGCTATAGGTTGAAACAGCAGCCGCAGCGGATGTAGATGTCGCCGGAACTTAATTGGCCGTTCGTGGGATCGAAGGGGATGCCGACGATCGAACTGCTGGTTGAAATGTGCTTGTTTCCCAGCACACCGTCCGGACCTGCTCCGATGATCGCGTAACGGCCCTCCTCAATCGTTTCAACCTTGCGGTCGACATCCACGCTGTCGTTTCGGTCGAACAGCGTGAAAAACATATCGCTTCCGGGAATGTCCGGGTCTTCGTCCACATAAACGTACGTCGTCAAAGGCACATCCAAACCACGGCCGGACAAATCACGCGCGTTCTTGAGAAACGGGTCCTGGGGGATGCCTGTCATATACGCAATCGGTGAGGTCAACGGTGCTAGGATCATGTCAGGCGTGCGCTGCGCGGCCGACACTCCCCCGATCCCGTGGAAGACGTCCTGGACGATCTTCTTTCCTTCCTCCGTGTTGTAATCCCAGATATCGACCAGCATGTGACCCGTGTCCATCTGCATTTGCTCGACACCGTAATAGATGGCGCGGAGGTCCGCCATGTTTCGGCTTAACTTGGCTTTGTTCTGGGCGTTGAGAAAATTGGGAACGGCAATCGCCGCCAAGATTCCGATAATGGCGACCACGATCAAAAGTTCGATTAATGTGAAACCCTTTCTCACGATAATCCTCCATCATTTATCAATCAATTTGTTTATGAACGTTATCACATATCAAGCAAAGCAACAAGTTAATATTACACACACAGACCGTTCATGTCGGATTCTCTGTCCTGGTATCGCCGGTATCGGGATTGGGTGTCCGTCTCCCCGCTCAACCACAGCCGAAGCCGGAATGGAGATGGCAATGTTGACAATCCAGTGTGTCTCCCCCAGAATCATTCAACGATCTTTTGAAATCAGGGGAAAATGAAATGAAGAATTATCGATGGTTTTCTGTTTGGGCACTTACAGCCTTTTTGTTGACGCTTGCCTTTTCTCCACTTTGTTTCGGGCAGCCTGCGAATGAGAAATACGGGCAGATCGACAAATTTCGGCAACTGGACGAACTGCTTCCATCGCCCAACGCTTATCGTACGGCATCCGGAGCGCCAGGCACGGATTACTGGCAGCAGCAGGCCGATTACGAAATCGACGTGGAACTCGACGACGAAAACCAGCGCATCATCGGTTCGGAGACAATTACGTACACCAACCACTCGCCTGATACGCTCAACTACCTCTGGCTCCAACTCGACGCGAATTATTACGCCCCCGATGCGGACAGCGCCCTCGTCGCCACTCCGCCGAATTTCGACCGCATTCATTTTAAGAACTTGCGCTGGCTGATCTCGCGGCAAAATTTCAACGGCGGTCTTGAAATTACTTCGGTGAAAGACGCCAACGGATCGCCTCTCAAATTCACCGTTGTCAAAACCATGATGCGCGTCGATCTGAAACACCCTCTTAAGAGCGGCCGTAAAACCAGTTTCTCGGTCGATTGGAACTACACCATCAACCGTTCCGACCGGGTTTACGGGCGTACCTGTTGCGAGTATTTCAAAGAGGACGGTAACTTCATTTACGAAATCGCCCAGTGGTTTCCCCGCATGGCTCCCTACACCGACGCCGACGGCTGGCAGAATAAACAGTTTCTCGGTTCGGGGGAGTTCGCGCTGGAGTTTGGCAACTACCTGGTGAGAATCACCGCACCGGACGATCACACCGTCACCGCCACGGGGGTTTTACGCAATGCTGCCGAGGTGCTCACCCACACTCAGCGCCAACGGCTTAAGGAAGCGAAATCCGCCTCCAAGCCGGTCTTCATCATCACTCCCGATGAAGCCGAAGCGAACGAAGAGAGCAAACCGTCCGGCAAGAAAACGTGGGTCTTCAAGGCGGACCGGGTGCGCGATTTCGCATTTGCCTCGTCGCGCAAGTTTATATGGGACGCCCAGGGACACTCGGTCGGCGGCAATCACGTTATGGCGATGTCGTTCTATCCCAACGAAGGCGAACCGCTCTGGAGCCAGTATTCCACCCAATCCGTTGTCCATACACTGGATGTCTACTCCCGTTTCACATTCGATTATCCCTACCCGGTCGCGATCTCCGTCAACGGTCCCGTCGGCGGGATGGAATATCCCATGATCTGCTTCAACGGCCCCCGGCCCGAAAAGGACGGAACCTATTCGAAAAGAACCAAATACGGGCTGATCTCCGTCGTGATCCACGAAGTCGGCCACAATTATTTCCCCATGATCGTCAATTCCGACGAACGTCAATGGACGTGGCTGGACGAGGGATTCAACTCATTCCTGCAATACCTCGCCGAACAGGAATGGGAGGAGGATTACCCCTCCCGGCGCGGCGAACCACGGCTGATGACCGGTTACATGAAAAGCCGCAATCAAATGCCCATTATGACCAATTCCGAGTCGCTGCTTCAGTTCGGAAACAACGCCTACGCCAAGACGGCCACCGCTTTGAACGTTCTGCGCGAAACCGTGCTGGGGCGTGAACTTTTCGATTTCGCCTTTAAGGAATATTCTACCCGCTGGATGTTCAAGCGTCCGATGCCGGCCGATTTTTTCCGCACGATGGAGGACGCGTCGGGGATCGATCTTGACTGGTTCTGGCGCGGCTGGTTCTATACCACCGCTCACACCGATATCGCTATCGATAATCTGCGCCTTTTTACATTGGAAAACGGCGATCCCAATGTTGAAAAAGAACGCCTGCGCAAGGAGCGTGATGAACGCCCCCGGTCGCTTTCCAAGCAGCGCAACAAACCGTTGCCCAAACGGATCGAGGCCCATCCCGAACTGAAGGATTTCTATAATGATTACGACGAACTCGATGTGACCGAAAAGGATCGCGAAGATTACGAAAACTATCTCAAGGATCTCGAAGACGATGAGAAGGAACTGCTTGAAACGGATAACCATTTCTACGCCGTGGATCTGGTCAACTTGGGCGGCTTGGTCATGCCGGTCGTCTTGCAGATCGATTACGATGACGGAACCTCGGATGAACTGCGCCTTCCCGCCGAGATCTGGCGCCGGAACAACAAGAACGTCTCCAAACTGATTGTGACCGAAAAAACGATCGAATCGCTTACCCTCGATCCGCACGAGGAGACCGCCGACGTCGATACGGACAACAATCATTTCCCACGAAAAATTATCCCCTCCCATTTCAAAGTCACCAAACCCAAGGAAACAGATAATCCCATGCAGGAAAAACGTAAGGAAGAGGAAACGGAAGATGAGTAGTCCGATCGTTCAAAGGTGTCGGGTTGGATGGCCTGGTTCAGGCACGGGGGCCTGCCCTTACGCTTGTCGAAGGATTAAGGGTGGCCTGGGGCAGGCACGGAGGCCTGCCCCTACGCTTGTCGAAGGATTAAGGGTGGCCTGGGGCAGGCACGGGGGCCTGCCCCTACACATGTCGTAGGATTGAATGCGGGTATTTCAATTTATCGATCGTATATCATCCAATCCTCTACGCTGACTCCGGGTTTCGATAAGTAAACCGTTACGCCTGAATCCTTCTCTCCAATGGTGGCGAAATCGGGAATCCCGTCTCCATTCAATTCACCCACGGAAGCGGCGATCGGTTCGGCGGCTGTTTCAAAGCGTACGGGTTGTTCGAGATTGGGATACCCGTATACATACATTGCCTTCACTCCCTGCCCGGTGACGATCAGCTCGTCCAAACCATCGCTGTTTAAATCTTGGAACAGGACCTGCGATGGCTGGGGCATTACGGGAACCGTTTGGAGGCGGATCAGGCTTTGGATGCCGTTTGAAGTCAAAAGGGAAAGCGTGCCGTCCCTTCGATTGGCGGTGACCGCATCGGGAAAGCCGTCGCCGTCGAAATCACCCACCGCGACCGACACCGGCTCGCGCCCCACGGACCAGCTCTTTTTGGGAAAGAGAAATTCGCCCCGGATGATCCGGTAAAGCGTTAACCGGTCCGACGCGAGGTCGGCCATCAGAACCTCCCACTCTCCGTCACCTTCGACATCGATCAAAGCGAGATCGGATGTATCGCGGCCAATCGCAAGATAGCGGCCTTCTTGGAATGAACCGTCTTGGTTTCCGGCAAAGACTGTTAGTTCACCGTTGTATGCGCTCAAAATTACGCTATCACCGATCCTGTCGTTGGTGTAATCGGCAAAAAGGATTCGGGCCGGATCGCCGGTCAGGGCAAAAGTGGTTTCAACCGTCAATACCCCGCTGTCGGAACGTCCGGTGAAGAACAGGGAAGGGGGGAAAACCGCCGCGATGGCTAGTCGTGTTTGAGAGCCTAGGACAAACGGTGTCATCGAAACCGGGTCCCCCTCCAGCACCAACCGCCCGTCGATATTGACCGTATTTCCATCCCCGATCCGCAATACGATCAGTTCCCCTTGGATTTCAGAGACGGCGTACAGCTCGTCCCGCCCGTCACTATCCAGATCGGCAAACGCCAAATCCCGTAATTGTGCCCCCACATCGACAACGTCGTTTCGTTGATAATTTCCCGGTTCGATTTTCGGTAAGAGCGTCGGTGTTGGAATGCTGGTTGGAGTCATAGTCGGTGTGAATGTTGGTGTCTGGGTAGGAGTGTTTGTCGGTGTGGTGGTGGAAGTCGGTGTGTTTGATGGGGTGAGTGTTGGAGTCGGTGTATGGGTCGGGGTGGACGACGGAGTGGGTGTCGAAGTGAGAGTCGGTGTGGGGGTTGGTGTGAATGATGGAGTTGGCGTGGCGGTGGGAGTCGGTGTATTGGTCGGAGTGAACGACGGTGTGGGCGTCGAAGTGGAAATTGGTGTTTGGGTTGCCGTTGCTGTGGGTGTCGAGGTGGAAGTCGGTGTCTGGGTTGCTGTTGCTGTGGGTGTCGAGGTCGAAGTCTGTGTCATCGTCGGTGTGGGAATCCGGGTGGGTGTAAGCGTTGGGGTTGGTGTGAGTGACGGTGAAGGAGTCAGCGTTGGAGTCGGGGAAAACGACGGCGTCCAGGTTGGAGTCGATGTGAAGGTGCTCGTTGGTGTGAATGTGAATGTCGGTGTGAACGTGCTTGTCGGAGTGAATGTGAATGTCGGTGTCGGTGTTACCAATCGCCGTTCCTGCAGAACGATACTCAACTGGTTGCCAGGTGGAAAAACCGCAGAATCCAACAATACGAAATCTAGTAGCCCGTCTTGGTTGATGTCGGCTGCCTCGAAGTGTGAGGAAACAATCCCAAGGGAAATCTCCTTCACGTGTTGGATCCCATCAAAAGAAATGTCGAAAAATTTCAATCCTCCGTAAAATTGGAATGTTTCGGGATCGCTATAGGCAAAGTTGATAGCGATCTCGATCCGACCGTCGCCATCGATATCCACTGTTTTCATATCGGTTGAATAATTATCGATAATATGCGTATTGGAGAGCGAAAACGAAAAAGGAGTGCTTTTTTCGTGGTGGAAAAGATGTAAAGCGCTTTTATCTAGCCGGTTGGAACTGTGAACGATCAATTGTCCATCCAGAAATACGACATGGATTGGATTACTCACATCGAGTGAGGATTTTAAAGTGAATCCCCCGGCTCCATCCCCTTGATAGATCATGATTGGCGAGAGCGTGTGGTCGAGAGCATTCATCAGAAGAACCAAGTCGAGATTGCCGTCTTCATCGAGATCGGTCAGCAGCATCTCTTCGCTTAATCCCTGATCGATATTCGGTTGGCTGAGCGTGTAAATACCGGCTCGATCGCCCAGTAAAAGAGAATAGTCGCTTTGCTCACCTTCGGTCGTTGCATGAAGGTTGAACAGTAAATCAAGAAACTCGTCGTTATTCACGTCTCCCACAGCCAGGCGGGACAATTTTGCCTTG
>CAZSIZ010000364.1:0-5916 GCA_964606645.1 uncultured bacterium
AGAGATCAATCCATCAAAGTTTACATATTTTATACCGGGTTCCAAGGTGTCATCCCTTCGTTTCACCTCCCCACTCCGTGATATAGCCGATGAATCAACTCGCCGTTTCCATCTCTGGACCGTCTGCCAGTGTCGCTGAGGTTTACTCCCCGATTGTGCTATACTGAACTTCCCGGATAATTGCATCGAACCAGCCATTGCGGCAATCACGTAATCCTTCCCGTCGTAACGGTTTAAGGTTTGGCACGTTCAATAGAATACTTCATAAATGAAAGCGTCTGAGATAAATCGATGTCATTGATTGCAGCCGTTCTGAAAAAAGTGTTTGGAACCAAGCAGGATCGCGATATGCGCCGCTACGCGCCCTGCGTTCAGGCCGTTAACGATAACGAAGCATGGGCCAAGGGCCTTTCCGACGGTGAATTGCGCCAGCAGACGGATCTCTTCCGCCAGAGAATCCAGGACGGCGAGAAACTGTTCGATCTGATCCCCGAAGCGTTCGCTGTCGTGCGAGAAGCCTCGGTCCGAACGACGGAAATGCGTCACTTCGATGTGCAGCTGGTCGGCGGCGTCGCCCTGTTCGAGGGCAAGATCGCGGAAATGGCCACCGGTGAGGGAAAAACGCTGGTCGCGACGCTGCCCGCCTATCTGCGTGGGCTGTCCGGCAAAGGGGTCCACATTATCACCGTCAACGACTACCTCGCCCGGCGTGACAGCGAATGGATGGGGCCGATTTACGAGTTTCTGGGTTTATCGGTCGGCGTGATCCAGCACGACATGGAGCCGGACGAGCGCCGCGAAGCCTACGGTAGTGACATCACTTACGGAACCAACAACGAATTCGGCTTCGACTACCTGCGCGACAATATGTCCATCGACAAAGAGTATTGCGTCCAGCGTGAACTCTACTACAGCATCGTCGATGAGGTGGACAGCATTCTCGTCGACGAAGCGCGCACCCCGCTCATCATTTCCGGACCGGCGGAAGCCTCGACCGACAAGTACTACCTCGTCGACCGGGCCGTGAGAAAGTTGAAACAGGAATCCGACTTCACCGTCGACGAACGTGACCAGGCCGTCATGCTGACCGAGGAAGGCAGCGAGAACATCCAGAAAATCCTCAACGTCAACATGTACGACGAGCAGAACATCGATCTCTTCCACCACGTCCAGCAATCGCTAAAAGCGCACCAGCTCTTCAAGCGCGACGACCGGTACATGGTCGAAAACGGCGAGGTGGTCATCGTCGACGAGTTCACCGGGCGCAAGATGCCCGGCCGCCGATACAGCGACGGACTCCATCAGGCGCTGGAAGCGAAAGAGGGGCTGAAAATCCAGCGTGAAAACCAAACCCTGGCTTCCATCACGTTCCAGAACTATTTCCGACTCTACGAAGTCCTGGCGGGCATGACCGGAACCGCCGACACCGAAGCGCCGGAGTTCATGGAAATCTACAAACTCGAAGTCGTGGTCATCCCGACCAATCAGCCGCTCGAACGGCTCAATCACCCCGACGCCATCTATAAAACCGAGAAGGAAAAATACAAAGCCATCATCGACGAGATCGCCGAGCTGAACGACAAAGGTCAGCCCGTCCTCGTCGGCACGGTTTCCATCGAAAAATCCGAGAAAATCTCTGTGATGCTCAAAAAACGCGGGGTCAAACACCACGTTCTCAACGCCAAGTATCACGAAAAAGAAGCCGAAATCGTCGCCGACGCGGGGCAGAATGGAGCCGTCACCATCGCCACCAACATGGCGGGGCGGGGAACCGACATCAAACTGGGCGAAGGCATTATCGACTTGGGCGGTCTGCACATTCTCGGCACGGAACGCCACGAGAGCCGTCGCATCGACAACCAGCTGCGGGGCCGTTCGGGCCGTCAGGGTGATCCGGGATCGTCGCGCTTCTTCCTCTCGCTGGAAGACGACCTCATGCGCATTTTCGGGGGCGAACGCATCAAGTCGCTGGCCGAACGTTTCGGGATGGACGAGGGCGAGGTGCTCGAACACAAGATGGTCACCAAGGCCATCGAGAATGCCCAGAAGCGCGTCGAAGGGCATCACTTCGACATGCGGAAACACATCCTCAAGTACGACGACGTGATGAACAAGCAACGCGAGGTCATCTACGGCATCCGTCACGACCTGCTCTACGGCGAAGAGCCGTACGACTATTTCTGGAACATGGTCGAGGAGGCGATCGATTACGTCATCGATATCACCATCAACGACCCGCGCGACCTCGATTCCTGGGAAACCGAAAACTTCAAATCCCAGATACGCACCCATTTCAACATCGTCGTGCCTTTCGGTGAAGACGTCTTCAAATGGATGGGCCTCGAAGCAGGCATGAAACGGGACGAGATCGTAGAAATCGTCACGGAGAAAGTGCGCGAAGTCTATGACCGGCGCATGGAAAAATTCGGGCCGGAAATGGGCCGCTGGCTGATGTCCATCATCATGCTGCGCACGGTGGACGCCAAGTGGAAGGAACACCTCTACACGATGGACCACCTGAAGGAATCCGTCGGTCTGCGCGCCTACGGCCAGAAGGACCCGCTGCAAGAATATCAGAAAGAGGGTTTCGGGGAATTTGAAAATATGTACGCCGGTGTCCAGCAGCAGAGCGTCACCAGCTGGTTTCACGTCGAGGTATCGCGTGAGGATGCGATGGAGCGGATGCGTCCCGTCCAGCAGCCGATGCAGCTGGGCCGTGGCGACGGCTCCACCCCCCAGCGCGGTCAACGCCCCCGCCCCGTCCGCAGCACCAAAATCGGCCGCAACGACCCCTGCCCCTGCGGCAGCGGCAAAAAATACAAAAAATGCTGCCTAAAAAAAGAACACGCCTCCGCATAAAAGCAGAATAGGTCACGCCTTATCAATCCACCGTTTCAAAGAACTGCAAATACATCACCATCAAATCAAATAATTCCCCAATCATCAATCCCGCCGAATTTTTAGTGCTTTTCAAAAACAACCATGCATCCGCGATTCAAAAACGATGTGCTGGAACAGCAGAATCCGTGAATTCCTTAAAATCCCTCCCATCCGTGATTCAAGAGATAAAAAAAGGTTTTTATCCTGCTAATCCAGAAAATCCTGGCTATCCGGGAAACGAAGTGCTGGAACAGCATTCAGACAAAAAAGAGAAAAGCAAGTATTATAGGTAGGATCGCGCTGTTTAACACATCATACACAAACTCATGGACCGAACCGGTAGATGTTTCCCCAGCTCACGGTTCCGTTACTGGAATCGTAAACAACAAAACCCGCCGGTTGCCCTCCATCCACATGCTGAACGTGGCTCGGACCGATGGAAATCAACGTCCATTCAAAACTCCCTGGAAGATCGGTCCCTTGATAGACACCGGGGATGATGAACCATTGAACCGGGCTGGTTCGTGGATCGAAATATCCATACCGTGGTTTCGCGACGCCATCGTTATCGGCAATATGCTTTTTACGAAAGGGATCCTCGATCCCATCCGCGCTGGATATAAAAGCGATCGGTGTGGAAAGCGCGTTGAGATAATTCGGGTGGGTATGTCCTCCCCACAACGGATAGGGCAAATACGCGTTGGTATCCAATCGATACGATTCGATCGCCGTCGCCAGGCTGCGGAAATCCCCTTCAACCTTGGCGACTTTCGCGCGGATTTGCGCATTGAGGAAATTCGGTACGGCAATCGCCGCCAAAATCCCGATAATCGCCACGACAATCAGCAATTCGATCAAAGTGAATGCTTTCCCGTTCATCATGTTCTCCCTTTGCTTTCGTCCAAATGAAAATGTCCCAAACTCGGTTTCCCACTGGATGAAACCGGTTTAACACGGATCGTATCGAAGCGGTTTTGAATGGCGGCGTCCGGGATTTTCCCGTGATAATTCGTCAGTCCGCCGTAAGGCGAATCGGGAATCGTGATGGTTTGGCTGGTGATGCGTTTTTTATCTTTGTAATAGATGATTCGATACGATTCGCCCCGGTTCAAACCGATGGAATACGTCTTTTCCGCCGGAATTTCATCGAGCGTGATCTCGATGCCGAGACCATGTTCGTTCAGAATAGTATTACCGGGCGCATCCCACCAGGTTCCTTCCGCTTTTTCGGGCACGTTCACATCGTTGTAAGGGACGATGCGGTAGTGCCGCTCGCAGTATTCATCGAGCAGGTAATCGTATTGGCCTGTGTTGAATTTCCAGATTTCGGCGAACCGTTCAAGGCTGAAAAGATCGCCCCGTGTGAGAATGCAGAGCTGGTGCCAGTAGATTCTCAAACTGGGGTCCATGATGTTTCCCTTGCCCGCCAGCGCCCGTTGATAACTCAGCAAGGCTTCCCGTTTGAAATGCCCGATGCGCCAATCGTTCCCCGTCCCCCCAACCGGAAGCCGCGACAGTACCGGTTCGACCAGCGCGCAGCGGTCGATGATATGCGCGTCCGGACCAACATAGAATCCATACATGCCGATGATGGTGCGGCCAGTAAATTCGAGCCCCCGGCTGCGGTGATCGACACCGTCGGCCGCTTCGATGCTATCAGGAAGAAATCGCTTTCTCTCTTTAGCCAGCAGACCGGTCGCGGACGACCAGAAACCCCGCTCGTCCGCGATGCCTCGGTGGTCGATCCATTCTTCCAGCGGCGGTTCGGCGAGGTCTCCAGCCAGCGGCGGCATTGCGAACAGCAGCACGAAAGCAAAAGCGGCCAGCACATATTCCTTGGGCCGATTCAGGGGCAAACGGGCAAGGATCGCCAGCGAACAGAAGAATGGCGCGGCAAAAAACCGTCCACTCATAAAGTCCCCCCCGATTTTGATAACGTACAGAATGTACAACCCCGTGCATAATCCGATGACCGTGTAATGCCGGTATTCACGAATATGGATCAGCGAGAAGACGAACGTCGCGGCGATAAGCGTCAATGTAACCGGATCCCGGCTGAGCGAATTGAGCACGTAATAGAAACCCTGAGAAAGAATAAGGGATGAATGAATACCGGTATTTAACTTCGCGTAAGCCGTATTCGGAAACGGAAAGCCGTAATAAAAAAGGGAAAAAAGCTCCCACAAGATAAATGGACATTGGCCCAACACACAGGCCGCCATCATTTTCACGTCCGGTTTCTTGAGAAATAAACCGTAAATCAAAGGGGGAAAAACAAGCAGCGCAATATCCATTCGGTTGAGAACGGCCAGTGATGCGGTCAAAGAAAGAAAGTAGATTTGCCGGGGTGATATCGTTTCCCGGTTTTCGATCCGTTGAAAAAATTGATAGAAAAAAAGCGCCAGGAGAAGATGAGTCAATGGATTTTCCAGGCCGGACGTCGAAAAGTCGATGAACGATTGGGAAAGGATAAGAATGACAAAGACCAAAACCGTATTCCATTCGCTGACCGCGATTCTGAAACAAAGCACGTACACCGCCAGCGCCGAACAGACCACCGATAACGCCAGAACGGAATAGTAAAATTCGCGCGTAAAGAAAATAACGAACGACAGAACCATCATCCACAACGGATGGGTATAGGCTTGAACCCGCTCCGCGACGTTCCACCGCAACCCGTAGCCGTGGATAAAATTATCCACGGTTCGGAACGTAATAAAGGCGTCGTCACCCAGCCAGGCGGAGCGAATCACGACGAAGATGAACAGCGCCAAAAAAAATGGAAGAATGGGAGTACTTTTCTCGTATGCTTTCATCTTAGAATCGGTCAACGGGAAATCTGCTCATATCCCGTTATAAAAGAGCTGTCTTTCGTTTAATCAAGATGGTCAGGATATTCCGAATGATATAAGTCCCGCTCATACAACCATCTTTCAGCGGAACTTATTAAATCGCTTTTATTATACGATGATAATTGCTTTTATTATAATGTACCCCAAAATTCGGACAGTGATTTAAGGTGGGAAACCTCGAAGC
>CAZSIZ010000365.1:0-5893 GCA_964606645.1 uncultured bacterium
CGTTTCGATCACCTTGGCTTCACGATTCCTGCGGCGTAGCCGCTTCGTCCAATGAAAACCTGGCCCTTCTTCATTCTCGATCGTACTGGTTTAATTCCTGGGTTTTGAGTCTATAGTATCGAGATCATTTTCAATTCACAATAGAACGAAACGACAAAAAGTCGAAAACACATTCAATGACCGCAATATTTAGTATAAAGAATAGCTGGAGAAACACTATCTCTTGCCGTTTCGTCTGCAAGGTCTGACTTTTTACCGGATCGTGATACATTAATTATGGAAGAAACTCCAACACGGCTGCCTGTCAACCTGCCCGATTTCACCGGGCCGCTCGATCTGTTGGTGATGCTGATCGGCAAACACGAGATGGATATTTTCAGCATTTCCATCTCCACCATCACCGATGATTACATCAAGCAGGTCCGCACCTGGGAAGAATCCGATTTGGATTTGGCCGGTGAATATCTGGTCTTGACCGCCACATTGGTCAGATACAAGGCCCGTGCGTTACTGCCGAAAGAAGAAGTGGAACTGGAAGAAGAAGAGATCGACGACCGAATTCTGGAAGAACGCCGAATGGAATACGAACGCTTTCGCAAACTGGCCGATGAACTTCGCACCCGCGAAGAGGAAACCGCCGCAATTTTTCCACGGGTCGGCCCCTCGCCTGAAGGCAAAGGTGAAGTAATTGAATTTACTGAGATTAGCGTCTACGATCTCCATCGAACCTTCCAGAAAATCCTGGATGATATCGGTTCGGGAGAGGAACACGTCGTCACGGGCGATAGCTTCTCCGTCGACGAAAAAATGCTGGAAATCGAGGCGCTGATCGCCCATAACGATCGGATTGTATTGACCGAATATTTACGGACGCTTCAATCCAAACTCGAAGTGATCGTCGTTTTTCTGGCGCTGTTGGAACTCATTCGGTTAAGAGAAATTCACGCCGTTCAAGAAAAGCAGCACGGAGAAATCATTCTGGAAAAAGGAGAGAAAGGGCTTCCCGGTTACGCGGACGATATGGACGAGGAATCCAATATCGAAAACGAATCGTTCGAATCACCTTAATCGACAGCTCGGTAAAAAGTGAAAGCAGGACGAAACTCACACGATCGGTTGTATGTCAATTCTGAGAATTGTCGATCGTTATGGTTCAATCTCCAGTTTTCGATTTCTTGCCGTTTTGTCTTAATCCTTTCAAATATCGATGGATACGATTGATAACGAACAATTGGCCGGTTTAATCGAAGCCTTGATCTTCGTCTCCGGCGACCCGGTCCCCGCCAAGCGTCTCGCCGAACTGCTTGATAAAACCACGGAAGAGATCGATGAAGCGCTTGAAGCCTTGACCGAACGGTATCTGGAAACCGGTGCGGGTATTCACGTGATGGAAGTTGCGGGCGGCTACCAATTACGCACCCGGCCTGTTTACAGCCATTACGTCAACCGCTTTCTGGAACGAAAACGAAAAACGACTTTGAGCGGCCCGGCCCTGGAAACATTAGCGATCATCGCATACAAACAACCCATCACACGGGTTGAGATCGAGGCCATCCGGGGGGTGGTCGTGGATGGGGTCATCAAGTCGCTTCTCGATAAGCGCTTGATCAAAATAGCGGGTGTCAAGGAAGTGCCCGGCCGTCCCCATCTGTATCGAACGACGAAACGTTTCCTGGAATATTTCGGGATCGGATCACTGAAAGACCTGCCGCCAGTGGATGACATTTCGGCCACTTACTCCAGCGGGATCGCCGCATCGGGCGAAGAGCCGCTCTCCGAACAGGAAGAGAGCGAAGCCATCCCGGATGATGGATCGACTGGCGAACCACTGCCAGATGAATCCCCTGCAGAGCCAGCACACGAACCAGCAGCCGTTGAAACCTCTACCGAATCGGACAAAGATGGAAACGAAACCGAACCAGCCCCCGAACCGCCTGAGACTGAATAAAATCTTGGCCCAGCACGGCCTCTGCTCACGGCGCAAAGCGGACGACTGGATCCATGATGGGCGTGTGGCACTCGACGGGATGATCTGCCGTGAAGTGGGAAAGCTGGTCGATCCTACTACGCAGCAAGTTTCCGTGGACGGACGGCCACTCGACCATAAACCGCCGCTCGTTTACATCGCCTTGAATAAACCCAGAGGGGCCGTTTCGACATGCAGCGATCCGCAAGGCCGAAAGACGGTTCTCGATCTCATCGATGAGGAGACTCGATCCGCCGGTCTGTTTCCCGTCGGGCGGTTGGATAGCGATTCCGAGGGACTGATTCTCATGACCAACGATGGCGAATGGAATCAGATTTTATTGCACCCAAGCCATCAAGTTTGGAAAGTCTATCGTGTGACAACCGACCGGGATTTAACGCCGAATATCAAGAAACGCCTGGAGCGTGGAGTTGAAATCGACGGGAAAAGAACACATCCCGCCCGAATCACGATGAAGGGCAAAAGCGGTTTAAGAAACAACTTCGATATCTCGATCCGTGAAGGGCGAAACCGTCAAATCCGCCGAATGCTGGCCCGGTGCAGACTGACGGCTCTCACGTTGAAACGGACCGAAATCGGACCCATATCCCTGGGTAAACTCGACACCGGCGAATGGAGGTATCTCAATAAAAATGAGATACAAAGCATCCAAAAATTGAGTGAACGCATAAAAAATGGCGCTTCCCCCACTTGAAAAGCGGTTTGGATGGATATAATCATCTTTTACTTGAGGATTTGACAAAACCAGCCGATACACATATAAATACATCCCGTTTTTGATTTCTTCGGATAGAATGAAATAAACGAAAACGTTATATACTGAACAGAAACAATAAAGAGAATAGTCTGGGTTCGAATCAATAATTATTCTCATTCGCAGGAATGCGATTTTGATTGAAGAACCGGATGGAGGAATTTCCGTGCCGAAATCGTTGGTCATCGTTGAATCACCCGCAAAAGCAAAAACGATCAATAAATTCTTGGGGTCCGACTTTGAGGTCACGGCCTCGATGGGACATATCCGCGATCTTCCAACCCGCGAGTTGGGTGTTGACGTGGATAAAGAGTTCGAACCGACTTATGTTTCCACACCCGACAAAGAAAAAACGATCAACCAGCTCAAGAAACTGGCGAAGAAGTGTGACACCATTTATCTCGCTCCCGACCCCGACCGGGAAGGCGAAGCCATCTCCTGGCATCTGGCCGAAGTCCTTCAATCCAAATCCAAGGATATTCAGATCCATCGCGTGACGTTCAACGAGATCACGAAGCAAGCCGTGCGAAATGCGATCGAAAATCCAAGCGACATCGACATGGCCCTGGTCAACGCCCAGCAGGCACGACGGATTCTTGATCGCCTAGTGGGCTATAAGATCAGTCCGATGCTAACCCGTCAGGTGACACGCAACAACCAGTCGCTGTCGGCGGGACGGGTGCAATCCGTCGCCCTGCGTTTAATCTGCGAGCGGGAAGATAAAATCCGCGCCTTCAAGCCCATCGAATACTGGACCGTTCACGGCACGTTCAAAAACAAAGACGGCGTCACGTTGAAAGCCGAACTCTATAACGTCGACGGTCAACGAATCAGCCATCAAGGCGAAAGCAAGGAAAAAGACGACAAGAAATGCCTCCACTTACAGACGGAGGACCAAGTCAAGGAACTCGTTGAAGCGATCCAGCAAGCCTCTTATTCCATCAGCAAGATCGAAAGTAAAAAACGAACCCGAAAAGCGCTTCCGCCATACATCACCAGTACCCTTCAGCAGGACGCTTCCCGCATTCTCCGCTTTACCGGCGACCGGACCATGCGCGCCGCTCAGGGTCTCTACGAAGGCGTCGATATCGGCGACGAAACCGTCGGTCTGATTACCTACATGCGTACCGACTCGGTGCGTGTCGCCAATGAAGCGATCGAAAGCGGCCGCGAGTTCATCACGTCCCAATTCGGGGATGAGTACATTCCCAAGGAACCGAACGTCTATAAAACCAAGAAAAGCGCCCAGGACGCGCACGAAGCCGTGCGCCCAACCGTTCTGGATGAGGATCACGCGCCGGATAAAATTAAGAAGCATCTGTCGACCGATCAGTATAAGATCTACGACTTGATCTGGAAGCGTTTCCTCGCATCGCAAATGACCCCGGCGAAGTATCTCTCAACCGCCATTCATATTACGGATGACCGATTCACCTTCCGCGCTACCGGTTCGATCCTGACGTTCGATGGATTCACCCGTATCTATCGCGATCCCGATGACGAGAAGGACCAGCGGCTTCCGAAGATGGATGAAGGCGAAGCGCTCCCGTTGGATGACATCGCCACCGATCAGCATTTCACGAAGCCCCCACCGCGCTACAACGATGCTTCACTGATCCGCGAGTTGGAAGGTGAAGGCATCGGACGCCCCAGTACGTATGCGTCCATCGTCAAGACCATCGTAGACCGAAACTACATCGATCGGAAAGAGAATCGGTTCAATCCCACCGACCTGGGCGAGATTGTCAGCAAATTGCTGGTTGCCAATTTCCCCGACATCATCGAAGTGGGCTTCACCTCCGACATCGAATCCAAACTGGACCGTGTGGAGGAAGGGGAGGTCGATTGGATTACGATCCTGAAACAATTCTACGTTCCGTTTGCCAAAGACCTCACCAATGCATCCAAAGGCATCGGCGAAACCCTTCGTTCGCTTCAGGAAGAAACCGATAAAATATGTCAGAAATGCCAGAGTCCCATGCTGAAGAAATGGGGCCGCACCAGCTGGTTCCTGGCCTGCTCGGCCTACCCGGATTGCGAATACACGGAATCGCTGAACGAAGCCGAATTTGTCGAAACGGATATCGAATGCGATAAGTGCGGGAAAATGATGATCGTCCGGCAGGGAAAGTTCGGCCCCTTCCTGGGATGTCCGAGCTACCCCGACTGCAAGAACATCAAAGCGCTTCCCACTGGTATTCAATGCCCGAAACCCGATTGTGACGGTGACGTGGTTCAGCGCTGGTCCAAACGCCGCCTGCCGTTCTACGGATGCAGTAAATATCCCGACTGTGATTTCGTCTCCTGGGATCCACCGGTCGAGGAAAAGTGCCCCGATTGCGGCAACGATTTTCTCGTCTTCAAGGATTACAAGCGGAAAGGCCCGACGCTGAAATGCCCGCAAAAAGGCTGTAAGTATTCACGTCCGACTGAAAACGGAACGCCCCTCAAGGAATTCGTCGCCAAGAAGAAAGAACCGGACGACGGTGATTCATCCGAAAAGAGTGAACCGGCCAACGGTGAATCATCCGAACAAAAGCAGGATTAACGAATGGATATCTGGGTTGTCCTCGCCTTCACGGTGTTTGTCGTTTCGGTCTTGATTGGAGTGATCGCGTGCTGGAAAAGCACGTTACCGGTGAGCCAGAAACTTTTGTGGACGGGAATCATCGTTGTCTTTCCCATCGCCGGAGCCGCGATCTATTTCATCGCGTCGGATGATGCGCGCCAGTTGTTGACATGACCGAACATTACGACCGTCCCAACGTCACCGCCGATATGCTGATCCCCAACGAACGGGGAGAAATCCTTCTCATTCGCAGAAATAACGAACCACACAAAGGCCAGTGGGCGATCCCCGGCGGGTTTATCAAAGTCCATCGGGAAACGGTCGAGGAATGCGCGATCCGTGAGGCGCGTGAAGAGACCGGGCTGACGGTTGAGATCGATCGGCTCATCGGTGTCTATTCCCATCCCAAACGCGACCCCCGGTGGCACAACGTCACCGCCGCGTACCTGGCGAAATCCATCAGCATGGAGCAGGCCGCCCAGGCAAAGGCAGGCGACGACGCCGGAGCAACCCTCTGGATCGATCCCGCCCCGTTGCCTCATCTATAAATGTTACCATAGTCATGACCCATCAGTAGGTCAAC
>CAZSIZ010000366.1:0-5841 GCA_964606645.1 uncultured bacterium
ACGGGTCAAACCAACCCGACTCTGGGTGGGTCAAAGGTACCCGGCTATTGACACTTGGGCTCAAGGAGCCTCTCAACGTGATTGATCTGTCATGGTTGTTGAGAATGCACCTTTAAAATATGCAGTAAAAACTATAAAACGAATACCCAAGGAGAGTGCAATGAAAACAAAACACACTTATTCAAGACCCTTCTCGTTTTCGCTTCTGTTCGCAGGATTGATTGCATGGTTTTGTTTGCCCACGGTATATGCGGAGACCGTCTGGCTGGATGAGTTGACCGTTCTCAATGTAGCTGTAAACGAGGAATTCAGACCTGGCAGACGTGGACGTCACCCTCGATTCGATATACCCAAGATCAATCAATCGATTTTAGGCAATCCACTCAATATCAACGATCATCCTTATAAACGCGGGATCGGTACTCACGCCTTCAGTGTTTTTCTGTTCGACTTGCATCGCGATGCGAAACGCTTTACTGCCGATGTTGGGATCGACAGCGGAATTCAAAGTTCTATAGCCAGCGTTGAGTTTCTGATCTATGCCGATGGAGAACAACGATGGTCCAGTGGTGTTTTGGGTGCAGCCGAAGGTCCGGCCAAAGCCGATGTCGATCTAACGGATATCAAAGAACTGGCGTTGGTCGTTACCGACGCGGGGGATGGTATCCCGTACGATCACGCCGATTGGGCCGACGCGAAATTCTCAATCGAAGGCAAGCGGCCCACAGCGTTGGAACTCCCGAAACAGGAACCTTATATCCTCACACCAAAACCGCCGAAGACTCCACGAATCAATGGAGCGAAAGTTTTCGGTGTGCGGCCCGGTTCGCCTTTTCTTTATACGATTGCCGCAACCGGCGAGCGGCCGGTCACTTTTTCGGTAATGAATCTCCCCGATGGGCTCCGTCTCGATCCGAAGACCGGACGGATCGATGGAAAACTGAACGAAAAGGGAACTTATCGAGTGACCTTGACCGCTGAAAATATACAGGGAAAAACGAAGCGGGAATTTCGGATCGTTGTAGGTGATGCGATCTGCTTAACCCCGCCGATGGGCTGGAACAGTTGGAACTGCTGGGCGAAAGAAATCGACGCGGACAAAGTGAAAGCCGCCGCCGCCGCGATGAAAGAAAGCGGGTTGATCGATCACGGGTGGACTTATGTCAATATCGACGATGCGTGGCAGGCAACCCGAAGTGGTGAATTCAACGCCATTCAAGGGAACGATAAGTTTCCCGATATGAAAAAACTGTGCGATTACGTTCACGATCTAGGATTGAAGATTGGAATTTATTCAACACCGTGGATAACATCTTACGCTGGTTTCCCTGGCGGTTCCAGCGACAATGAAGACGGCTCATGGAAACCCAGCGAACGTTCCAGAGGTCCCAGGGGACCGGGCGGCCCTCCTCCTGGCGGTCCAGGCGGTCCTCCCCCGGGTGGTCCGGGCGGTCCTCCTCCGGGCGGTCCGGGCGGTCCTCCTCCGGGTGGTCCGGGCGGTCCTCCTCCGGGTGGTCCAGGCGACATGTCACCAAGTGATCGGCGGCATGGAAAGATTTCTTTTGCACAAAACGACGCCAAGCAATGGGCTGCTTGGGGATTTGATTATCTGAAATACGATTGGCGGCCTAACGACGTTCCCCACGTGAAAGAGATGGGTGATACGCTTCAAGAATGTGGGCGTGATATAATCTACAGCCTTTCCAATAACGCCTCTTTCGAGCAGGCGGAGGATTGGGCGCGGCATTCGAATGCTTGGCGTACGACCGGTGACATTATGGACAGTTGGAGCAGCATGGCCACGATCGGTTTCGATCAATCGAAATGGGCCGATTTCGCGGGTCCGGGGCACTGGAACGATCCCGACATGCTGGTCGTCGGTTACGTGGGTTGGGGTCGCGACATGCATCCGTCCAACCTGAGTCCGGACGAACAATACACGCATATAAGCCTCTGGTGTTTGCTGGCTTCACCGTTATTGATCGGCTGCGATTTAACCCGGTTGGATGATTTCACCCTAAATCTATTGACCAACGACGAAGTGCTTGAAGTCAACCAGGATCCGCTCGGTAAGCAGGCTGTTTGCATTGATAAAAAAGGAACGAGCGAGGTTTGGATGAAAGAGATGGAGGATGGATCGAAAGCGGTAGGGCTTTTTAATCGCGACTTTCCCTTTCTCAAGAGTCGTGACGTGACCGTTCGATGGTCCGATCTTGGAATCGAGGGGGAACATCGTGTTCGAGACCTGTGGCGTCAGAAGAATTTAGGCGCGTTTCATGACTCCTTTACCGCCGAGGTTCGTCCACATGGGGTGGTTTTGATTCGAGTATTTTCCCATTAGTTTTCGTACCGATCGAGCGAAACTTTCTCGATCTCTTTTCGATTGTTGCAGTATTATTGGTCTATTCGTTTTATGCAACCGTATTCTCCGAGTATAATGCGGGGAATCGTGAAATACTCATGCGTCCCTAAAACGGTTCGATTGAATGGACGGCGGTATCTACGCCGATTCCCTTGCTCTCAAGGAGCCTCTCAACGTGATTGACACGTCAGCGCCCAATCGAGAAATGCCCAATTCTCAGGATCGAAAAAAACAGCCCTTCCGTTTTCGATACACGGTTCTTTTGTTTGTGATTTTCACCATTATCGGCTTGTTGTCTTCCACCCAAATGATTCTGTTCCTGAATCTGGTCGACCACCCTCACAGTCCAGTGCGAGCCTACGCGGCGATCATGCTGGAGTGGTATTTGTGGGCGTTCATGACACCGGTGCTGTTTTGGTATTTCAAACGAAATTCGATTCAGTTCCAGCCTATTTACGGGAATTTATTAAAACTTTTCTTTTTCTCCGTGTTGGTGGTGTTCGTGAAATTCTTTTTGGATGGATTGATCGTGCGTCTCGGTTTGTTGTCTTTACTGGGACCGTGGATTAAACCGCCTTCTCCAGACAGTCTCTCTTTTGGGCTACGCATGTCGATCGATTTGATCTCGCCCAAAACATTCGTCAACTTTCTAACCTGCTGGACCATTCTGGCGGTCATCTATGCCTGGCAGTACAATCAACAATTGAAAGAGCGCGAACTCCTGGCTTCACGGATGAGAGCACAACTTACCCAAGTTCAATTGAATGCGCTTCAAATGCAATTACAACCCCACTTTCTCTTCAACACCCTTCATTCGATTTCTTCTCTGCTTCATGACAACGCCCCCGCCGCCGATGAAATGTTGGCGAATCTGAGCGAGATGTTACGAAAAACCTTGGACAAGATCGGAGTGCAGCAAATCCCATTATGTGAAGAGATCGATCTGGTTCAGACTTATTTATCGATTGAGAAAGTGCGGTTTCAGGATCGATTGAACGTTCAAATCCAAATCGATCCTGATGTGGTCAATGCCCTCGTTCCAAACCTGCTGTTACAGCCTTTAATCGAAAATGCGATTCGACATGGCATCGCCAAGCAGGCTGGACCGGGAGTGATTCGGGTTCATGCGCGCCGAATGACCGATCGGGTCGAAATTTCCGTGACCGACAATGGGCCTGGATTGAGTGATGAATTATATGATTCGTCGAGTGAGGGAATGGGACTGGGAATTACCCGTAAGCGACTGACCCATCTTCATGGAGATTCTCATACCATTTTATTCGATCGGAACGACCGGGGCGAAACCACCCTGACGATCGCTTTTCCTTATCTGGAAAAGCCGATGATTAAAACGAAACGGCAAAAAGTCGAAAACACTTTCAGTGACCACGAGAGATAGTATAAAGATTGGCTTATGAATATCTATATCTTGCCGTTTCGTCTGCAAGGCTGGACTTCTTTCAGGATATTAATTGATGAACGCAATGAACGATAAGCAAACAACTATCCGGGTATTAATCGTCGACGATGAACCGTTGGCCCGAAAAAAGATTCGAGTTTTATTGAAGGATCGCGGAGAAATCGAGATCGTTGGTGAATCGTCGAATGGTTTGGAAGCCGTTCAAGCCATTATGGAATGCTCCCCACAGGTTGTGTTTCTCGATATCCAAATGCCTGAATTGGATGGTTTCGACGTGATCCAAACCATTGGGGTTGAAAACATGCCTGTCGTCGTATTCGTCACCGCTTATGACGAATACGCGCTCAAAGCGTTTGAAACTCAGGCGTTGGATTATTTATTAAAACCATTTAAACCGGCACGGTTTTATGATGCGTTAGAGCGAGCCGTTCATTCGATTGATCGGGAAGAGGATCGTGATTTCAACAAGCGCCTAATCCATTTATTAGAGACCGTTCATCGAAAACAAACCTACCTCAATCGTATCGTGATTAAATCGACGAAGCAGATTTCCTTTTTAAAGGTCAGCGAAATCGATTGGATCGAATCGGCGGGAAATTATGTCGATATCCATGCAGGGAAAGAAACCTGCCTTCTGCGTGAGACAATGAACCATCTGGAATCCCGGTTGAATCCTTCCCATTTTCTCCGAATTCATCGTTTTACGATTGTCAATTTAGACAAGGTGAAATCGATTCAATCCGATGTCGGCGGTGATTGTATCGTTGTCATGAATGACGGCACTCAACTGGCGATGAGTCGGCGTTATCGGGAAAAGATGAATCAAACGCTATCTCAAGAGTTGGAAAATTTATAAATTTCTCTCATCAAGATGAAATCAATGACGTGGCTAACAACCCGGCAAACAGTCAGAGATTTTTCCAGAAAAATAATCAGTCAGCCAATCGAATGCAAATTTCGGTGAAATCGACAGTTTGGAAGCAGAATTCTATTCACCAAGTCCGTATTCCTTTTATCATTACCCAATAAACTGTTTCCTTGCATCTTTATAACAAGATAGGCCCCACAACTATACATACTCCGAATGGATTTCGTGATGACTGCGGTGTTTATAAATAGTGTCTGTCGGGTAATGAACTAATCCCTTGATAAATATACGGTTATATGGTATAATATCAGTATTAAGATAATACATTATTTCCTTAAAATCTCTGAATTTTTAACCGCCCCCCCCATCTTCGAGGAAGATCACATGAGAAAACCCTTTGAAATCCAGGGACGTTTTGATTGTCCCTCCGTTTTAGAAGTCGAACTAAACCACAATTGTCGTGACGGAAAGTGTCAAGTAGTATGAGATTAAACTTACCATTACGACAAGCAATAGAATTGATAGCCTTTACATTTTAGCCCTCTTCTCTTTTTAATTGTTTTACAATTCAGTTTTAACTTACGCTTATTTTAGGAATCTTTTCTAAGTGCAGAATCCACCCACTCATGAACAGTAATGCCCTTGTCCTTACACTGCTGAATGAGGTCCGTGTGACTGAGTGTAAAAGATCCAATCAGTCCACCGTGCTGGTTGTGAACCAGATTGTACCAGAGGCAGGCCGCCAGCCATTCTTTTACCGCAGTCTTCTCCTCACCGAGACAGGCGTAAACCCTAAGGATGTTGTTTCTTGGATCAAAGCCGAGGTCGATGTGTCCGAGATCCAAAAGGAGGAATTGCAGCGGGACACGCATCAGCCACCGGTCCAGGCCCAGCGCATAGCCAAACAGCATATAGCCCAGACGCTGTTTTTCGGCTTGGGCCTTGCGTGTGGGGATACCTAATCGGCCGGTTGCGACGCCGTGAATCCAGTTTTCAATGTAGCGAAACGTGCTATGGTGACAGTCGGAGGCCGTGTGGATTCCCGACGCGATTAAGCAGCAGGTTTTGTACAGTTCCTGCTTCTGCTCATCCTTGAGCGCATCGAGCGTTTTTTGATATGCAGGATCCCAGGGATTAATCTTAGGAAGTCCTGCAAGTTCTGAAATCTCTGCATCGAGACGGGGACCGCGT
>CAZSIZ010000367.1:0-5829 GCA_964606645.1 uncultured bacterium
GCTTCGAGGTTTCCCACCTTAAATCACTGTCCGAATTTTGGGGTACATTATACAGAGCAGGATCGGTGTTTGGATATTTCTTTTGCGGATGACTTTGAGGGCTTCGATGCCTGTCATGATCGGCATGTACCAGTCCATCAGGATTAAATCGAATATTTTGCGTTCGACCGCTTCGACGGCTTCCTGCCCGTTGACCGCTACGTGAATGTCTTTGATTCCCAACTTTTTAAGATTGATAACATGGATTTTGCGGATCATCTCGTAATCATCAACCACTAAAATCCTGGATGTTTCTATCATCGTTTCTCCCTTAAATGACAGATCGGTAAACATTGAAAGCAGGATGAAACTTAGCCAACGTGTAGTCTGTCAATGTTTAATTCTGTTCGAGATTTCGAGTTTTTCCTATTTCGATTCATTCCGTTAAACCGGTTAACTGTTTGAATTCGTCAAAATTCGCCTGTAAAACAGGCAGGAATTCTTCAATCGAGTTCAAATTACCGTTTTTTGCTAAATTTTCCATTTCAAAAGCGGTTTTTCTTATCACTTCGGCACCGATATTGGCGGCGGAGCCTTTGATCGTATGCGACAGGCGTTCGGCCACAGCGGTATCGGCGTTGTCCAGGGCAGTTTTCAGTTCGAGCATCAGAGAGGTGGTGCTTTTCATGAATTCGTGAAGAATTGGTTCGATCACGCTTTCGTTGCCCAGCAGCCGGTTCAGCAGGGCGTCCCGGTCGAAAATGGGCAGTGAATCCGTTGTGTCATCGGGTGAGACTTCCGTTGTGGGTTGAGGGGGGGGAGAAGAAGAATCAGGGATTGACAGCCACTTTTCGATCGTCTCCACAAGTTTTTGAGCGTCGACCGGTTTGGCGATGTAATCGTTCATCCCCGCGTCCAGGCATTTCTCGCGGTCGCCTTTCATGGCGCCCGCAGTCATCGCGATGATGGGGACTTCGTGATTGGGGACCGGAGTGCCGGGATTGCGGATAGCGCGGGTGGCTTCGTAACCGTCCATTTCCGGCATCTGGCAGTCCATGAGGACCAAATCATAAGAAATCGCTTCCAACGCGACCAACGCTTCTTTTCCATTCGAGACAGCGTTGGCATGATAGCCAACGGTCTCCAGGATTTTCAACGCAACCTTTTGATTGACTATGTTGTCTTCAACGAGGAGAATTCGTACTTTTCGCCGTTTGTTTTCTGTCAGCGTGTGTCGTGTCATGATGGGCTTCTCCTGGATCGTGGACAGTTGCGATTCATTTGTGTTGACGGTGGCGAGGCAGTCGTAGAGAAGCGAGTGTTTAATCGGCTTGGTAAGATAGGCGGAAAAACCGATTTCTTTTAAGCGGGCGGCGTCTCCCCGGTTGCTGATGGAGGTCAACATGACCAAGATCGTTTCCTTGAGAAGCGGGTCTTCTTTGATGGTTTTTCCGAGGGTTGCACCATCCATGCCGGGCATCTGCATATCCAGAAGGGCAATACGGAAAGGGTTGTTCTCGTTGACGGCGTTGTACATTTTTTCCAAAGCAATTTTCGCGTTGGGAGCTTCCTCGAAACGGCATTTCCATGATTTGAGGTGCAAGGAAAGCATACGCCGGTTGGTGAAATTGTCATCGACGATAAGGATTCGTTCTCCGCTAATGTCTCTCGGTTCCTGAATGGGGACGCCTTCCGTCGGTTGTTTATCGAAAACGGCAGTAAACCAGAACGTGGAGCCTTTTCCTTCTTTGCTTACCACACCGATTTTTCCGCCCATCATTTCGGCCAAGCGCTTGGAAATTGACAAACCCAGCCCGGTTCCTCCATATTTGCGTGTCGTGGAAGTGTCTGCTTGTGTAAACGCCTCGAAAAGCGCTTTTTGGCGGCCTAGGGGGATCCCGATTCCCGTGTCGACGATCGAAAAACGGATGATGGCTTGAGTGTCCGTTTCGTGATCGAGAGTGGCCTGGAGATGGGTCTCCCCCTCGGAGGTGAATTTAATCGCGTTTCCTGTCAGGTTGACGATGATCTGGCGCAGGCGTCCGGGATCGCCTCGGAGAAGGGAAGGCACTTCCGGTTCGATCAGGCAGATATATTCGAGGTTTTTCTCCTGGGCACGCATGGCCATGATATCGCTGGTGTCTTCGAGCAGCGTGCGTAAATTGAAATCGAGGATTTCCATATCCAACTTGCCCGCTTCGATTTTGGAGAAATCGAGAATATCGTTGATCAGCGATAATAACGAGTCACTGCAAGAGCGGACGGTTTCGGTGAATTCCCGCTGTTCGTTCGTCATGTCGGTATCCAACAGCAGCCCGGTCATGCCGATGATTCCGTTCATCGGCGTTCGGATTTCATGGCTCATGTTGGCTAGAAATTCGCTTTTCGCCCGGTTGGCCATTTCAGCGTCTTGAGCGAGAATGTTGGCTCGCTCAACGGCTTCCTGGAGATTGAGGTTGGCGTTTTCGGCTTCGACCTTCGCCCACCGGAGCTCATCTTCTGCATTTTTCCGATCGGTGATGTTGGCGATCGAGAAAAGCACGTGTTTTTTGCCATCGATCGTGACTGGATTGGTGCTGATTTCCAGCCAAATATTGATCTCTTTTCCATTGATCAACAGGGTTTGGAGAACCTCGACTTGTAGGATCGGCTGGCCGGTGTTCAGCGCGTTTTCAATGGTTTGGCGGATCGAGCATGACGAACAAGCCGGTCCAAATCCGCAGCCTTTGGGATGGTCCGTGGCGTGGATACAACACAATCCTTCGCCCGGCTGGCGGTTTTGAAAATCCCCTGTGTTTTTCCCGACTAGTTTAGCCGCGATGTCGTTGACTCTCGTGACCATTGTATTCTCATCGATGAGCATCATTCCGGTTTGGGTGGAGTTGAATATGGTCTGAAGGTTGTTTCTTTCCTGCTCGATCGCCTTGAGCGCGTTTTTGTTCTCCGTGATGTTTTTATCGACACCCCGGTAACCGAGTAGGTTCCCATCGTCGTCGAGGATAGGAACTCCGTTCATCAAGAGGCAGACCAGCGAACCGTCTTTATGGAAATACCAATTTTCCATATCGGAAATCCTGGCTCTTTTTGAAACATTACTCATAAAATTATTTCGAGATTTTTCCTGCTCCTCATCGAGCATGAAATCGAAAGGAGTTTTTCCGATGATATCCTCTCGAGTATAACCAAGGACGTGTTTGACTTTTTCACTGGCGAAGGTGTATACACCTTCGATGTCGACTTCCCAAATCCAATCGGAACTGCTTGACACGATGTCGTGGAATCGTTTTTCCCGTTCCCGAAGCGCTTCTTCCATCTCTTGCCGTTCGGTGACGTCGTATCCGAAGCCGATGATCTCGATGCATTCACCATTTTCATCGAAGCGGGATATCGTATTCCACGAGACCGTTCGTCTCGATCCGTCTTTCGTGGTCATCGTCATTTCGTAATCGCGGAGGTCTCCCCGTTCAAAATCGCTGTGCAATTGTTCAACTTGCTGGAAGTCGTCGGCGTAGAAGAATATTTCCATCCACTTCATTCCCACGAGTTCTTCGCTGTTGTAGCCGGTCGCGCGTTCGCAGGCGGGATTGACAAAGGTGATGATGTCATCGGGCGTGATCCCGAAAATGAGGGCGGGCGTTCCTTGAATGATGCTTTGGGAATAATCGCGTTCGGTTTGCAGGCCCTCCAATGCTTTCTGTCGGTCGGTGATTTCGCATTTCAATTCGTCGAGCGCCCCTTCCAAACGGCGTTCGATCTGTCCAAGATATTTCCAAAAGAGAGCAAACAGGGTTCCAGCGATGATCACGCCTAATGCGATAAGGAATGCGAGCAGTTTTTGAGAAATCGAAATCGCTTTGGTAATATCGAACATCACGAAAATGTCGCCGACATCATTCTCCAAAACGTCGAAGAGTTGGAGAAAACCGCCCCGGTATTGGCACGATCCGATAGTGATGTCGCTTAGGCGGTTCGAATGAGTGGCATGGTTGAGGGATAAAAATTGGTTGATCTCTTTGTGGATTTCGGGCAGTGTGTGGGTTGTCAAAACGAAATTATCGTACTCGTCCCACTGTGCGGGACGGTCCATCATCTTCATGCCTTCTTCCCATTGGTCACGGTTCAGAAGTGATTTCTTAATCATAACCAGGAATTCGGCGTTGAGGATATTTTTAATACTGGGAATGATATGCTCGATCTCTTCGCCCAGTTCGATATAACCCGTCAACTGGCCGTTAATAATCCAGGGATGGACAACGCGAAGTGTAAAAGTTCCAAGCGGCCCGAGTTCGATCCCGCTTGTTTCCTCCCCCATTTCGGCAGCGGCTTGCATTGTGTGGCGGGTGATCCGGTCTCCGTTCCGCTCCCGGTTGTGGACGCGTAAAAAACAGACCCGGTCTACGGCGTGGAAATAAAAATGCGTGACACGGTATTTGGGACGAATTTCATCGAAGATTGGTAAAGCGGCCTCGTAAAGCGCGTCCCGGTCTTGGGCGAGCCACGCTTTCTGCAAAGTGGGATTATCTTTGATTAAACCGATCATTCCGCTGATGAGTTGAGCGTCGCTATCGATCTTCCCATAGAACATTTTTTTAACTTCGCCCAGTTTGTTGTGGATATAATGGTTGATATGGCTTCGTTGCAGCCAAAACAGGCTGGAGACGGTGATCGCAAGCAGGGCAAAGAGCGCCAAGCCAAGAGGTGGGAATATGCGGGATCGAATTCTTTCTTTCGGCATCACAAAACCTTTTTATTGAAATCCTAAGTTGATTCACGCCAACCGAAAAAAATAAAAAAAACGTTAATAAAAACAGGGATTTAAATACGATTATTACAAAAGGCTTACAGTATTAATATAGTGACAAATTTTTAAAAAATAAGCCTAATTTCACTATTTATGTTTAAAGGCTCGACCGTTGAGGATGAATTTATCCTGTTCTTGTGATATCTGTATTGGTTCTGAAGGGTGAAAATTCAAGTCGATTACAACTTGACGGTTTCATTGGTTGTTTACTATACTATACTAGTAGGCTGAATAAAGCTGAATCTTAACGTGTGGAGGTCGATCATGAATCGATCAGCTATTTTAATTCTTGGATTGGCGCTTGTTTTTACTGGCGTCACTTACGCTCAGGATCCCAGTACACCGGCCGAACCGACACTGGAACCCACCGATACGACCGGCGACACGGGCGAAACTACCTTGTCGGGAAGTTACGATACCGTTCAAGCGCAGGCGAATCAGGCGTTTATGGCCCTGATGAACCGCCAGTTCCAAATGGCGATGACGCAGTACCAATCGGCGGCTTCCTCCAACCAGGAATATCAGAAAATGGTCGATTTCTGTCAGAACATTCTCGACCGCCTGCTTGAGGTCTTCGAGGAATACATGGACACCTTCGGGAAAATGTCCTCACCGGACTTTCGGCTGGAGGACCTGACGGAAGAGGAAATCGATACCATGCTGGATTTCCAGTTGCGGCAGAATCAGGCCGGACAGAGTTTCGGCGAGCTGGGACTCATTGCGGATATCCCCGTTTCAGACTTGGGATTGGATTTTGAAGGAGCCGAATTGACTTCGCTGGCGGAGTATGTGGGCTGGGTTCGGCCCCGTTCGGCGAACGAGCGTGTCTGGTACCGTGCCCGCAAGCGCGCTGCGGAACGTCAACTGGTTTATTCAAAATTGGAGATCAAGATGCAGCAGCGCCAGGAACGTTTCCAGCGGATGGAAGAGTTCCGGCGGCGTAAACTGGACCGGCAGGGAGGCAACATGGGTGGTTTCAGCGCCGGTGGCGGCGGCATGGGCGGCGACTTCGGTGGCATGATGGGCGGCGGCGGCATGGGCGGCGGCAT
>CAZSIZ010000368.1:0-5821 GCA_964606645.1 uncultured bacterium
CATTATAATGAGGCAACGACTGGACTTCGGTAACAAAATATGTGAGTCAATGCGATCCAGGCGACCATTACATGAAAGACCTCCCGCTTAATGCGAATCATCACAACCGACACGATGAGGGAACCCAAGTCTTCAACGCCATCATCCATTCACCGAAACAGGGCTTAGAGCGGCTTCAGAAACTCGACCTCGAACTCGTTCCATCCGTCAAACCAGGTAAAGAGTTCCGAACCGTTATGCCCGATCAGCCTTTGGTCGGATTTAAGCGGGATGAAGACGATGAAACCGAACGGGTCACCGTTTCGAAATTGAAAACGGAAGTCCTGACACGCCACAACGATCACTTTCTCGTCTACGGCAACACCAACGATGAGCACACACTCCAACCGGATTCCAAGATACTGGGCTTCAGCGACGAGGAACCGGACAACTATCCCGACTTCGTCAGCGAAAAAGTGGATGGCGAACAACTGATCGCCAGCGTTCGGGGCAACACCGCCGACATTCTCTTCTTCACCGCGTTCAACATCGAAGCCCGGGTAGAAAACGATATGGCGGATCAAAACCTGAACTTCGATCGATTGAAGAATTCTATGGCGGATGTCTACACTCAATACTCAATGTCGCGCGGTGGGACCAGCGAAGATAACGCTCAGAGTGGCTCCATTTCGGTTAAGGTCGATCAGGAAGTGCCTTACTCTGCTATGCGTTTCGATGAGAACACCTTTGTCGACGGAATGATTCCCTTCCACTTTTTCGCCGGTGTTCTCGATCAGTATTTCATGCGTATCGGCTGGACCAATCCCCGGCTGGTTTTGAGATACATCGGACGGGACGGGCGTGTCGGCGCGTTCGACGGCGAGTGGGGACGGCTTGCATCCACGAGCAGTCGCCGTCAGTATGGTTTCGGCATCGAGTTGGACGGCGCGTTTTACGATCCGAAGATTATCGGATTGGATAAACCACCCAATCATGCCGATTTGCTCAAGATGCCCGTGGTCTTCGATAAAATTCAAACCACGGAACTTCCCGTGAACCATCTGGTCTCGGATATCGGTGGTACGTCGGGCGGCTATTACGAAACCTACCGTCACAATCCCGGCGCGCACTCGGTGATCTCCAAAACGCCTGGAGCGGATTTCCCCGGACTTCACGCCGGGTACGTGATCGACGGGAAACCGGAAGACATGACCAATTTCTGGACTGAGGGCACCCAGGACGACATCGGAGATGTGTTGATCAAGCGGGATCTCTCGGTCAGTAATAAAATCATCGAAGAAGAGACTCTGGGAACCAAATACCCCCGCCGCGTCCTGGGATTCGCCCAGGATTTCGATCAGAAGCCCCCGATCCATACCGCGTTGAAGAGTCACTTCAAGTTTAAGGTCAAAACGGACCCCGGTCCGATGCCTCATTTTCCGTTGCGCTGTTCATTATTGGTTCGTGAAAAACCTTTGGATCCGTCTCAAGCCGTCGATCTGATCGCGACGACGCAAAGTCTGGGGGTTGAACGAACGATAAAAGTGTTTCTTGACAATATCTCCGATCTGGTGATCGACGTCGTCGCCACTATCGTCTTGACGCTGGTAACGGAAGGGGGATACATCGAATGCGCCACGATGGATTTCGCAGGCGACATCACCACTGCGATCTTCAATACGACGATCGGGATGATGGAAAGCGAGTTCGTCGATCCCTATATTCCCCATAAAGAACAATTCAAGCAATACGTCATTTTCTCCAGCCAGGTCTCGTACGACGGTTACGAATACGTCCCCGGAACCGGCGTCAAGACTCACCTCAACTCGATATATTCCCACTTCACGAGCGATAAAGTTAAAAATCTGAAAAATTGGGGAATGAAAATCGATAAAGTTGCCGAAACCGTCGCAATCTGCGGGCTGCTCAAGGCTCCGTTCGCTCACCTCAAAGCCGCGATCAAAAACTCCTTCACACCGGAGGACCTCGGCGGTCTCGGTGCGGCGACGGCGATGGGTATGAAATCGATGGGCATCGTCATTCCTAGAAACGCCCGGCGGCAAGGAAAAGGCGAGGTCTTCAATTTCCAATACAACGTCTCTAAAAAAATCGACATTTTCCCACCGAAGCATTCGATGGTGTCGGCGTTTACGACATCGGCCCCTGCATTGAAAGGATTGGGAATTAATTTGGGCCAATGGCAGGAATTTGGCCGGGATTCCACCTTGGTTTCGGATGCAGATGTCGTCGCCCATCTGATTGAAGCGACTGAGGATCCCGCTCTGGAAGCCACCGCGCTTCAAATTCTTGTGGAAATGGGCGTTGGCAATATCCGGCGTTACCCGAAATCGGATTACTCTGGTTACTATGAAGACTATAAAATGCGGATCGGACGGGTTCCGACGATGGCCGCCGTTATCGTTCCGGGAGGCCGGATCAAAGGAGGGCAAACGGCCGGTGATTTCGAATTCACCTTCGGCGTTACGGAAATCCCTGTATCGGTGGGTGCGGAAACAATCGTCTTCCGAACCAACCAAAACGCCGGGGCGCGCGCCGTCGTCCAATCGAACGGGTATGAATTGTACCTGATCGACGCCATGATCCCGTCGGAAGCGTCCGCGCCTTAATCGTATGTAACAGGTCCACTGTATTAAGTGGTATGATATAAACATGCTTGCTAGAAAACACTGAGGATCAAATTCTCCCCCCAAGCCTGGGGGGAGCGAAAAACGGGCAAGTGTTTCGTATCAACAACCCTCTCCTAAAATTTTCCCCACTTTTCTCTTAAGTTACGTATACTTTTTTCATTGTTCAATGGATAATTCGCCTATATGAATTTGATGAGACCGGCATTGATTTATCATCGATGGGAGTAGGGAACCATGAACGATCGACGGCAGATCACAAAATGGACTGCGCGAGTGAAGCGATACACCCTGGTTCTGATGGGAATTTGGACGGCTTGCATTATTCTATCACTGCTTATCGCTTCCATCGGACAGAAAAACGAGACGCGAAAAATCGCACTGATCCAGGCGCAAAACGTTTTCAATAAGGATGTCATCTATCGTAGCTGGTCCGCCAACCATGGCGGAGTCTATGCTCCGGTGACAGAGGAGACACCGTCTAATCCCTACCTTTCCCATATTAAAGAGCGGGACATCCAGACACCATCAGGCCGAAAATTGACGTTGATCAATCCCGCTTACATGACACGTCAAGTACACGAACTGGGACACCAGCAATACGGTTACCAGGGCCACATCACCAGTCTTGATCCCATCCGCCCAGAAAACGCTCCCGATCCGTGGGAGAGCAAAGCGCTCAAAACTTTTGAGGACGGCGAAAAGGAATTTGCATCCATCGAAATGATTGAGGGCCAATCGTATCTGCGTTTTATGCGTCCTTTAATCACTGAGGAGGGCTGTTTGAAATGCCACGCGGACCAAGGATACAAGACCGGAGACATCCGAGGCGGGATCAGTGTTTCGGTTCCCATGACTCCTCTATGGGCCGTTGTACGGCAACATATTGTCGTGCTGGTGTTTAGTCACGGTTTGATCTGGGTACTGGGACTTGCCGGGATCGTTTATGGCGCTCGGCGGATCAGTATACGCCAGAACGAACGTGAGCGTGTTGTGCAGTGGATTGAGCGTTTGAGTGATCTCAAGGAAGACTTGATTGGCCCTGGATCGATTTCTGAAAAGATGAAACGGATTACGGACGGCATCGTCGATATTTTCGGAGCCGATTTCGCGCGTATCTGGATCATCAAACCAGGTGATTTGTGCGAAACCGGATGTATTCATGCCAAGGATACGGAAGGTCCCCATGTCTGTTCACAACGGGACCGTTGTCTTCACCTGGCCACCAGCTCGGGACGCTATACCCATCTCGATGGGGAGGTTCATCGGCGTGTGCCTTTCGGCTGCTACAAAATTGGTAAAGTAGCATCCGGCGAAGTAAAAGAATTCCTCACTAACGATGTGACGAGCGATCCACGAGTTCACAACCACGATTGGGCCAGGGAACTCGGTCTGGTTTCGTTTGCGGGTTACCGTCTTCTCTCTCCAGAAAAGGAGCCGATCGGTGTCCTCGCATGTTTCAGCCAACACTCCATCTCCATCGAAGAGAACAACCTGTTTCGAACCGTCTCAGATACCGCCTCACAAGTGATACAGACAGCCATCGCCGAGGACGCATTGCAGAAGAGTGAGCAGCATTACAGACTCCTTGCTGATAATTTAACCGATGTGATATGGACGACGGATATGAATCTGCGGTTTACCTATCTCAGTCCATCGGTTGAACGACTGTTGGGATTCACCGTCGAAGAGCAAATTTCCAAGACACTTGAACAAATGATTACCCCAGCTTCTTACGATTTAGCCATGAAGGTATTCGCGGAGGAGCTGGCTATTGAAGAGACCGGCGATAAGGATCTACGCCGGTCCCGGACGCTGGAAGTCGAACAATTCCATAAAGACGGTTCCACCCTCTGGACTGAAGAAAAGTTAACTTTCCTGCGCGACAAGAATGACAGGGCTGTGGGGATTCTGGGAGTCACCCGCGATATCTCCGAGCGTAAACGAGCGCAGGAGGCGTTACGCGAGAGCGAAGAGAAATATCGAGGAATCTTTGATGAATCTATTGCTGCAGTCTATGTGTTCGATATCGAGAAGAATTTCGTGGACGCTAACCAGGCAGGAGTGAATCTCCTGGGATACTCTCTGGAAGAAATTCTCACTTTGAAGATATCAGATGTGGATGTAGATGCGGACGTCGTCATCCCAGCCCACATGCGGCTTCTATCAGGAGAGTGCATCGTCAATTACGAGCACGAGCTGAGGCGAAAAAACGGTAAGATCATTACGGTGCTGAACAATTCTCGTCCACTGGCGGATGAAAGTGGGAAGATTGTAGGAATGCAGAGCACCCTTATCGATATCACCGAGCGCAAACGGGCGGAAGAGGCGTTGCGTAAATCCGAAGAAAACTTCCGCTCGATTTATAACGCTGCCAATGACGCCATCTTTATACACGAAATGGAAACCGGCCGTATCATTGATGTCAACCGGAAGATGTGTGAGATGTACGGCTATACCCTGGAGGAAGCCCGGCTGATTGGCGTAGGGAAATTGAGCTCGGGCAAGTCGCCCTATGACTTGGAACACGCCGTAGGTTTAATAAAGAAGGCAGTTGCGGGTGAACCCCAGATCTTCGAATGGCATGCCCGGGACAAGGTGGGACGTCTATTCTGGGTGGAAGTTAACCTGAAGTGGGTGGTTATCGGGGAAGAAGAACGTATCCTGGCGATAGTGCGCGACATCACAGAACGCAAGCTGGTAGAGGAGGAGATGCAGAAACTTGCGGCCGTGGTGAAACACAGCAGCGAACTTATTAACCTTGCCACTCTGGATGGAAAAATGATCTTCCTCAATGAGGCAGGCAGCAAGATTCTCGGGATCGATCCAGAGGACGTTGAACGGTTTCACATTATGGACGTCATTCCTGACCACTTGAAAGAGATGGTTGAGAACGAAATAGTGACCGCACTTCAGCAGGGTAACACATGGAAAGGTGAGTTACAATATCGCAATATTCGGACAGGCGACGTCTATGCGATGACATTCGCCATCCAGGAGCCTTCAACCGGAAAGCCGCAATATTTCGCCAATGTCTCACTGGACATCACCGAACGCAAACAACTTGAAGAACAGCTGCGCCAATCCCAGAAGATGGAGGCCATCGGACAGCTGTCCGGCGGCGTGGCTCACGATTTTAACAACCTGCTGACCGGCATTGTCGGCAATCTGAGCCTTGCCGAAATGAAAGCGCCCAC
>CAZSIZ010000369.1:0-5817 GCA_964606645.1 uncultured bacterium
CAGCGAATTTCATGGTCTCTGGATCGGCATCCGGTTGCGGTAAAACTCTCATACATCGTGCAGTCTCGATCCGCGATGTCTCTCGTTCTCACTTTCAATGTTCGTGTGGGCGCTTTGCCAATTATTAAAGACCGATTCCTCGGTCCATACTGGGAAACCAAGGACAATATTTCGAAGGATCAATGGCGGTACTATCCCAGTGATGACGGCCTTGGGGAGACCTGGTCATCTGTTGTCTCTCCAAGTGAGACGGGCAAAATATGGATCAGTCATGGTGGCGTTAAGGAATCGACTTACCTCGATGGATATGCGGTTTATAACATCCCTAGCCCAGGTGAAAAAAAGCCGATCCTGGAGAATGCTTCCGGGCAGTTATGGTCATACTATGAGAATGGTCTACAACAATACTTTCCAATAGAAAAGCGGTGGATCCAATACGAAATAGAGGAAATGAGGCCAGATAGTCATACTTTTCTTCCTGTCGCTAAGGATCGAGTGCTGTACACGGTCCTGGACCGTATCATGGAATTCAATGCCGCCGAACAACGTGCAACTGTGATTAAATATGCTACGGAAACAAATCTCGGAGAGTTCATCCACATGAAATCTGCAAGCGATGGAGGCGTATGGATTACGGGTGCAAGAGGAGCGGGGAAATTGTTTTTTGACCCGGCTCCTCGTCTGATTGAATACCTGTTTGACCGTGATGATGAAATTCATTCCCTTTCTTGTCCATTCGAAAATGATAAAGGGGAGTTGTTCGGAAGGGCACATACATGGGATCGCAAGCAAGAGGTCGTGGCCCATTTTGACGGTGTTTCGTGGAAGAAAAGATACATTTCCATTCATAAAGATTATGAAGAGATTCCTCCGGTTACCTGCTCCCCCGGTCAAATCAATCAAGTCTTAATGAACATGCTAAAAAACGCCTTGGAATTCATCGAAGGAGAAGGCAACGTTTGGATTTCGACGTACCTTGAAGAGAGCAACATACTTGTAAAAATCCGCGACGACGGTAAAGGCATCCCATCGGAGAATCTCTCAAAGGTCTTCGATCCGTTCTTCACGACGAAACCGATTGGAGTTGATTCCACCCAATCATGAGAAAGTGGACCGATACAAGAAAATCGTGTTGGATTGGGAAGCTGTCGATGAGTTTTTATTATGTGTCCGGCTGCGTCAAGCGAATCAAGACACCGCCGCAGGGAGCCGGGCGGAAGTCCAACGCATCGTCGAGAGGCTCCGAGTCAAGTGGCCGGATGTCGAGATTGCCATTCGAGGCGATAGTGGATTTTGCCGAGACGAGTTGATGAGTTGGTGTGAAGCCAATCAGGTACATTACATTTTCGGTTTGGCGAAGAATTCCCGCTTGCTGAAACGCATCGAAAAAGCGACGAAGAAAGCGGGAAAACGCTATGCGGCCAGTGGGAAAGCATGCCGTGTGTTTTCTGAATTCCGCTATAAAACGTTGGCGAGTTGGAGCCGCAAACGGCGAGGGATCGGAGTTTCGCGAGTCCTAAATGTCTGTTAATTTTCAAAAATCTTCCTTTTATATTTCTCTCTGAGGTACTGTGAGAAATGCGGGCTAGCGCTCTGTCACACGTTCGTAGATGGGTAACAGAACGTGTAGGGGCAGGTCTTGTGCCTGCCCAGGTCCACCTTGAATCCCGCCCCCGTGCCTACCCAGGTCCACCCCACCCCGTCATTTCAAGCGTGACATAACACGAGTGGATTGCAAGTCGTCTAATTGGCGGGAGGAAGAAACAGGATCGTACTCGTATCGGGAAGGTCTTCTTTGCTCAAAACAACCTCACTGGTCGGGGAGCGGCGAATCTCCTTTTTATCTTTCAGAAATGTATCCACCGGTTCGATGGGAAACCCGCATTTTTCCGTTTTGAAGTGCATGGGGATCGTTATCTTCGGACCGATCCGCTCGACGATTTGGCTGGCTTCATCCGGTCCCACCGTAAATCGACCTCCGACGGGCACGAAAAGCACATCCACCTCTCCGATTTCATTGACCTGCTCGTCGTTCGGCACATGTCCCAAGTCACCCAGGTGGCAAAGGCGGATTCCATCCAGTGTAAAGCAGGTCACCCGGTTGGCTCCCCGCTCTTTACCCTGAACGTCATCGTGAAAAGTTTCGATCGTGTCGAATTCAATGCCTCGCGCGCGGCAGTCGGTCGTCACTTGCAGCGGTTGGTTGGGAAGACTGCTCAGATCGGCGTGGTCTTCGTGGTCGTGGCTCAGCACCGCGATATCGGCGGCGTCGGAGATAAATCCGTAGGTCAGCGCGCCGCCGTACGCTCCGGATTTATAGGGATCGGTCAATACCGACGTTCCGTCGTCTGCCTTGATAAAGAAACAGGAATGTCCAAGATATTTTAAGATCATCGATCGGTTCCAATTCCGTTCGCGTCGTTTTGATCGATACAAACTCGTTTATAGGTCGAAAAGGGCTTCACTATTATGGCGGTGAATTCGGCGTTCGTCGAGTGACCGTCGCGGAAAAAGGCTGGGGGCGGAGATATCCTCCGCCCCCAGTATGGTTCAACAGATTGACTTAAAAATCGGAAGAGCACCGGATCGATTAGATACCGAGTTCGGCGATGCTCTTTGTGTAAATCTGGGCGGAATTTTGCAGGGATTGTTTTTCGTTTTCCTCCAGATCGATTTCGAGTATTTCCGTGACGCCTTCCCGCCCCAGTTTGACCGGAACGCCGACGTACAGATCGGAGATACCGTATTGTCCGGTCAGAAAAGCCGAGCAGGGAAGCACGTGGTTGGAATCGTGAAGGATCGATTCCACCATCTTCACCGTAGAGGCGGCGGGCGCGTAGTAGGCGCTGCCGGTTCCCAGCAGTTTGACGATTTCGCCTCCACCCACCTTGGCGCGGTCGCAGATCGCCTTGATGCGGTCGGCGGACATCAGTTTGGTGATGGGAATTCCGTTGACGGTGCTGTAGGCCGGGATGGGAACCATCGAATCCCCATGTCCACCGAGGATGACGGCCTGGACCTCTTTGACCGACACACCCAGTTCCATCGCGATAAAGGTTGAAAGACGGGAGGTGTCGAGAATCCCCGCCTGACCCACGACGCGGTTGCTGGGCAGTCCGGACTTCTTATACGCCAGGTAGACCATCACGTCGATAGGATTAGTCACCATGACGATGATGCAGTTGGGGGATACCTTCACGACGTTTTCGACGATCCCGCCGACGATCTCCGCATTCTTTTTCAGCAAGTCCAGCCGGTCCATGCCCGGTTTACGCGCCAGCCCGGCCGTAATGACGACGATATCCGAATCGGCAGTATCGGCGTAATCGTTCGTGCCGGTGACTTTGCTGTCGAAATCCAGTACGGCCCCGGCCTGGTAAATATCCAGTGCTTTCCCTTGGGGAACGCCTTCCAGAATATCGATCAGGACGATGTCGCCCAGCTCTTGTTCGGCCAGGAACAGGGCGCAGGACGCGCCGACGTTACCAGCTCCTACAACAGTAATTTTGTTCTGCATGATCCACTCCTTTTCCGTATTCGGTATATTTACGCTTCCATGTTTTCGACGATGGCGTTGCCGTACTCGGAACATTTCAGCAAGGTAGCGCCGTCCATCTGCCGTTCCAGATCGTATGTGACACGTTTCTGCTTGATGGTTAATTCGATCCCGTGTTCGAGAAGGTTGGCGGCTTCGTTCCAGCCCAGATGTTCGAGCATCATCATGCCGGATAGAATCAGCGAACCGGGATTGACTTTATCCATCCCCGCGTATTTCGGGGCGGTTCCGTGAGTCGCCTCGAAGACGGCCACGGTGTCACCGATGTTCGCACCGGGAGCCATGCCCAAACCGCCCACTTGCGCGGCAGCGGCGTCGGAAATGTAATCCCCGTTCAGGTTCGGTGTTGCGCAGACATCGTATTCGTCCGGCCGCAGAAGTACCTGCTGGAACATCGAATCGGCGATGCGGTCTTTGATGAGGATTTTCCCGTCCGGCATTTTCCCGTCGTGTTTATCCCACAGGTCCGCTTCGGAGACGAGGATGTCACCGAATTCCTCTTTCGCCAGTTCGTAGCCCCAATCGCGGAACGCGCCTTCGGTGAACTTCATGATATTGCCCTTATGCACCATTGTGACGGAGGAGCGATTACGGGCGATGGCGTATTTGATGGCGGCGCGGATCAGCCGTTTGCTTCCAAAGATGCTGATGGGTTTAACCCCGATGCCTGAATCGGCGCGAATCTTCTTGCCCATTTCGCCATTGATGAAATCGATGACTTTCTTGACTTCGTCGGAACCTTGCTGCCACTCGATTCCGGAGTAAACATCTTCGGTGTTTTCACGGAAGAGAACGATGTTCAGTTTTTCCGGAGCCTTCACGGGGCTGGGCACACCTTGGAAATAGCGCACCGGGCGCACGCAGGCGTAGAGATCGAGCAGTTGCCGGATCGAGACATTCAGCGAACGGAATCCACCGCCGACGGGAGTGGTCAGTGGCCCTTTGATGGCAACGTGAAATTCAGTGAACGCGTCCAGTGTCTCTTGGGGGAGATATTCCCCATAGACACCATTGGCTTTTTCGCCCGCGTAGACTTCCATCCAGACGATCTTCTTACTTCCGCCATAAGCTTTCTCGACGGCTCCGTCGAGAACCCGCTTCATCGCTTTGGAGATGTCCGTTCCGATTCCGTCGCCTTCGACGAACGGGATGATTGGATTGTCGGGAACGGAGAGAGACCCGTCTTTCATTTCGATTTTTTTTCCATCGGTTGGAACTGTGATATTTTTGTACATAAGTCTTCCTTTCAGTCTTACGACAGTAATAAATTCCGTATAAAAAACAAAAGGCGGCCTTTGGACCGCCCCTTATAGTCGATGTTAACCGTTTCGTTTCGGTGAATTCGATCTCATCTGGATTAATGTTCCTCGATCGAAAGCCGAACCGGGCGCAATCGCTAAACGCACGGTCAGGATGGGTCCGCTTTCTCGATGGTTTCCGTCAGGATGGTCGTATCATGTTTGGAGACTTCCAAGATGCCTCCGTCCACCTGAAACTCGTGGACGGCTTCCTGTGCGTCCCGAATCGTGACTGTTCCCTGGGTCAGATTGGTGAGCAGCGGCGCGTGGTGAGCCAGCACACCCAAATACCCCATGACTCCAGGCGAGACCAACGATTCGACATCGCCGTCGAAAACAATTGCTTCGTGAGTAACGATTCGTAAAGGATACGTTGCAGCCATGATTCGTTGTGTCGATGATTCTTTCTATGGACTCTACACCATGCTCTTGGCGTTGTCGATCGCTTCATCCAGTGTTCCGCACATATAGAAAGCCTGTTCGGGCAGTTCGTCCATCTCGCCCGACGCGATGCGTTTGAAGGCTTCGATCGTGTCGTTGATCTTCACATAACGCCCCTCGCGTCCAGTAAACTGCTCGGCCACGAAGAAGGGCTGTGAGAGAAAGCGCTGTATCTTCCGGGCACGCTGGACTGTGACTTTGTCCTCGTCCGATAATTCGTCCATTCCGAGAATGGCGATGATATCCTGAAGGTCTTTGTAGCGCTGAAGAATCTGCTGAATATCCCGCGCGGTGTTGTAATGATCGTCGCCGAGAACACGCGGGTCCATGATCCGCGAGGTGGAGTCGAGCGGATCGACAGCCGGATAAATCCCCAGTTCAGCGATCTGTCGCGAGAGAACCGTCGTCGCGTCCAAATGCGAGAACGCGGTAGCGGGCGCGGGGTCGGTCAAGTCGTCCGCCGGAACGTAGATCGCCTGCACCGACGTGATCGAGCCTTTTTTCGTCGAGGTGATCCGTTCC
>CAZSIZ010000370.1:0-5810 GCA_964606645.1 uncultured bacterium
TCACCCAAGAATCGAAGAAGCGCCCTCATGTATTTTTCGTCCTGATCGATACACTGAGAGCGGACGCTTTGGGTTGTTACGGCCAAGCCGCCCCCGTGACACCACACCTCGATCGGCTGGCGAGAGAAGGCGTTCTTTTCGAAAACACGATCGTTCAATCACCTCATACGGAAACGTCGATCCCCTCGATTCTTCTCGGAGTGTATCCGCATATTCATGGCCGGATGCTACGCGATTCCAAACACAATTCCGCCAGTACGGTCTATCTTAAAAAAAATGCGTTGAGCGAAGAGCACACCGTCATCGCGGAGGTCTTTCAAAATGCGGGTTATTTAACTTATGGTTTTTACAACAATATTCTGATCTCTGCCAAGTTCGGTTTTCATCGGGGATTCTACGGCTACACCGATTACGCGGCTGGAAGCGGGATGACCGATCCCTGGGGACGCATCGCCTTTCCCACCGCCCATCTGGGGGTGGAAGCGGCGATCGACCGGATCGAACGAGCGCCGGACGGTGTGCCGCTCTTCATGTTTCTGCACCTTCTCGATCCGCACAATCCCTTCACCCCGCCCAATAACTACAATTTGAGTATCAAACGAAAGGCCAAGAATATCGACGAAGCCGCCTATCTCGGAGAAGTCGCTTATGTCGACGAACAGATCGGCAGACTCATTCACACCTTAAAACAATCCAAACTCTATCGGGACAGTATCATTCTTGTCACCAGCGATCATGGGGAGGAATTCGTGAATCCGCACGGACGTCCCATCGGACACGGGCGCACGATGTTCCAGACCTTGCTGCACGTTCCATCGATCTTTGTCTTTCCGGAAATGGATCGGCCCGGCTATCGAATCGATTCAATCGTTGAATCCGTCGATCTCTTTCCGACATTACTCGAATTAGCGGGACTGACTTTTGAACAGAAACTGTCGGGAGAGAGTCTTGTTCCTCTAATGAAAAATACAGAGCGAACCTATAACAAAAATGAAGCGATTGCCGAGGGAATCCGCAAAGGCGAAGAGCGTAAGTGTTTGATTAAAGATAATTATAAACTCATTTATTATCGGGATTCGAACCGCGCGGTGTTATACGATCTGCAAAAAGACCCGAATGAGTTGGAAGATATCGCGACTCAAAACCCGGTGTTGGCTGCAGCGATGAAAAAACATATCCTCGAACGTTTTCAGATCGAAGAACCGGAGACTCTTCCTCTAAAGGTCAACAATCTTGGGCAGGATGGCGGGGATTGGGTACATACATTCACACCAGGAACGTCCGAGTGGAAGCCGGGTATTCCCGACATCCACTTGAGCGTCAAACCCATTCCTGATGGGATTCAACGGGTTGATATCTGGGCGGACGACCGGCTGCATGGCAACCGAAATTACTCCTTCGGATGGCGATGGCCTTCAGGGGGAGAGAATCCGATTGCGGTTAAGTCAAGTGACAGCTCTTTGGATTTATATTTTGAAGCGGTTGAGAGTTTTCAGTCGTCAGACGTTTTTGTACGGTTGGTGGACAAGGATAATCAAATCTATCTTGGATCGTTCCAAGGCGGAGAGGTTAGCGACATTCCGAAAAAAATGAAAACCCACTATCCGGCTTTAGTCCGTTGGGATTTCGAGAAAGCCGAGATGTTTGAACGCTGGCGAATCGGCCAGGGGGGAACCTTGAATCGGAAGACCATCGGAACCGGGAAGAGTCAGTCCGTGATGCAGTTCGAGTCGAATGACCGTTCCGGCTCTTTCCGGGCTTACCACGTTATTCCCAAAGTGCCTTCGGGGCGGCGTATCGCTGTTTCTTTTGAGTTGGTGATTGAATCCGGCGGCGTGAAAATCGAACTCATTCATCCCCGATCCGCCCAAACGATCGCGTCGCACACATTTTCAATCGACGATTCGGGAACGCAAACGACAAAAATAGCACCGAAAACAATGACATTCTGTGGCGTGACCGGGATGAGCGTGGCGGAAGAGGAATTGTTGTTTTTGATATCGAATTATTCTACACAGAATAAGCCGACTCGTATTTTGTTTAATGATATTGTAGCCTATCCGTACCCGGTTGAATTAGATACGGATTCAAAAAAATCACTGAATACGCAATCGATCGAACATGCAATGTAGAGACGAAAACTGCCCGTCCCTCGATCGCTGATTATAAGACACCGTACCGTTCGAGGTGGCTTGTATTGCTCGCCCCTCCCCCGAATTCGTAGAGGTCTCCCGGACTGGTCAATCCATTGGTTGGATCGTAGCGACAGCCCTTTCGAGATTCATAGATCCCACATTTGTCGGGGTGGTTCTGCTCGTAGGCTTCGATCGCGGGCAGCGGGTAGTACCCCCCCGTATTCAAACTCCGGTCGGGACCGAAACTCCACATCAAATAAGAATCGAAAGGCGTCTGGTTGCGATCGTTCGTCAATTCACGGCTTTTGTTGATCGGATAGTTGATATAGACATAAATTCCCAGCGCGGAATCCGGATACCAACGCTGTTCCTCAAAAGGGGATTTCGCCCGGAAATAATCTTCGGGAATTCTGGCGATGTACGAAATCGGAGTGGTCAGATAGAGTTGATACATAGAGTGGTTGTTGGCGACGCCGGTGATAAAATTGTAATGGGGAGGAAAGGTGCCATGATCCACGCCATAGGTTCCGATCGCCGTAGTCAGATTTCGTAGATCGGCTCGCGCCCGGGTGACTTGGGCACGTGTACGCGCGTTCATGAAATTCGGAACCGCGATCGCAGCCAGTATTCCGATAATGGCGACAACAATCAGGAGTTCGATCAAGGTGAATGACTTTTTCATATCCTTTCCACGCCCTTCCTTACAATGGTTCATTCAATCATATCACAAAATACAACTCGACAATCTGGATTCTTATGCTCCGATGTGGTTACATGCTGGCAAGCCCTTTCGCATTTTTATGGACTTTCCGAACCGCCTCGGCGATTTGATCCATGTCGCTTCGTGAGCCTATAAGCATTCGCTGAGAGAATCCAGCGGCATTCTCTCGACATAATTTGTCATTGGCCGGACAGTGATTCTCTTTCATATATCGATCGATAGACTCCTTCGAATAGACGGCCTGAAATGTTCTGGAACGCAGTCTCTGTTCGATAAACGGTTCTTTGTTCAGGGGTGAATATCCACTGCCGCATGAAATCCCTTCCGCCTGCAGCGCTTTGAAAAATTGACTGCGCGAAACACCTGCGAACTCAGTCTTGTCGTATAAAAACTTAAGAAGGTGGTAGGCGTTGCGGGTACAACCGTCGTACATCTTGGCAACCTGAATGCCGGGAATTTCATCCAACAGTTTTGAGAGATACTGAGCGTTCTGCTCTCGGTTGCGGTGCTGTTTTTCCAGGCGGGACATCCCCTGCAAAAGCAGTGCGCCTTGGAATTCGGTCATGCGCAGATTGGTGCCGTGACGTTGATAGCGATAGCCGGATGTCCTTTTTCGTCCACTGCTGTTGTTTTGGAATTCGATACAGCGATCCATCAGGTCGGTGTTATCGCTAATGACCGCTCCTCCCTCTCCAGCGCTGAGATTCTTGGTCAGTTGGAAACTGAAACATCCCAGGTCTCCCAGCGATCCCGCTTTTTTCTTTCGCCACTCGGCCAGATGCGCCTGGCAGGCGTCTTCGATCACGAAAAGATTGTGTTTTTTTGCAATGGCCAGAATTTTGTCCATGTTAGCCATATTGCCGGCGTAATGAACGGGGATAATACAGCGTGTTCGTTCGGTGATTTTCTCTTCGATTTTGTTTGCATCCATTTGAAAGGTATTCGGATCGGTATCCACGAACACGGGAACTGCATACTGTAAGAGGACCACATTCACCGTCGCCACAAAGGTATAAGGAGGGACAAGCACTTCATCTCCCGCTCCAATGTCCAACGCATTCATCGATGCAAAAAGAGCATTGGTCCCGTTGGTGGCAGCCATGCAATGTTTGACACCCATCAAATCGGCGTATTGTTTTTCGAAGCGGCTGACATAATCTCCGCCGTAATACCGGCTCCATTGTTTTTTATGGAGAACGTCCAGCCAGGGCGCTTCGTCTTTTTCCGTGACCACCGGCCAGGGAGGGAAGGGCGCATTGCGGACCGGTTCCCCGCCCAGTATCGCCAATTTGGATTTTTCTCCGGATGAATTGGATGCCAGTACCGTCGGGCCTGCCAGGGAGAATCCTGCCGTTCCCGCCGATGTGGTTTGGATAAATCTCCTGCGTTTCATCTCCTGTTTTTTCATCATCTTGCCTCCTATGGGTCTCTTAGCGTTATATTCAAAGCGATTAATGTGATTGCAGCATTATATCATACCAGATTTTTTTTGTATCGAGGATTTATGCTGCTTATTGTTTTGGAATTGTTGATCCATCATTGCTCTCCATGCTTGAAAGGTAAAGTCCTGAAAATTGCTGGAATATCTTTTTGGCACAGATCCTATAAGCCTCAATACCTGCTGAGGTTTTCTGATTTGAGTTGTATTGTCCCGATCCTGTCTATGTTTTTTCCAGGAATTTTTCCAAGAGGAAAGTAGACTTTTCCTTCATTATTCAAGATAATAATCCTGGAATCTATAGACAACTAATCGGGAAGGACATATAGATTGATGTTACGGATGCGATCTCTAATAATGTTGACGATCGTGCTGGTGTCGTGTATCCCCCTTGGGAGCATGGGTTCTGACTGGCCTCAGTTTATGCACGATGCCCAACACACGGGTGACGCATATAACGAGCGCTTGGATAGGCCGCTCGTACTAAAAGCACAGATCAAGCTGGATGATGCCGTATTGTCATCACCTGCGGTCGTGGGGGGACTAGTTTACGTAATCGATCAGATCGGTGCGGCCTACTGCGTCGATCCCCATGCGGGACGCATCGTCTGGAAATCATCACCGGAAGGCGGTACGGCGTTTGGCTCAAACACCTCTTCCCCATGCGTGACCGTGGGAAAAGTTTTTTATGGAACGATCGCCGGATCGCTCGATCGCCCGGTTCAATTGTGGGGACCGGCCCATGGCTGCGGAGCGGTTGTGGTGGCTTCTGAAGGATTTGCCTTGTCGGCCACACTGGAGGGCATTTACGCAGTCGATTGCGAAACAGGCAAGGTGATCTGGAAAAGCCCAGGTTTCGCTTCCTGGGCCTGTCCACATCCGGTTGCTTCAAACGGCCGGATCTATTATTGCCCTCAGGTCAACGGAACGCTGTACTGCTTCGAACCGAAATAGACGAACAAAATCGGTCTTAGGACCGCTTCAAAAACAGAAGGGGATTGAAAATGATAAATCGGTGGAAACCCAAATGGCCTTCACTATCGAACCGCACTTTCCGTGGGATCATTTCAGCGACACTCGCCATATTTCCATTAACCTCTTTCGCCAAAACAATTCAAGTCCCTCAGGATCATATTTCCATTCAGTCGGCTATCGATGCCGCCTCGAATGGGGATCTTGTCCTCGTATCTCCAGGAACGTACCGGGAAGCCCTGACGATCAAAGGGAAAACGATTATTTTTGCGTCCCACTATCTCACGACTCGGAACGAAAAATACATTAAACAAACAATTCTCGATGGAGAGATGGATTCGGATATCAAGATCATTCATGTGGATCGCGATGTCGGCTCTAAAACGAAGATTATAGGATTTACTATACAAAACGGAGACGATGGCATCAGCTGTGAAAGCATGATTTCCATCCAGCACAACCGCTTTTATAACAACGCCGACGCGATTGATTATGAAAGCGGAGGTGGCATTTGTTCGGATAATGTATTCGAGAAAAATCGGGA
>CAZSIZ010000371.1:0-5795 GCA_964606645.1 uncultured bacterium
AGGCGATCCACCTTAAACAACGCGTTTTTTTGTCTTGACAAACCCAACCACTTTAGGTTTCCGTAGAATTGATATCGCCAATGAATGGGAGATGAGACCGTGAAAAAAGGATTTACTCTAATCGAACTGCTCATCGTTGTCGCGATTATTGGGATTTTGGCGGCGATCGCGGTGCCGAATTTTCTCAACGCGCAGATTCGAGCGAAGGTGTCGCGTGAGTTCGCCGACATGAAAGCACTCTGTACTGCGATCGAGATGAACCGAATGGAGCGGGGCGTTCTGCTGGTCGATTGGTGGGACGACGACCGTGAATGGGGACACGAGCGATTGAGAGACGTGTTCAATATGGTGGGAGCAGGCGATTTCGAACAGCGGAATACCAGCATGATCCTTGGCCCTCTCACCAGCCCCGTCAGTTACATGAGTTCCATCCCTTACGATCCTTTCGTCCCCAAAGAAAGTAGTTCTCGGTCCTACCGCTATGCGGATAACGATCCCGCCGATCCCGATTTCGATCACGGTATGGGTGCTCTTTTTCCTCAAAATGTGAAATTCACTAAAATGAGAGAGCTGAAAACCGGAGATTTCATTCTGGTTGGAATTGGACCGGATGGAGAATTAGGACTGGGAGCGGGATACGGCGACGCCAACCGGGCGCTTCCTTATGACACCAGCAACGGCCTGATAAGCGCCGGAGATATTACCATGCGTGGCGGCGGCGGCGTGAACCAGTAGTCCGATATACGGCGGTCAGCATCGTAAATACAATCACTTTCCGAGATGTCATTTTATGCTTGTTTCGCTGCACGTTACCAATTTCGTCCTCATTGATGACTGCCGGATCGAATTTCAGCTCGGTTTGACCGTCTTGACGGGTGAGACCGGTGCGGGAAAGTCCATTCTGGCCGATGCGTTAGGTCTATTAGTGGGTGAGCGGGGTTCGGCGGAAAGTGTTCGCGAACCGGACGAGGACGCTGTCGTCGAAGCCGAATTCGCTTTGCCCTCAAACGGTGAAAACACGAAAATCATTCTTTCACTTTTAGAAGAATCCGGCATTCCCAGCGACGACGAAATCCTTTTGATCAAACGCGTATTGTCTCCCGGTGGCCGTCATCGTATCTTTGTCAATAACACGCAATGCCTGCTCAAGCGTTTGAAGGAAATCGGCGCGCTCCTCATCGATCTTCACGGTCAGCACGAGCATCAGTCGCTTCTCGATAAATCAAGTTACTGTCCACTGCTGGACCGTTTCGGCAACTACGGCAAAGACCTCGCTACTTACCGGGAAATGTATCGGAACTGGAGAGAAGCAGGAGACGCCCTCCGTGCCTTGGAAGAAGACGAGCGGGAACGCAAACGCAAGGAAGATATGCTTCGGTTCCAGATGGAGGAGATTGGCGAAGCGGGCCTCCAACCCGGACAGGACGATGAAATCGCGGCGCGTCTTTCCGTCATTCAACATGCGGAAAAACTGAGTGAGAATTGCAGCGGCGCGGTGCTTACGCTCAGCGAAGGAGACGGAGAACGCCCTGCCATCATCGATGAACTCGACCGTATCGAAACATCGCTCAACGAGATGGAGCGCCTCGATCCGGCCTTGACCCCCATTCTCGAAACCTGGCAGACCGCCGCGATTTCCTTACGTGAAGTGGCGCGCGATCTTCAGAGTTACGAGCAGAGTCTGGAATTCGATCCCCGCGAACTGGACCGGCTGCATCAACGCCATTTCCTGATTAAAAACATGAAAAGCAAGTACGGCTCGACGATTTCCGAAATTCTGGACTATCACGGCCGCGTCACCAGCGAGCTCTCCCGAATCGAAAATCTGGATGAGGAACGTGAAAAGCTGCGCAACAGGGAAAACGAATTACGGAAGGCAGTAATCACCCAAGGAAAGAAAATTCATCGAAAACGAAAAGAGACAGCAAGAGAGGTTTCCAAACAGGTCCATGCCGAACTGAAACCGTTGGGAATGGATAAAGCGGTTTTCGAGATCGACGTTCGCTACCGCCAGTCGTCGGCGGGGATCGACATCGGTGAAGCCAAACCCGTCGCGTTTGGACTCGATGGAGCCGACGACATCCACTTTCTGGTCAGCACGATTCCCGGACGCCCGCCGCGTTCCCTGCGCGAGGTGGCTTCCGGGGGAGAGATTTCCCGAATTATGCTGGCGATTAAATGTACTTTCGGCGAAGCGGACGCCGTTCATACGATGGTCTTCGACGAAATCGACGCGGGGGTTGGAGGGAATACCGCCGAAGCCGTGGCGGAACGGCTGGCCCGCTTGGGCGAATGCAAGCAAATCCTGTGCATCACTCACCTGCCTCAGATCGCGTCACGCGCCGGACAGAACTTGCGGGTGGATAAAGTGGAGAATGAAGGCCGATTGAGCAGCACGGTGACGCTTCTCCAGGGAAGAGCACGCGAAAACGAACTCGCCCGTATGCTGGGTGGAGAAGATTCCGCCGCGTCCAGGCGCTACGCCCGCGAATTGCTTAAATCCCAAAAACCATCATAATACCGGTACGGTTTCTCTTAGAACTTTCAAAATACGATGCTGCTATCCTTCTCCTATCCGCGTTCAGTTTGGTTGTTTCTTCCTGCGACGGTATTTGTCCTTGTTGCGGTTGTGCTTGAATGGGCGATTTTTCGCGCTACGGGGCATGTGTTGTATCCCATCGACGATCCTTATATTCATCTGGCGATGGCGCGCCACTTGGTCGAGAGTGGCTTCTTCGGCGTGTCGCTGGAAGGTTTCAGCGCCAGTTCCTCTGCGCCGGGCTGGACGCTTCTTTTGGCGGCGGTGTTTCGATGTTTCGGGAGCCATGAAGCGGTTCCTCTGATTCTCAATCTTATTACTGCTACCGCGCTGCTCTATTTCGTCACCCGATGGCTGGATGAAATCACTCAGTCTGTCTGGGCGGCTATCATTGGGGCCGCCGTTTTCGCGGCGATCCTGCCCCTGCCCGCTATCGCTCTGGTGGGGATGGAACATACGCTGCACATTCTGCTGATTCTGTGGATCGTCCGGACGGCGGCCCGGCTGCTGACCGAACCAGCAGATGAACGCATGATGGCGCGCCTGTTTTTTCTTGGTGTATCCGCGACGTTATTCCGTTACGAAACGATGTTCGTCATCATTCCGTTGGCGGCGATCTTCTTTGTCCAGAGATCGTGGCGCGGTGGATTGCTGCTCGTGCTTTCGTGTGCCGCTCCAATTCTTCTAACGGGCGCGGTTAACCTGGGGATGGGCTGGAACTTTCTCCCTAATTCCATTGTGATGAAAAGCGCGCTCGTGTCCGGGGATTGGGTGAAAACGGCCCAGCAGATTTTCAAGCGGCTGCAAGGCCAATTGATGGGCGAAAGCCAGATGGTGGTTCCGTTCGTTTTATCTCTCGGCGCGTTTCTCAACGTTGCGCGAAACCGTAATCCTTTTGCCTGCTATGAGGGGATTGCGTTATTCACGTATTTATCGGCGGCGGTGATGCACGGGGCCTGCGCGTCGATCGGCTGGTTCTACCGCTACGAAGGCTATCTGCTGGCGCTGGCATTTCTGGCCCTGGCAAGTCCGGCGGCGCAATGGTTTTCCGAATTGAAACTTTCTTGGAAAAATCAACGCTTTGCCGAACGCGTTTTATCCAGAGGTCTACTTGCTGTCTGCCTCGGTCTGGTTCTGATCGCCTTCCATCGGAACGCTGCATCGATCGGCGAGATCGTGCCCGGTGCGAAAAACTTATTCAGTCAGCAGTATCAGATGGGGGTTTTTCTGAACGACTATTATTCAGGAGAGACCGTCGCTGCCAACGACATCGGTGTGATGAACTTTTTGTCGGATATCCATTGCCTGGACATGATGGGTTTGGGCAGCATGGAGCCGCTATTCGCCAACCGGCAAGGGCGGTGGGGTCCGGTATTTATCGATTCCTGGCTTCGGCAGCACCAGACTTCAGTCGTTGTGATTTACGAATCGTGGTACCGGCAAGTGATCCCGCCGAGCTGGATCAAAGTGGGCGAGTGGACGGTCTCCGAAAAAGTGACTGTCGCAGACAGCACCGTCTCTTTTTTCGCGCTGACTCAATATGATGCGGATTTGCTGCGGAAACGTTTGGAGGAATTTACACCTCGGCTGCCTGAAGACGTTCACGTCCATGTGATTCAAAGAAAAGAATAGGATGCGCATTTCTGCCTTTTAGCCGGTTACCGGGGGATCAATTCCCAGCCATCGGGAATATTTCCCTTCGCAAGGATCTCGTAGGCCAGTTCATCGAAAATCCGTTGGTCTTCCTCATCGGTGAGAAACAGGCGCTCCCCCAGTTCGACATAGTCCTCATCCCCATAAGGTGTCGCGAATTCCGTCTGCCAACTCAACTCACCGCGTGGTGTATCGAATCCCAGGCCCATCAAGGTTTCCGGTGCGTCGTTCTGGTAGTACACACCCAGCGCAGCCATCAGAGGAGACATCGGATTATCCTCGTCGCCCTCGAAATAATAGTTCTCCCGTTCGGTATACGACCGAAGCAGGATACCTTCCTCATCGGCGGCAAAGATTTCAACGCGTTCGTCCATGGATCAGCGCCCCAGGAAACAGTCTTGAGATTTGGACTGTTTTTCAAAAATACGTTTGTAATGGCGTTTGTAAAATCCCGAAAAAACACGGAATTTTACAAGTCGTAAGACATTCAATACGACGTTACTTTAGAAAGCCGCTCAAGAACGATAGTTTATCTCATAATCATAGAAAAGAAGAGGATGGAGGATTGGAATTTAGTGAAGGCGCATCGGTCAAAGCATCCCTATAAACGACTCTCTTTTTGTAGATCGGGATCATTGATGCCTGTGGGTGTTTTTGAGGACGCGATCGTTCGGTTTTCTTTGTTTTGTGGTTCTTTTTGTGATGCGTTACAATCGTCCATACTGAACACTGGGACCGGTACAGGTATCCGAACGATTGAGAACATGCCGCATCCCGAAAGAGAGAATACGAAACCACAAAGAATCAATACAATCCCTAAACGCCGGAATGGAATATGGAGTATGCGATTCATCACAATCACCTCTTTTTTTGAAGAATGGCTGCCGTACATGCTTAATCCTAATAACGAATGAATCAAAGCGGTTCGACTCTTACGCGAGTCAGGCCTTGCTGTAGAAATCCCAATTCGGACGCTCCCTTGCGGGAGAGGTCGATGATGCGCCCTGGTTTGAAGGGTCCCCGATCATTGATTCGGACGTAGACGACTTTCCCGTTATCAAGGTTGGTCACTTTGACTTTCGTACCGAACGGTAAGGTCTGATGCGCGGCTGTCATGGCGTACATGTTATACCGTTCGCCATTCGCAGTACGCCGGCCGTGGAATTTCCGGCCATACCAGGACGCCATGCCCACTTGAACTTTGGGAGAGACGATCTTGCCGCCCACCTTTCTGGGCGTCGTTTTTTTCGCCACTTTGCTTCCACCGATGCCGAACGTCGGGATCGGAATCGGAATCCGAACAATCTTAAACCCACCGCATCCGGAGAGAGAAAAGGCGAAAGCGAACAACAGACCTGCAATCGACAAACGGTAAATAGAGTTTGGAAGGTATTTCATAACACTCAACCTCAATCGAATAAATTCATACTGACAAACGAGAACTTCACCGTTCACATCGAAGGGAACGGCACATGGTCCCGGTGTTTGATATTATACTGCAAATAATGTAATTTACAGCTGTTTATTATCGTGATTTTATTATTGATAATTAGTCGTGTGTCCAATTCATTTTGCCGGGTCGTGTTTCCAGTTTTCCCTCACC
>CAZSIZ010000372.1:0-5784 GCA_964606645.1 uncultured bacterium
GAAACTTAGGGATTTTTGATGGATGATTGGTTTCAATTAGTGAGGTCTGTAATAAGAATCCTTTTGTAGGTTCCGGATGCGTCGGGTTAGTTCCTTATCAGTGAAATTGAATGCAAAACAGTCATGAAATCTATGGGGAGGGTTGGACGTGGACCTGGGCAGGTACAGGGGCCTGCCCCTACATTGACAATCCTGTTTGGTTCCGGCTCTGCAGGATTAGGTAATAGGTATTTGTCTCGAAAGGATAGAAATCAATGGCATCACCGCTTCAACGTCTTGGCTCGTTTCTTAAGAAATCATTTTTGATCACCTTGATACTTCATATTATCGGATTTACCACGGCCTATCTTCTCTTTCGCTATGGGCCTTTTGCGACCGATATCGATCCAGATGCTTTTTCGGCAACGGTCGATCTTCGCTGCATGAATCTTGAATTTCAAAGCGATGTCGGGCTGGTCACCGATCCCAGCCGCCCCTTGGAGTTCAGTTGCAGCATCAACATCGCCCCCCCCATCCCACCGGGATACACCTCCGCCCCGGTCAAATTCAACTGGCCGGTCAGTTCGGGTAAGGTCGAACCGAAAAACGAGCGGTATTACTGGCGCAATCCCGATCCGGGTTTAGCCACGCTCCAGGTTTCGGGCACATTGAAATTCATCCCCCCTGCCAGAAAGTTCTTTTTCCTGCCGAGTCTACCGGAGATCGAGGTTTCTTTTAGGGAGAAATATCGCTGCCTGGTTCCAATCAAAGTCGGTATGGCTCCCCGCACGATCGTGAATAATTACGTCGTCGGCGACTATCCCAATCCCAACAACCCGGCCGATTTGCAGGGTGTCTCGAATCCCTCGTATATCCTGGATCATATTGAAACCTACATGCCACCTCAGTTATTCTATGAAGTGACGAAAGAGACATTTTTTCTCCGCATCTTCAAGGAATACACCCTGGGCGATTTCGACCTCGATCCCCGCTTCATTGAAGTCACCTATCCCCGCTACGTGGCGATCCATCCCACGATTCTTCACAAAATCGACCGGTTGGAGAAACTGATCCGCGCCGAGGGAAAACCACTGACCAAGTTCAACCTCATCTACGGTTTCCGTTCACCGGAATACAATTTGGGATCGCTCACCAAAGATGGAGACAAAACTCTGAAAAGCCCCTACTCCACCCACATGTACGGGCGCGCCGTCGATATCATCATCGACGAAAACCACGACCTGGTCATCGACGACCTGAACGAAGACGGAATCATCAACATCGACGACGCAAAAAAACTGCTGGAATACGTCGACCGTCTCGACGAACAATTCATCGAAGAGGGTAGCAACCTGTTCGGGGGCGCTATGATCTATCCCCACCACGATTTCTATGAGCGCGGCGAGTACGTGCAAACTCCGTATGTCCATACCGACACCCGCGGCTACACCCGCGCCAACGGAACCCTGATCCGCGTCGAATACTCGGACTTGATCGGGATCACAAAGAAAGAGAATCCCTACAAACCTCAGCGCCCTATCCCTCCCTGGCCATGGGTGAGGGCAAACTAAAAATTTTTCGTTTTGAAGATCGAAGGGTTGACTGTTTGAAGAAAGGAAATACGATATTTCTCTGTTGTTTAGGACAATCGCCGAAATGACGCCCAAACAACAATAAATCTATTGCCACCCTATTCCCCTGTAGCTCAATCGGTAGAGCAATCGGCTGTTAACCGATGTGTTGTAGGTTCAAGTCCTACCGGGGGAGTTTTTCTTTTTTAAACCCCCTATCCCCAAATTGTCTGAATGCTGTTCCAGCACTTCGTTTCCCGGATACCCAGGATGAAAGGATATTCAGGATATTTAAAAAGTTATTTCCTCGTTCATCCTTGAATCCTCTTATACTGGCTATCCCGATTAAAGGAAAAGATACCTGAAATGATCCGTTCAGTCGTTCAGCCGGGTGATCTCTTACATCCATTTATGTTGTGCATCCGTCCAACGAATCGGATGGTGTTTTTTTGTTTTTCATGCTATCATAATTTAATGAGGCATGAAAACGTAGAGGGGATCATCATGAGTACGATAAAAACAATAGGCCAAAGCGGGCAAATATCCCTGGGCAAAGATTTCGCGGGCCGGAGCGTCATCGTCGATGAAATCGAACCGGGCACTTGGTTGATTAAATGCGGTACGTTTATACCCGATAACGAGCGCTGGATGCACGAACCCAAGACAAAATCCGAGATCGACGAGGCCATCGAGTGGGCCGAAAAAACGCCCCCAGCCAAGAGCCGGTTACTCAAGAAAAAATGAATAATCGACACAAAATTCGACTGGATTTAAATTCCCCCGTTTTCCAGCGCAAGTTGTACCAATTGGAAAAGCGTGAGCAAAACGATGTCTTGAAAACATTCCGGAAATTGATCGAAATGACCTGGGAGCGGATTTATCGAAATCCCGGTTTGAAGTGGGAAGCGATTCTATCAAGAAAAGGTCCCAAGGGAGAACGGCTATACAGTTTCAGGATCGGAAAAAAGTATCGGGGATTGGTCTGCCGCGAAGGAAATTGGCTTCGTGTCTTGTCCCTGCACGCCGATCATGATTCCGCCTACGAAAAGGATCGCTGATCCTGATCGCCTCATTCGCATACCTGACAAAAATCAACGAGATATATTATTTCTGCTCGGATCGGAGAAATAGGAATAGAATACCGTCTCGCGCCATTGATCGAATCGCTTATTTTGTCTCAGCCACTAGGATTATCCAAGATAACCTGTTTATGATAGGGATACGTGACCATAGAATGCTTTGGAGGAGATATGATGAATCACCATACTGTCTTACGAATTGGATTTCTTGCGTTCTCGATCGTTGTATTGGCACTCGTTGTAAGCGCTCAAACAACGAATACGGTTCCAACCGCCAGCGATGAAGAGATGCAATGGTTTCGCGATGCCAAGTTCGGTTTGTTTATCCATTGGGGACCGGTCAGCCTGAAAGGTACGGAGATCGGGTGGTCGCGGGGGGGAGAACGAAAATTCCCTAAAGGCAAAGGACAGATCCCTGTCGAGATTTACGATAACCTCTACAAGCAATTCAATCCCGTCGAATTCAATGCAGACGAATGGGTTGCGATCGCCAAAGCCGCCGGGATGAAGTATCTGGTCTTTACCACCAAGCATCACGACGGCTTCAGCATGTTCGACAGCCAACTGACCGATTACAAAATCACGAACTCCCCGTTCAAGCGCGATGTGACCGCCGAACTTGCCGAAGCCTGCCACAAAGCGGGAATCCGGCTTGGATTCTATCACTCGCCGCCCGATTGGCGTCACCCGGATTACTTTACGGACAATCACGAGCGTTATGTGAAATACCTTCACGGACAGGTTCGGGAATTATGCACGAATTACGGTCAAGTCGATATCCTCTGGTTCGATGGGCTGGGGGCGAAACCGGAGATATGGAAATCCCCCGATTTGATTCCCATCATCCGAAAACTGCAGCCGGGAATTCTGATCAACAATCGAACCGGGCTGCCCCAGGATTTCGATACACCCGAACAGCGCGTCGGCCATTTTCAAAACGAACGTGCATGGGAAAGCTGTATCACGATCTGCCGTCAGTGGGCCTGGAAACCCAACGACCGGATGAAAACCCTGAAGGAATGCCTCGATATCCTGATCCGCAGCGTGGGGGGAGACGGCAACCTGCTGTTCAACGTCGGTCCCATGCCCAACGGAGAAATCGAACCCCGGCAGGTCGAACGGCTGAAAGAGATGGGCGCCTGGATGAAGCAGTACGGTGAGACGATCTACAAAACGCGGGGCGGCCCCTACAAAACCGGATCGTGGGGAGCCAGCACGTACCGTGGAAATACGATCTACCTGCACGTACTCGATTGGGACGGATTGGAGACGCTTCACATGCCCGCGCTCGAAGCGAAAATTCTCTCCAGCAACGTTCTCACCGGCGGCAAGGCGGCCATCAAACAGACTGCACAATCGGTTGAAATCACACTGCCCGCCCGGAACCATCACGCAATCGATACGATCGTTGCGCTGCAATTGGACGGTCCGGCGAAAGCGATACCGGCCCAAACGGTTTCCCTCTTCCAGTCGCTGGCAACCGGGAAAAAAGCGAGCGCTTCCAACGTGTACCAGAAGAACGACTGGGCCTTCGGACCGGCAAAAGCGTTCGACGACGATACAAGCACCCGTTGGGCCACGGATTCCGGACTCGACGAAACATGGCTGGCTGTCGATCTGGGGAAGGTGGAGACATACAACCGGGCTACTATCCGAGAAGCGTATAACCGGGTGCGCCGGTTCGAGCTGCAAAGTAGGAATGACTTAAGCGGCTGGAAAACTTTTTACACGGGAAAAACCATTGGAGAGAAATTGAAAGTCGAATTCAAACCGGTCACGGCGCGTTGTGTACGTCTCAAAATCCTGGAAACCACCGATGGGCCGACAATATTCGAGTTTCAACTTTTCAACAAGAAATGACACAACCCTGCTTCTGGGGAGGGCGAGGCTCCTGCCGAGCCGAAGGATTGTCGAACCGGCTCGGCAGGAGCCTCGCCCTCTCACTTAGTCGATCTCCAAAATTTAATATTTTGTTGTCGAGTTAGGATATTAGCCATACGAAACCCGAATCCCTTATCAACAGGCTGGGGATTAAAGTGGGAATGGCCTGTGGATAACTTGTTGAATAAATCGCTCGATCCATTCCAATATCTCATATCTAGCTGAGGAATAAGGGGTTAAATGAGTCAATATCTGCAGAATCTGGGGATAACTTTGTGTTTTAATTGTGGATAAACTGTTGAATAAATGAAAAATTCTGTTAATATTCAATAACCTATTACAGAATTGGAGTATGCCTATATGGATCTTCGGGCACTATACGAATCCGGCCTGGAGTGGGAATCATGGCTGGAAACTCAGCCGAAAGCCAAAATAAAGTTGGAAGAACGAATCGAATCCTATCCGTTGACGGATGAGGACATTGGCTTTTTAAAAGGACTGGAACATAACGTTTGTGCAATGGCAATCGCAGAAGGCTGGTGCGGAGACGTCGTCCGTCAGTTGCCTATTCTTGCGAAGATGGCCCGGCAAACGGAGAAATTGAACCTGCGTATCGTGGGGCGGGACGATCCTTCAGACCTGATGGAACGCTATCTGACCAACGGGGCGAAAGTTATTCCCGTGTTCGTGTTCTTTTCAGGAGATTTCATCGAAGTGGGAAACTGGAAAGGTCGGCCCAAAAAGTGCCGAGATATGATTGCTCGCGGGAAAGCCGCCGGTAAGTTGGATGAAGCCAAGCAAGCAGTGTACCGGTTGATGGACGAGACGAATGACCGAATGACGGTCGAGGAATTGAAGGAGTTGATTCGATTGTCCCAGGGATGGGATTAATTTCCTCTCATTAATCCAGCCCTCTCTTCTTGGACAACGGTTAATTTGAAAATCAAGCGATTTTATCGACTTTTATTCATGCAATATAATGGAAACAAGAAGTGATAAAATTTTATAAAAAAGTACTTGATGTTACAATTAAATGTGGTATAATGATAATGGATGGAAGTCTATTGAAGTGATGATGTTAGGGCTAAATCGTCGTGAAAAAGAGTGTTTTATATTAAAACAATCGCGAAGAGATAGTTCCTGAATGAATACGCTTGAAATGAACTGAGGACTTCATTCAAACGTTTTTCCTCCCAGGGTTGTTTGGAATTTTGTGGATGTTGAAGTGTACCCCATTGTCAAGACAAATTTTCACCTATTTTAAGGTAGGTTAC
>CAZSIZ010000373.1:0-5783 GCA_964606645.1 uncultured bacterium
ATATATAATTCTGTAATCCGTATTGTGACACAGCCTGGTAGCGTAGCCCACCATTGACCTGACGACCCTCTTTGGTTCCGGTACTATCGGGCTAGGAATAAGGGAATGAATCAATCCGATATCGTCTCTCTTTTCCGAGCGCCTGCGGTGAAGCAAACAACCGCCGCTATCAATAAAAGAATGCCTTCAAAGACGATAATCTTCCGAACGCCTACCCAGGTGATCAGGTAGAACGACGTCAGCAGCGTCCCCAGAATGCTCCCCAGTGACGAGAGCGCGTAAAGGTTACCTACGCCGCTCCCCAAACGGTCGAGGTTTCTCACCTGTAGTTTCACCGCGTAGGGGCTGACCGCGCCCATCAAAACCGTCGGCGGGAAAAAGAGCAGGATCGAGGCCAGCAGCGGTTCCAGACGCATCCCGAACGCCCGGTCGAAAATCCAATAGTTGATCGCGTCGCAATACAGGGGAAGCAGGCACAGGTTCAGTCCGGGAATCGCGAGCAGCGCGGCAAAGCAGCGGAGATCGGCGATCCGGTCCGCCAGTTTTCCCCCGCCCCAATACCCCACTGTCAGCCCGCTCAGAAAAATACTGATGAGGCTTCCCCAGACAAACACCGTATTCCCGAAATGCGGCGCGAGGATTCGGCTTCCCAAAATTTCGAACGACATGATGACGGAACCTGTGAGGAAAACGATGCAAGGGATCACTTGGAGCCACTCCTTTTCCAATATCACTAAGTGAACCGCATTGTCCCCTCTCCCTCTGGGAGAGGGTTAAGGTGAGGGAGAGGATGAGGGCGATTCTGAAATTGCTTAACTGACTAGTATTTACTCCTCTTCGACCGCAGCGTTTCGACCGGCGCGAAATCGTCCAGCAGCACTTTCGCATCGAAGTGGGTCTTGGATAAATCCTCGAACGTGCGCGCGTAATTCGCCAGGTCAAAAGAAAATCGATACCGCTTCTGAAGGGGTGCGACGCGTTCCATCAGTTGATTTCTAGTCATGGTTTTGTTTTGGGCTGGAGCGACGAGGATATAATTGTTCGTACTGATCGAATCGATGAAGTAGAGCCGGGGAAACACCTGCTGGATCGTTTTTACTTCGGCCTGATAGAACCCGTCGCTTCGAGGTCCCCAGATGTTGGACGCCATCACCCCGTTGGGCGTCAGTTTTTCTTTGACAATCGTCAAAAATTCCTGGGTCGTGAGATGAAAGGGAATCGCGTGATCGTTGTAAGCGTCGAGAAAGATGATATCGTACCGGTCGCGGCTTCGGCGGAGAAACTGACGGCCATCCTGGGGGAAGATTCGCATCTGCGTGGTCGGTTGAAAGAAAAAATACTGTTTCGCGGCTTTCACCACGTCCGGATCGATCTCCACCATATCGATCCGCGCCTTGGGAAAAATCTTCGCCATGACTCGCGGCATGGAACCCGCTCCCAGCCCCACGTAGAGAATCCGTCCCGGGTCGCGGTCCAGAAAAGCGGGAACCACGAAACTCGCCTTGGTATAAGCGAATTGTAACTTGTAGTGATTCTTGATATCGACCGCGCTTTGGCTCCCCCGCGTCCGGTTGAAGGACAGGTAGCGGATGCCGTTCTGTTCGGACACGCGGATATGGTGGTAGAGCGAATCCCCTTCATAGAGCACCGTATCCGAATAGGAGTCCGCAGCCATCCACACGACGAAGAAGGCGAGAAAGCGAATTAATATGGTTCTCATGGTGTGTTTACCAGCAAATTCTTCTACCCGTTTCATTAACCAGGCTGCCTGATTATAGACAATCTTGAAACTGACAACTGACAACTGACAACTTTCAAATTATATATCAAAAAATAAACAACGATATTGCCATGACAATCCTATTGTTTATTCTTCCCGAAGGCCGTATTTAATCATTTTGCGTTGGAGGGTGCGGCGGTCGATTTGGAGGATGTCGGCGGTTTGGGAGATGTTGCCTTCGGTGTGGTTGAGGATGGCTTGGATGTGTGTTTTTTCGGCTTGATCCAGCGATTGGAGAATCGGATTCGATCGCTTCTGTGTGAGTGGCGGGCTGTCCATCGACAGTAACGCGCGGATCGCATCGCTGGATATGACGTTACCGTCGCGGAGCAGTACGGCGCGCTCGCAGACGTTGAACAGTTCCCGCACGTTGCCTGCCCACGGGTATGATTGTAAGACCTGGAAGGCGTCGGGGCTGAACGTGATGCCCTTATGAACGGCATCGGAGCGCTGCAGAAAGGTTTCGACGAGCAGAGGGATGTCTTCCGTGTGATTGCGCAGCGGCGGGGTGTGGATGACGAGAACGTTGAGGCGGTAATAGAGGTCCTGCCGGAATATCCCCGCTTTGACCTGTCCGGATAGATCGCGATTCGCGGCGGCGATGATGCGCGTGGAGGTGGTACGCACTTTCGTCGATCCAAGCGGGCGGAACTCGCCGGTTTCGATGACGCGCAACAGGCTGGCTTGAACGTTGGGGTCCATGTCCACGATTTCGTCAATGAACAGACTGCCCCCGTTCGCGATGGCGAGAAGTCCCTCTTTGCGTTTGATCGCGCCGGTGAAGGCTCCCGCGACGTGACCGAAGAGTTCGTTTTCGAGTAGTTCCGGTTTCAGGGTGGCGCAGTTGACGGCGATGAAAGGTTGGCCGTTTCGTTGGCTTCGATTGTGAAGCGCCTGCGCGACGAGTTCCTTGCCCGTGCCGCTTTCGCCGGTGACGAGCACGGGGGCATCGGAATCTTTCATGCGCTCGATCAGGTCTAAAACCGTCTGGATGTCCCCGCTTTGTCCGGTGATGCCGCAAGAGTTCCGACTTCGTTCCACGTCGCCGCGCAGCCGCTCGTTCTCGCGTTGGATGTGGTGGCGTTCGATCGCTTTGCGCAAGTAGATTTCCAACTCGGAAATGTCGCAAGGTTTGGTCAAGTAATGAAACGCGCCCAGGCGGATCGCGTCGATAGCGGTAGAGATGGATCCATGCCCGGTAAGAACAATCGCTGGAAGTGCGCTGTATTGCTCGCGCAGGCGCTGGAGCAGTTCGAGGCCGCCCATACCGGGCATCCGCAGATCGATCACGGCCGCGCTGCAGTCCGACTGCCCCACGGCCTTCAACGCCTCGTCCCCGTTCAGCGCTTCGATCACCGTAAAACCCCGGCGTTGAAGCGCCCGGCTCATGGTTTGACGAAATACGGCGTCGTCGTCAACCAGTAAGAGTGTTTCCTTCGCGTTCGTCATCGTTATCAGTTTGTAGGGGCAGGCCCCTGTGCCTGCCCTAGTTTAATCCAATCCATAACCTGTAGGGGCATGCCCCTGTACTTGCCCATGTCCAACCCAACCCATGTAAGCCGATATCGCCTTTATCATGCGACAGAATCGATCGGTAATCGGATGGTGGCTTGAGTTCCTTCGCCGGGGGTGCTGTCGATCTCCAGTTCGCCCCCTAAATCCCGAATGGTGCCGTAGGAGATATACAGGCCAAGTCCGGTTCCTTTGCCGACGGTTTTGGTCGTGAAGAACGGATCGAAAATATGAGGGCGGTCCCGTTCATCGATCCCCGGCCCGTTATCGGAAACCCGGATAGAGATCATACCGTTTTTCTGTGAGGTTTGAACGTCGATACACGGTTGCCCGGATGCATCCTCGAGCGCGTCGGCGGCGTTGAGAAGCAGGTTAAAGAGAACGCGTTCGATCCCATCCGCATCGGTAACGATCGTTGGAAGGCGCTCACCGAGTTCCTCGCCGACGGCAATCCGCGTCAGTTTGGGTCGGATCAGTTCCAGTGCGCTATGAACGATGGTATTGATGGAACAGGGGCGTTTGACCGGTTCCGATTTACGTGAGAAATCAAGAAGCCCTTGAGTGATGTCCTTGCATCGCCGGGTTTGATCGTAAATCGTCATCAGCGATTCTTCCACTTCGATCCGGCAGGCGGTCTCATGGCCTTCGGTGGCTTCCTGAAGAATCTCGTTCGCTTCCTGCGCCAGGATGCTGATGGTTCCGAGCGGGGTGTTGATCTCGTGAGCGACCCCGGCAGCCAGTTGGCCAATCGCGGCCAGTTTCTGAGCTTCCGCCCATTGCTGTTGATTTTTCTTTTGCTCGGTGACATCGAGGGCCAGCGTGACGGTTTGAAGCAGTTCGCCTTTCGCGTTGTAGACGGGAGTCACCACGATTTCGAAATCCCGCACGCCCTCCGAAACAGTCGGAAGCCTTCTTTCGTGAAAGAAATGTCGGTCTTTGGCCGATGACGCTTTCATGGGAAAGGCGGAGTGAGGGGGAACGATGCGGTAGGTGGACGATTCACCGGCTCCTTCCGGACCGAACCAGGATTGAATCCGGTCGTTGGTCCACTCGATACGGCCGTCGCGGCCGGTCACGAGCATCCCCGCATCCAACTGCCGAAGGATGTCGTCCAGTTTGTTCAATTCGAGTTCGGCTTGCTGACGGGCGAGATGGATTTCCCGTTCCCGCTGGCGCAGATCCCGCATGATGACAGAGACGAAATAGGCGGTGACGATCGTCGTTAAGATAAAACTGACGGGTGCGCCGACGACGTGAAAGGGCAGCTCACCCATTTTGAGCAGCCCCTCTTCGCTCATCCTCATGTCGATGTCCGTCAATGAGGACGCCAGCCCTTGGAGGACGAATCCGACTGTTACCAGAACGGTAACGATCGAACTGTCGCGCTTGGAGAGAATGATCCAGGCGATGATGACCAGGAAGAAATAACACGTGAAAAACGGATTCAGAAATCCGCCGGTGACGAACAAGGTCAATGTGACGAAAACGACATCGAGGAATATCTGGTGGAATCCGACGCGGCGATCCAGGACGGGTTTTCTCACTTTGATCCAATAGTAGTAATTATATAAAAACATGCCCGCCGAGAGAAACAGCAGCACCGGAACAGGTAAGCGGATGCCCAGCAGATAGCGTCCAATCAGCGTGGCCGCCGCGATGCCGCCCGCAGCGTACCAGCGCAGCCCGGTCAGCCAGATCAGGCGTTGGCGCTGAATCTCCGCTTCGTCTTGGTGTTCGACGCTTGATGTTGACTGTTTCATGATAGCCAGTGGTGCAGTGTCCAATCGTTTAATGATGGGCCGATACAACGCGGCTTATCCTACGATTTATTGTATCACAAATTCGATGAGTGGAAGAACATGGAGGCTCTTGAAATGGAGCGATGGTCGAGAGGCAGCGTTCGGATCGATGATGAGTCGATCGAGAATCAGTCGATAACTCGCGGCTCGTCCCGAAATTAATTTTGTAGTAATAACTGGTCGATCGTTGAACGCAGTTCCTCCATATCTTTGTTGTAATCCCGGAGCATGCGGCCTATCCGTCCATCGCGTGGGAAATCATCCGGAAGGTTCATGGCTTTGAGAATGTCACTTGCGGGAATTCCGGTTCCCGCTTCGATTTCGGCCAGAGTGATCGATCCCCGGATGTGAAAACTTCCCTGCCGTCCTCCGCCGGGTGAGTGTGTATCATTATTTATCAGCGAACCGTGGCCTTCACCGGTGCTTCCGCTTCGATCGATCGGGACGACGAACGGCAGGATCAGCAAACCGATCGACAGCACCAATACGAAAGAGAGAACGGCGAGCGAGCGATTGACCGTATATTTCCTGAACGTCGATTGAACCCAGGCCCAATGAAGAACGACGTGCAACAGCATCGTTGTCAGAAAGGCCAGCGAGAGATAAAAATGGATGTCGCCCCACTCGTGGCGGTCCATTCTGTCAATAGCCGGGTACCTTTGACCCACCCAGAGTCGGGTTGGTTTGACCCG
>CAZSIZ010000374.1:0-5780 GCA_964606645.1 uncultured bacterium
ATACGATATGACATCAAGCGAATCCTTTTTTCATGGTGATACACCTAAAAAATACGTCCGTTATTAAAATAGCGTTTTCAGCAGATTCTGTCTGTAAAATTTTGTAAAACACTTCATGTATCCTCAATCATTGTAACCATTTTACTTCAAGCCGCCTAATAGACAGGATGCGATGAGTTACCGGCGCTAACCGGGACGACCGAGTTTCCCTTGAGCTCACATAGGAATAGTGGATAATCCAAACGACATCTCAAAAATGGAAACTCACGTATTCCACATTCAGAATCAACGACAGGAGAGAGACGCTTGACGACGGAACTATCGAACTTTTCATTCCCTACATCCATCGTATTCGGTGCTGGAGCGGTCAAAACCCTTCCCGATTGCCTGAAGGAACTGGGGATCAAAAAGCCCCTGCTGGTCACCGATCCCGGCCTGCGCAAGACGGACGCTTACTCAGCGGTCGAATCGGTACTGAATGAGGCCAACGCCGATTACGCGCTCTCGACTCACGTCCACCCCAATCCAGTCGGGGATGACGTCGAGCAGTCCGGAGCCGTTTTCCGTAAAAACGGATGTGACGGCATTATCGGATTGGGCGGAGGCAGCGCGTTGGATACAGCCAAGGCGGTTGCTGTCCGTGTCGCCCACGAGGGACCGCTTACCACGTACGAGGCCCAGTTCGGTGGCTACGAGAAGATCACCGGCCCACTCGCGCCTATTATCGCGATCCCCACGACAGCGGGAACAGGCAGCGAAGTGGGACGCGCCGCCGTCATCTCCGCTCCGGAGTTAGGCCGAAAGATCATCATTTTCAGCCCTTTGCTCATGCCGAAAAAAACCATCGCCGATCCCGAATTGACGGTGGGGCTTCCCGCGCCCCTGACCGCTTCGACCGGCATGGATGCATTCACCCACAACCTGGAATCCTATACGGCCCCGATCTTTCACCCCTTGTGCGACTCGATCGCCCTCGGAGGCTTGGAACTCGTTATAAAATTCTTGGAGCGCGCCTATAAGGATGGAACCGACCTCGAAGCGCGCGGCGGGATGATGATGGCGGCCATGATGGGAGCGATCGCATTTCAGAAAGACCTGGGCGCGGCTCATTCACTCGCTCATCCCCTCTCCACCGAATTCGGGATGCAGCACGGCCTGGCCAACGCGATCTGCCTGCCGCCGGTCATGCGCTTCAACCGTGAGGCGGCCTCGAAGCACTACGCCCGCTTGGCAGGTCTGTTCGGCCTTCCCATTAACGAGATGTCCGAACTCGACGCCGCCAGTGCGGCCATCGAAGCGGTGGAAAACCTCAATCGGAAAATCGGAATCACTCAACGCCTTCGCGACTGCGGCATGCCGGAAGACGCGCTGCCGATGCTGTCAAAAAAAGCGTTCGAGGATTCCTGTCACCTGACAAACCCCCGTCCCTGCACGGAGGAGAACCTTTTACAATTATATAAGGATGCCTATTAACAATGGACAGATACGACTTACTCATCAACGGACAATGGAAACCGGCTCAATCCGGCGAAACGTTTCAGGCAATGAATCCCACGATCACCCAACCGGCCGCCGAGATCGCCAAAGCGGCGAAAGAGGACGTGGACGAAGCGGTCACCGCCACACGCAAAGCCTTCGACGATGGCCCCTGGCCGCGCATGCTGGCGTCGGAACGCGGAAATATATTGAAGAAACTGGCTGATCTGATTTCCGATAATCTCGAAGCCATCGCCCGGCTGGAATCGATCAACGTCGGCAAGCCCATCCGCGACTCACGCGACGAAACCGGGGCGGGGGCTTGGTGCTTCGAATACTACGGCGGAGCGATTTCGTCTTTCTGTGGAGAGACGATCCCCGTCAGCAAAAAAGGATTCGACTTTACGCTGCGCGAACCGCACGGCGTCTGTGCCTTGATCGTGCCTTGGAACTTTCCCTTCGCGATGACAGCCTGGAAATGCGCCCCGGCCCTGGCGGCAGGTAACACAATCGTTCTTAAACCTGCCAGTTACACCCCATTAACCGCGCTCTATCTGGGCAAACTGGCCTGTGAAGCCGGACTTCCCGACGGTGTCTTCAACGTCATCACCGGCCCCGGCTCGTCGGCGGGCATGGCGCTGGTCAAAAATCCCGGTGTGAACAAAATCTCATTCACCGGCGAAACCGGAACCGGCAGTACGATCATGAAAGCCGCCGCCGATGATATCAAACGGGTTTCGCTGGAACTGGGCGGAAAATCGCCCAACATCGTTTTCGCCGATGCAGACGTCGAGAAAGCGGCGCGTTCGTCGGTACTGGCGGTCTTCGGTAATTGCGGTCAGGATTGCTGTGCCCGCAGCCGCGCGTTCGTCGAGCAATCGGTCTACGATCGATTCGTCGAATCCTTCATCGATCAAACCTCGAAAACCGTCATCGGAGACGCCCTGGACGACGCCACCGAAATCGGCCCGATGGTCTCCATGAGTCAGCGTAAAACCGTGCGCGGCTACATCGAAATGGGTCAGAAGGAAGGCGCGACGCTGGCCTACGGCGGAGAGGAACTGACCGAAGGCGATTACGCCAAAGGTTCCTTCATTCGTCCCGCCGTCTTCACTAACGCCACGAACGCAATGCGCACCTCTCAGGAAGAAATCTTCGGTCCGGTGCTCAGCGTCATTCCATTTACGAACGAAGACGAGATGATCCGTCAGGTCAACGATTCCCCCTACGGGCTGTCGGGATCGATCTGGACGACCAATCTCAACCGTGCCCTGCGCACAGCCAAACGGGTTCGGTCCGGCGTCTTGAGCGTCAACACGAACAGCAGTGTCTTCATCGAAGCCCCGTTCGGCGGATTCAAGCAGAGCGGAATCGGCCGCGACCTGGGCATGCACGGTTTGGCTACCTTTACCGAGGTTAAAAACGTCTTCATCGACATGGGGGATGATTCGTGAGCGGACCTCTCACTTTGAATCAACTGAAAAAGCGAATCCAGGACGGTTCCATCGACACTGTCCTTGTGGCTTTTCCCGATTGCTTTGGCCGGTTGATCGGCAAGCGGGTAACCGGAAATTATTTCCTCGATCAGGTCGTGAAATCCGGGATCCACACCTGCGATTACCTGCTCACCGCAGACATGGAGATGATGCCCCTCCCCGGCTTCGACATGGCGAGTTGGGACACGGGTTACGGCGATTTTCATTGCGCACTCGATATGAAAACACTGCGCCTTCTCCCCTGGCTGGAAGGGACGGCGCTGGTGCTGGGCGATCTGAAGTGGGAAAATGGAAAACCGGTCGTTCAGTCGCCCCGCGCCATCCTGAAAAAACAGATCGCGCGTCTCGAAAAATCCGGAGCCGTTCCCATGATGGCGTCGGAACTGGAGTTCTATCTCTTCACGGAACCGCATGAAGAGTTATCGGCCCGTCATTTCCAATCGCCGCAGCCCTCATCGGACTACCTGATCGACTACCACATCCTCCACACCAGCCGTGACGAATTCGTGATCCGCGATATCCGAAATTGGATGGACGAAGCCAATATCCCCGTCGAGTTCAGCAAAGGCGAATGGGGTAAAGGCCAGCACGAAATCAACCTGCGTTATGCGGATGCGCTCGAAATGGCCGACCGCCACGTCATTTATAAAAACGGCGTCAAGGAGATCGCCTGGTCCAAAGGTTGCTCGGTGACGTTCATGGCGAAATACGATGCCGCCGAAGCCGGTTCCAGTTTCCACCTGCACACCAGTTTAACCGACCGAAGCGGCGAAAAATCACTCTTCTGGGACACAAAGAAAAAAGCGGCGACCAAACGCTTCCGGCAATTTTTAGGTGGCTTGTTAAAATACTCACGCGAGTTGTCCCTGACGTTCGCGCCGACGGTCAATTCCTACAAACGGTATCAATCCGGCTCATTCGCGCCGACAGCAATCACCTGGAGTCTCGACAACCGTACCGCCGGTTTCCGCGTCATCGGACTTGGCCCATCCTACCGCATCGAAAACCGAATGCCTGGGGCGGACGCCAATCCTTACCTGACCTTCGCCGCGACGTTGGCGGCAGGCCTCGCCGGGATCGAGGAAAAACTCGATTGCGGCGATCCCTATCAAGGCGACGCCTACAAAGACGAGAAAATTCCCCGGATTCCCAAAAACTTGACCGAAGCGACGGACGCTTTCGAGACCAGCCAATTGGCGCGAAACGCTTTCGGGGACGAGGTCGTCGATCATTACGCGCGTCTGGCCCGAATGGAAGTCGAAGCCTATTCCTCCGCCGTTACCGATTGGGAGCGAATCCGTTATTTCGACCGGATTTAACAAACGTTCAGCCCTATTGAATTCGACAATCATCACCAACTGAAGAAAACCGAGAGTTATTGACGATGAAAACAGGAGAATAACGCCATGAAACAGACGGGAAAAAGACGAAACTTCTTAAAAACGGCGGGCGCAGCGGCATGCTGGACCATCGTCCGTCCGCAATCAGTCCGGGGCAGCAAAGCAAATTCGGAAATCACCCTGGGAATCATCGGCTCCGGCGGGCGGGGATTCTTCGTCGGGAAAAAGTTCATCGGCACGGTGGGAGAGGATATCCAGTTCGTCTCGGCTCACGACTACTTCCCCGACCGGCTGGAACGCCTGCAAAACCTGTTCGATATCCCTGAATCTCGCTGCTACACGGGACTGAACGGATACAAAGAAATTCTATCCTCCAACGTGGACGGCGTCCTGATTACCAGCCCCCCCTACTTTCACCCGCAGCAGACCGCCGATTCCATTGCGGCGGGAAAACACGTCTGGCTGAGCAAACCGGTCTCGATCGATGTGCCCGGCGCTCAAAGCATCAAGGAAACCGGCCGAAAAGCGCAAGGCAAGTTAACGCTGCTCGTCGATTTCCAATCGCGTAACAGCCCCTATTTCATCGAAGCGGTCAAGCGCGTGCGTGATGGAGCGGTCGGCGAATTGATCTCCGGCCAGGCATTCAACCATTTCCCGTGCGGCGGTTGGCGGGAGGCCTCTGGAACACCGGACCAAGTTCAACTTCGCAATTGGGGCACGAATCCCATTCTCTCCGGGGATATCATCGTCGAGCAGGCCGTTCACGCGGTGGACATCGCCAACTGGTTCACCGGAACCCATCCCACGAAAGCATTCGGAACCGGTGGCCTGAAAGCCAGGCTGAACGCAGGCAAAAACTGGGATCATTTCATCGTGACATACTGGTACGGCGATGGGCCGGTCATCGATCTCAACGTGGCACAGTTCACAAGGGGATACGAAGACTTAGGCGCCCGTTTCTACGGCAGCCAGGGCGTCGCCGACGCGCATTACCGTGCTCTCGAGTGGGGAAACGGCCCGGTTACGATCACCGGCGACAACGCCTGGGAAGGAACACCGCACGACAACACCTGGGATATCGGCGTTGAAAACAACTGCCGGGATTTCGTTCAAAGCATCCGAAACGGAAAATTCATCAATCACGCCGACTACGCCGCCGACAGCGCCTTGACCGCCATCCTGGGCCGAAAAGCCTCTTACGAACGTCGAGAAGTCACCTGGGATGAAATCCTGAACGACAATGAAAAACTGAATTCTGGATTGACGCTGTAAACCTGACGCGAATCAACCCAAAAAAACATCAATAATTTAATGCGCAAAATGCGCCTTTCCTGTTGACATCGACAATATATTTTGGATAATGGTTCCCAAATAACTTGGTAAGCCGCGTAACACATCATTAATACCAAACGATGAGGCTTCGAGGCTACCGCAATATATGACGTGTGTCAGTTGGTTAAAGGAGATC
>CAZSIZ010000375.1:0-5749 GCA_964606645.1 uncultured bacterium
TATTGATTTTAGCGATCTTCGCGATTGAGCGGGTTCGATTTCCGGGGATGCGATTGTTTGCGCTTCTTTCGCCTGCCGTGTTCTTCTGCTTCCTTTTTTCGTACAAACGGGCCTATTACATCGCATTGATGGTCGGGATCATGACGCTGTTCTGGCTCCAGGGAAACCGGGCGCGTTTCCGGTTGACGATCGTGCTGATCCTCGCCGGGATTGTCGGTGTGGGAATCCTGACGGCGGCAGGGCAGTGGGAAGCCATCGGAATGCGGGCTGGATCGATACTCCATCCCACGAAGGAAAGCAGTGCCAATTACCGGCTGGTCGAATGGCATAACGCCCTGATCTGCATCCGAAAAAATCCCTTGACCGGGATCGGCTTAGGCGGGATCATGCCGATGGAGATATTTCTGTCACGCACTAACTTGTTAGGCGTTCACAACACCTTTTTATGGGTTGCCGTTAAAATGGGTTTTTTTGGATTGTTCACTTACCTCCTGCTCCATTTCGCCTTCCTGAAACGGCTGATGAAGCAGAACACCACGATCCGCGATCCGTTTCTGAGAACGCTGTCGAGAGGAATCACTTGTGCGTTCGTCGCGTTCGCCGTTGCGGAAATGTTCGCCCCGATGTTCTCACAGATGCGAACCGCCACTTGGCTGGGTATCATGATGGGCATTGGAATGATGCTCGGTCAATTCGACCGCCAAACATCGCCCGGCAAGGGTAAGGGCGATCAATATCAATAATATAAAAAAAGTTGAAATCGCATTTTCATCATAAAAATTAAAAAACTACCAAATAGAGGTACACCATCGTGACAACAGCCAAAACCAAAGATATTTCCAAACCGTCGATTTCAAGGCGTCGATTCGTGTCAGCCGCAGGCGGAGCCGTCTCGTCGTTTCTCTTTCTCCCCCGGTCCGTTCTGGGAAGAAATCAATCCGCCTCTCCCAGCGACAAACTCAATGTCGGCATCATCGGAACCGGAGGCCGGGGAATCCAGAACATGAAGGATTTGATCCGACAAAAGGATGTCCGGGTCACAGCAATTTGTGACGTGGCCGAGGAAGCCGACTACAGCCGCTTTTACTATGGGGGAAAGGCGGGACGAGGTCCGGCCAAAGAGATCGTAGACGTTCGTTATTCCTCGAACGATGCGACGAAGCATTATAGCGAATGCGGGGTCTACATCGATTTCCGAAAAATGCTCGATTCGGAAAAAAGTCTTGACGCCGTCCTGATCGCCACCCCCGATCACACCCATGCAATCACCTCGCTCGAAGCGATTCGACGGGGAAAACACGTCTATTGCGAAAAACCCCTGGCTCGCACAGTCTACGAAGTGCGTGCGATTTCGGAAGCCGCTCGAAAAGCGGGTGTCGCGACGCAAATGGGTAATCAGGGGCATAGTGGAGAAGGCATCCGTCAGACCGTGGAGTGGATTCGCGACGGCGCGATCGGAGCAATCAAAGAAGTTCATTCCTGGCACATCGGATTCTGCCGCGTCGAACGCCGAATGAATCGACCCAGTGAGACCCCCCCGGTTCCTTCCGGGCTGGATTGGAATTTATGGTTAGGACCGGCTTCCCGCCGACCCTATCATCCCGATTATACGCCCTACACATGGCGGGGCTGGTTGGATTTCGGCACAGGTCCATTAGGCGATATGGCCTGTCACAATATGGACCCCGCGTTCTGGGCGCTCGATCTGGGGTATCCCGACACGATCGAGGCGCGGGCGGCAGGCGAGAGTAAAGAGACCTACCCAATGGCGGCAACGGTTTACTATCAATTCCCCAGTCGAAACAATCTGCCGCCGGTCAAGTTAGTCTGGTACAGTGGGTTGATGCCCCCCCGCCCTGAGGAATTGGAACCGGGACAAGATTTAGTCGGGGGTGGCAATGGTATTCTGTTTGTCGGAGAAAAGGGTAAAATTATGTGTCCCGGCTGGGCGGGCGATCCGCAGATTATCCCCAAATCCCTGAATGAGAACTATAAACGGCCTCCCAAAACGCTTCCCCGATCGAAAGGTCACCACCGTGACTGGGTCGATGCGTGCAAAGGCGGCGATCCCGCCAGCTCCAATTTCGATTACTCCGGGCTGTTGGCCGAAGCGGTCTTACTCGGCAACGTGGCGATTCAATCCCACAAAAAACTGAACTGGGATGGGAAAAATTTGAAAGCCACCAATTGCCCCGAAGCGGATCAATATATCCGCCCGGATTATAAAAATGGATGGACCATTTAAAGTTGGCACCTCGAACGCACCGACCGTGCTCCATCACCGATCCAAGCAGGCTGGTTCAGATAGGTTTTTATCCTGTTAATCCCATAAATCCTGGCTATCCAGATTCTGACAATAGTTCGTAGGGCGGGTCAGTAAGACAAGACCCACCCAACGCTTGTCATATATTTATTTAGACAAACATAACCGTCGTCGTTGTAAACGGCATCATTTGAAAGTAAAATGAGTTCGTCACTGATGTCCGAATGGATCTGATATCGGTTTTTATAAAACAATCATTTAAGACGAAAAGAGGCTAAAATGGGTGACAAGGGAAAAAAAGATAAAGGCAAACTCGAATCACAGAAAAAAAGTGCGGACACACTAAAGGAGAAACGGCAGAAAAAAAGAGATAAAAAGAAATCTGTATGAGCCAAGTAGGGTGGGTCACGCTTTTTGACCCACCATAACACTACGAACGCAACCAATCACTGCCCCAAGCGGGCCGGTTTGGGAATCCGATTCACGAATTTCAACGCTGCATCGACGAAAATCTCTCCGGTCATTTCTCCCAAACTGGTTCGTGTAATATATTCGTAACGTTCAAAACTATCGAAATCCTCTTTCGTCAAAATATACCCAAACGCATCGTTGGTGAGACCAAATAGAAAATTGTGTTCACCATACATTTTACGTTTGAGGTAATAGCCGATGTTGGGCAGCGCTTCGCCTGGAATCGTCAAAATCTGCGCGTTGCCCAGGTTGACCGCATTGATTCGGGCCGGAACTCGGTTGTCATCACGTACCGGGTAATTCAAAGGCGAGTTGCGGAGAATGCTCTGCATAATGGGTGAATCGATAGGAAAAAAAATCGTGGTAGATTCGCATCGTAGTTGAGGGTTTTTCTGAATCGGCGCATCGGCGATAATTCGCAGACTCTCATCAGCCAGTTTCTCACCGATACGAATGCACTCCTCCCACGTTTGAATGTCTTTCCCATCGGCTCCGCGGCAGTCAGCCGTCACCATGCCGCCCAGAGCGCCATTGATAAAAATCCCTGTCCCCCCGCCTTTCGCCTCGATGCGGTCGTATAGCGGACCCACTAAATCGGGGCTGATGATTCCTTGGCCGGAACCAAGCACTTCGGGATGGACGGCGTAATTGATCAGGGTGGCGATTGGATGTCCTTCAAGATCGAGCGCCTGGATCACATGACAGCGTGGATCGTATAGTTTCTCGGCATAATAATTGTAAGCGATTTTCCCCTTGGCCTCACCGGTTCCAATCCGAACGTGAGCCGGTTGAAACTGGCCGATGGCGTCCTGAATGGCTTCCACTATTTTGGCGCAAACACGATCCAAATATTTCAGATCGATAGACATTTCGCCTTTCTCGTTGGGAAATCCATAACAATCCGGTGCGCTGTGAGTATGGGTGGCTCCAATCAGGATGTTTTCCGGCGGGATCGTGTCGATCTTCGCGCGAACCCGGTCTCCAAGAACGGCGGGAAATCCAAGAAAATCAGTACTGACAATCGCGACAGACGTATCCCCTTCGCTCAAAACCAACGCTCGAACAACCAGTTCGCCTTTTTTTGTATGAGTCGGATTGGAAGGCCCAATTCCACCCGACACAGGTAACAGGGGATCGGGTGTCACGATGCGGGAAGCGATCCCCACGCGAAATTCCGCGTGTGCCTCATTGAAGAGCAAAGGCAGTATAAAAATAACAAAAACAAAAAATCGAATTCTCATAATCCTACCCAAATCCTTTCATCTCAAAATGCGTGGATTCAACTGACAACTGACAACTGATAACTAATTCAGAAATTATAAGCCTCTTGCTTCTTACTCGGAGGATTTCCGTAGACATTGTCAGTAACAGGAGTTTTCCCGTCAGAGACAATAACATCTTTTCCTGGAAGGGGGATATAAAACCAGTTGTGATGAATCGAAGCCTCTTCCTCAGGCACACCACGAATGACAACGGCTCGAACGTGAGTAGCCGCGAACGTGTTGTTATAGACTTTCATCCAGGTTCCCGCAATATCCGTCCCATCCTTACGGTCGCGGCCACCGTGCATATCGTAAAGGTGGCTGTTGGCGTGTTCGAGCACGACGTTGTGCCGTGCTTCATAACCGCTCCCGGATCGGCCCGTCCCTGCGATGGAATGCCGGTTGTTGTCGAATAGGTTATACTCAATCAGCGAAAAAGTTTGATTGTGTGATACGCCATACCCCAGCCCGTGGCGTTGATTGTGATGGATATGGTTGTGATGAATGTGGTGGCTGTCGCCTTTCCTTAAATAGACGGCGGCGTGGCTCCATCCATAGAGAACGCAGTTGTCGACTTCGAGGTTCGAGTGATCGGTGATGATGCAGTCGGACGTCGGAAATTTGTAGTAATATTCATGCCCGCCGCCCCCGTCGCGGAATGACCGTCGATGCAGCTCCATCCGAAGCTTCGGGTCCGGACCGCGCAGACGCAGGCCGGTGATCCGAACGTTGGAACCGGCGGGCTGAATCAGGGGGCGGGTTTTGAACGCATCACTGTAGATCAACGCGCCGGACGATCCTCGAAGACCGCGATCGCTCGCCAGTGTCACGCCTTCGGGAATTTCGAGGACAAACGCTTCCGCAACCACTCGAACCGACAGATCGATTTCGGATTCGCCTTCAACGAACACAGTCTCCCCGGATTTGGCTTTCCCCAAAGCCGCAATCAATTCTGCCGCGTTGGAGACGGTATACGTCCCGGTTGTGACGTTCCGCGTATATCCCTTGCCGCCTCCAATAGGGCCTAGATCATTCGCTTGAGCGCCGTACACCTGCCCGTCGATTTCGACCCACGTTTGTCCCAGTTCACCAGGAAGTGTGTGAGGAAGATAGGATTTGTCCTCCCCATAAGAAACAAGCGATGAGAGCCAGACTCCAACGATAACGGTGATAATGGCAAGGATTCTCACAGACGAAAATAATTTTCTAGACACGATCGCTTCTCCTATGATTAAACGGATTGTTTTTTCGATTCTTATGGAAAATCTGTCCCATGAATAGGGTTCCAGACTCAGAAAAAACTCATTTAAAATTCGATTGCTTCATAACGGTAAGATTACTCTCAATCAACGCATGGCGCTGCTGCACGCAAACCGATGAGCGCAAACCGTCTTCCGGCGTGTTCAATACGTAATCCAGAAGCCGCTCGACGGTTGTAGAAACCACGTAGAGCCGGGTATCGGACGCGCCGTAATAAATCAGCACGTCACCGTTCGCCCGTGCGATCCAGCCATTGGAGAAAACGACGTTCGAGACATCACCGACACGTTCTTCCCCCTCCGGAGCCATGAAATATCCCCCCGGTTCTTTGACGATCTTGTCCGGACGCTCCAAATCCGCAAGGAATAGATACAGCACGTAACGCATCCCCGCCGCCGTGTCGCGAACACCGTGCGCCAGATTCAGCCAGCCTTTCTCAGTCTTTATCGGAGCCGGACCCAGCCCGTTTTTTCCTTCTTTGATCGTATGGTAT
>CAZSIZ010000376.1:0-5738 GCA_964606645.1 uncultured bacterium
CTTGAGATTCTTATATTTCTATGACGGTTAAACCAACGCGAAAATCGGTGTATAAGTATTTTTTTCACGTCTTATGATTGAGTTGATAAAATAGTCACAGCGATTCAGCAGTTGTTGTTCCTCTTTAGAGAGGACTCGATGGTCTTTTTCATCGTGTAATTTTTTACGAGTGTCACGTGCCCACATCAACCGGTTATGAAGGCGCTTGATGACCTTATTCAATTCAGCTGGTGTGTCGTGAAGCACTTTTTCAATTGCGGAGTGATTCGTCAGTTCTTCAATATCGCTTGGCCAATACTCGGTGAAAAGCGGTTTTAGGCGGCTGCAAAAATCACTTAGGTTTTTATCAATAAAAGCCGCAAAAAGAACCGTACTAGGCGGTGAATCAAGATAATGACTGTTTTCATCAAGAAAATAATCGCGAATGTAGAGCGGGAAATTCACTTTGATGATTTCACGGATATGATCGGCTTGAGTCCCTTTTAGACCGCTCATTTGCAGCATTTCTGATAGCAAAGCCGAGCGGATGTGCTTGGCGACCATTAAGGGATTTTTCAGATTAAAGGCGGGTACAACGATCGAACCACCAAGCAGGCGTAAAGGATCTTCAAAGAAAAAGCGGTCATGACTTCGGTTCCGGCAATAGGTCGTAATGACCGCCATCCGCTCTTGCCGACCGGCCCGTCCCGCGCGCTGCCAATAATTTGACGCACGCGGGGGAACATTTCTCATCAGGATCATATCCAGCGCACCGATGTTAACTCCCATTTCCAGGGTGGGTGTTGCGACCAAGCAATTGATTCTGCCTTTGGGAGACTTGAAATCCCGCTCGATATTTTCCCGGACTTCTCCTGGAACCTGGGCGGTGTGTTCCTCGGCGCTGACCATGCTGAACGGCTTTTCCATTGCGGCAACGTCGTAGTTATCCTTGTCTGGCATTTCGGCCATCGTTGTTCCTTTGCAATGATGACGGGAACATACATTTCCTGGTGCATTTCGAGTCATAATTCGTTGGCAGGAAGTACAGCGGTTTTTTCCTTGGGAGGTTCGAACGATGACTTTATCGGAATCAATCTGCCATGCTGCACCCAGAAATCTATCCCTTTGACTGCGAATTTCGACTTTTGTTAATAGTTGGAGTTTGTTGGTCAGAAGGTTCCATAATTCCTTGATGATTGGAATGGGATCGGTGGAATCTGGATCGTTTGACCATTTCTTGATTAGTGCTTGCAATCCAGATTGACCGCGAGACGAAATAAGGCCACGGGCATATTTATCCGTGTCTCTTTTTTCTAATAAGAATCCTTTGGGATGAAATTCTCTTAATTGAAGAAGACCGGCTTGGATGTATTCATCATCCAGTTTGTGGTAGTGGGAATAAATCGGGTCGATTTCGACGTAAAGGCAACGATCGCGTCGCCACATATCCAGGATCAGGCTGATGGCTTCAACGCCTTCTTCTTTTGACAGTTCCGCCGAGTTACACCAATTCGCTACGCTGGATTGTTCTGCGTTAAGTCCTTCGTATTCAATCTTCGCCAATCCCAGAGACTCCAGACATACTCGTGTGCGGACACTATTCGTAAATTCACGGAGAACCATATAACGCAAAACCGTGTGGACGTTTTTCATCAGGTTTGGGCCAAACGCCATGCCGGAATCGCCTGTTAATTCGGGGAACAATGATTGAATCAATGATTTGTCATTTTTGAATCGTGTCCGTAATTCATACGTTATTTCTTCAATTTTTAATGGCTCATTTTTCCCTTTTAGAATCTCATACATCAAATGCCGCAACCGTATATGCCGGGCGTGGTCTTGCATCCAACCGGCTTGGAACGCGGCGTCCTGTCGGCTATCGGCGAAAACGACGAGTTTCTTGTGGCCTTGTGGAGCCGCATTGATCATCGCTTGAGCCAAGATGTGAACGTCGGCAACCTCGACTGCACGAACGGGTTTTGCCGGTTCGATCAGGCGATTTCCAATACGACGCGAAATCGATCCACACGAAGGACACGATGTCATTTCATCTCCGATGACATCCATAGAAAGCAAGGATTCTTCATGCCCGCAGCCGTCGGCCAGGCAGTGTTCTGAATGGCCTCTGTGTAAAGCGCCACATTGGCGGCAAAGCCAAGCTTGAATTCTTTGACGAGAGCGTTTTCTTGTGCTTTCAGTCTCTTCCGCATCTTCGAGCAGGCGGTTTGTGAAGACTAATCGTTTGCCATGATCCTCATTGGTTGGAGACCAAACAGCGTTTTCATCACCGTTTCGGTCTTCTGCCGCGTGGCCTTTCAGTAAACCGGTCACCCGGTTATTTTTTTTATTCAATTCCAACTCTGAAAATCGTTTTTCAAAGAAATGCTGCCCGCAATATTTACACGTCAACACTTGATAGAAGGCGTCCGAGCGTCGATCGGGATACTCTTCTTTCGCCTGCTCGGTGGAGAGAAACAGAATTGGCTTCGTGTCTCCGTTCTCTCTCTCGAAAGCAGCCACCATCTTATCCAGGCCCCGTAGGAAAAAGTGGACTTTGGGCCTGAGCAACGGCTGTTTGTCGCGCTGGGCGGCTGCGCCCAAAAGCAGGTATGTCAGGAGTTCGGCTGTGCATTGTTCTCCTTCCGGCAGGCGTCCGTGACCGACACGCTGTGACACTTGCCATGCGCCTTCCGAAAGAAAGCGGGCGTTTTTCAGGATTTGGGCGGACTCGTAGACGTATTGATTGGAAAGGATCAAACGGTATAGGGATTCTTGCCAATTCGTTTCGGGATCGAAGACTCCGCCGGTCAGTTCTTCGACGATTTTTTGGATAGCCTGAACATCTTCCGGGGCTTCCAGTGCCTTGAGAAGCCGGGCCAGTCGATCCATCCCATCACCTTGAGGAGGGAGGGGGCGGTATCGTTCGCTCGGCCATTGTGGTTCCCGGTAGGTTTCGGTGATAAGTCGGACTTTGTCTTGATTGACACCGAAGAAGCGGGAGGCAAAACGTTTGGCGGCGGTATCGTCGTCCGGCGCTTCTGGATTGGGATCGACCAGCGTTGCGGATGTGCCGATACAGATCACCTCATCGGCGATTTTATCGGCCAGTGCCCGGACACGGCGAATGAGGCACGATACTTCTGCGCCGACGGCTCCTTCGTAGGTGTGGGCTTCGTCGAACACCAGGTAGCGCAGGGGTGCGTTCGCGAAATGATGGACGTCGGGAATCCGGGTGGTGAGGATTTCCAATTGGCGGTAGTTGGTCAGGAGAATACGCGGTTGGCGTTCGCGGATTTCTTCTTCCGAACAGCATTCTTCGGGGGGAGCGAATATCCGGGCGCTGCGCTCTTCCTTTATGGCTTCGACGATGCGACTTGTTCGTTCTGCTAAATAAGTGCTGCGCGACGATCCGTCAAACCGGTCGATATGCTTGGTGTCGCTTGACTTTTTTGGGGTGGAACCGATCCATTGGCCGAAGGTGATTTCCGTACCGGACAGAACGACTCGCAAACGGGCCAATTGGTCGTTGGACAGGGCATTCATGGGGTAGACGAAAATCGCTTTGAGGCCGCTTGTTATGCCTTGTTGACGTTCGTGCAATAGTTCGTCGATGATGGGGTAGAGAAACGCTTCTGTTTTTCCCGAACCGGTTCCGGTTGAGATGAGAACGTGTTGGTCCTTCTTTACGGCGTCGAAGACTTCTTGTTGATGTTTCCACATCGTGTCGAATTCGATGAGGCTTGGCATGACGGGATGCAGACGGCCGTCCTGGGCCATTGTTTCAATTGGTTCCCCTTCGCAGTAAGCTTCGGACAAGGAGACGTAGGGGCCTTTGACCAGGGGGATATCGAGTGAAGAGGGGCGGGTGAGTTGATCCTTGACTTGCTGGGCCAGTTCGGGATCGGCCAGTGGGAACGCGGAAAAAATGTATCGTAGAAATTCATCGCATATCTGATGCGCGAACTGTACGGGATTGATTGGCATGGGTGAGTTTCCCTTCAATTGTGAAACACGCTTGGATTTTTCTCCCAAGATTTTCATCGAGTTTGATTTTCATTCGGGTGTTCCTAGGTCAGGGGGATTGAGCGTTCGTTCGATATAAAGGCCGCATAAGCGATGGCCGCTCGAATATCTTCGGATACCAGTTGAGGGTACTCAAGCAGAAATTCGTCTTCTTTCATCCCATCCGCCAGGAAACCGAGAATTAGGGAGACCCAGATTCGGGTTCCCTGGATCACTGGGCGGCCAAAGCAGACATTCGGATCGCATGAAATTCGTTTCAAAAGATCATCCCGGTTCATCGTCCACCGTCCTTTCACCCTGCCCAGGGAATAATTTCCAGGCAACCGACTGCTTTATTCTCCACTCAAGTTGGGGGATGGATCAGACATTTCAATCGGCTAACCTGATACAAAGTCTTTAGTGTTGTCGGGATTCATTTTTTTTTTTGTAATTTCTCTATCCGCTGCGTGAATCGATCGACTGCTTCTTCGTTTTTTTTTTTCAATGCTTCCCATGGTTTATCGATGGACTGAAGACTATGTTCATCCCGTATTTTTCTGAGCCAATCCATGACTTTGAATTCGTTATTCGTCATAGCCTATCCCCTGCATTTCAATCCCATGGTTGAAATTGTGGTTATTACTGCGCCGCCTTCGCTTTCCGTATTTCCTCAATCCGTTTTTGCGTTGCGGCGGCGTTTTCCTTGGTTTCCTGCAGAATCTGCTCCGTTGTCAAACCTTTGATTTTCTCACTATGCTCGTTACGGATTCCGCGCAACCATTCCATGACTTTAAATTCTTCCTGAATCATTATCGATCACCTCCAAAGGAGTACGGATATCAATTAATGAATAACCCATATCCAAATTGACGGAATTAAAACCTCTTATTCTGACAACATTCACGAGATGTTTGAAATTCCAACTAATGATGTAGTCGATCTTCTGCCAAGTCGCAATCGCAACATGGAGTGCGTCATCCCGATACTTTGAAGATACGACGCCTCTTATTAAATATTGCTCCGATAATTGCAAAGTTTCCTGGTTTTCCTCTATGATAGCGTATTCTATATCCGATAGCAGATGAAATAATTTTTCTTGGATGATTAAAGGCGCTTTTCGGATTTCTTCGAGGGTTAATTCAGAAATGAAGACTTGATAAACACCGATTCGGATCAGATTAAAAAGTTCTCTGGTCGGTTTCTCGAACTCGGGATCGAAGTAGCCTCCGATGACCGATGTATCCAGGTACAAACTGATTTTTTTCATCGTTCGATCATCCCTCACCCTTATTCTACTATAAATTCACTCTCAAAACCACTTATCCTTTAAATCGGGCTTTTTAATGTCAATAGGTATTGTGTCATTTTATTCTCTTCCTAAATTTCCCAGCAAACTTATTTCAATTTAAACATCTTCTGTTGCGGATCGGGCTTCTTGATATCGATCAGCATTCCATCCTCTAGTTCCTCTTCTTCATCTGGGGCGGATGGGGGCGTTTCTTCTTCTTTGAGGTAAGCCTCAAGGGATTTTTCGCTGCCTAGCAGGGCGATGGCGTCGGAACGGCAGTGGTCCCAGGTCCAGCCGTGACGGGGGTCGTCTTCCTGGAAATTCTCCGGGATCCAGGTGTGGCAGCCGGGGCGGTTCGTGATGAGTGGGTTGTCGAGGCCTTTGGCTTTGGCCGCCTCTTGGTTGGTGAGTTCGGGGATACCGATGGTGTCGAAGAATTCGTCGTTGGACATCGCTTCGGCGCTTTCTG
>CAZSIZ010000377.1:0-5728 GCA_964606645.1 uncultured bacterium
TTCTCAAAGTTTTATCTGGATAACTCTTCTACAATTTCATGCGATTGCCCTGGGAAGCAACCCAACCCGATATTATGAGTTAGACAGACTACTAGTAACAGTATCAAAAAGGATAAATAATATGAAACTGTACATCGCGCGTAATCAAGAAGAAGAGATAGGATTTTTTGGTGGATCAAAAGGATTTAATTTTCTTTTAACCTGTAGAGTTGAATTAAATGAGGAAGAAAAGCTATTGATTGAGAAATATAAGCAATGGGATATTCCCGTTTATTCATACCAAACTGTTAATGATGCTATAGAAACTTGGTCCTTAAATGAGATAACGCAGGGAAGATCAGTAAGCTGTGCAGGAGTAGTAGTATTGATTGAAAGTGAAGAACTTATTAAGGAGGCATGCAATAATTTAAAGGTTCTTCTTGGAGTGATGGCTACATTTGGAGGAGAGGAAATCATAGAATTCTGATGGGCTAGTAAGGTAAAGTTTTGTGAATCTTACCTTTTTAATGCAAACCTACATTACAAAACTGAATTTTAGCCTATCTTTTTTTTATTCTATATGCTTTTGTAAATTGTAATTCGGATACATTTACTTGCATACTTAACACAAAGTACACCCAAAACTTTTTCAATCAAATAGGAAGGATATGAAGAAATGGAAAAATATTCATTCAAAGATATTTTGTGGAAATCAACATTTCAAGTAAATTTTATTCGCGCATTAATTGCTGGTGTAATTTGGACGATATTTTTATACATAACTGGAATGGAAACTCCTCCAGGGATGCCTGGTTTATGGCTATATCTTTTTATATGGCCTATAGGATTTTTTTTGTTTTTTCTACCTTTAGGATTAGTTTCTGGCTGGTTAAGCAATATTGGGATTCCTTACATCGGTCTAATAACATTTATACCGGCATTGATGATTATTCCAGCCGATCCAGTGATGTGTATCATTCACAAAATAAAGCCAGAAATTATACCCGTTGATAAGTATGGATTCATAGAATTTCCAATCGTATTCTGGGTTTATAAAAAGGATTGAAAAAAGTGAAAGCAGGACGAAACTCACCCAGTATGTTGTATATCAATCTTGAGTATTACCGATAGGTTGTGGTTTAATTTCCAGTTTTCGACTTTTTCCCGTTTCGTTATAAAAGAGAGTATTTTCAGGTTTCCTGGGCGGCTTGGAGGGTGGCTTCGGCTCGATCGAAGAAGGGGCGGTCTTTGGGGTGGGACTCGATCCAGGAACCGAATTCGACCATGACATCAAGTGATTGCTGGAGGTGGCTGGTGCGGACCAGAAAATGGATCAGTTCCAAATAGCCTTCCGCAACGGACCCGAAGAGGATGGGGAAGAAAAATTCGATCGTGGACGGCTGAACCAGGCGGTCGAAACGCTCACGGTCGAAATAGAGCGTGCGCGTCACAACCCGGTTGTCCCGGTAGACGGGAAGAATCTGCTCGAACAACGGCCCCAGCACGTCCATAATGCGTTTGATTCGACGGAACTGAACCGGTAATTCGCGGCGGGCTGAATTCACGATCTGCTTGTCCAGCATGGAGAGTTTCTTCAACACTTTGTCGTTGGATAGATTCGCCTCTTCGGAATAGGCTTCGACGATCCTAATATTATCACGGGCCTTTTCCGCCTCGTGGCATAACTCACTCAGAACCTTGTTGAAAATACGCTGCTGTTTGTAAGCCGTTTCCTGCTCGTCCTCGATATGATAGAGCACTCGGGACAAATCCTTGAGATCACGAAGAGAGGTTTCCAAAAGGCGATCGACCAATTCGGCGGGAATGTCCCCGGTCCGCTGGAACTCATCGAAGAGTTCCAGAACGGCCTGGCGCGCCTTGTAAAAGCCCTTGATAAAACTGACGCGCTGGTAATCACGCCAACTGGCTGCGGGATCGTGAACGTTCGTTTCCATCATACACGCTCGAAAGGCTGCTTGACGGCGTCGAACACTTTTTCCGCCGGCAACGATTTCATACAATTGGGTTCCCTGTCACACCGAGTCAGGTAACAACCCAGGCAATCGATTTCCCCCTGAAGGATAACACCCTGGCCGTAGAGTTCCAGTTCAGCCGCCGATGTCGGACCGACCAGACAGACCACCCGTTTTCCCAAACCCAACGCGGCGTGCAGGGCCAGTGTGTCGCCGGAGACGACCAGATCGCACAGGTTCAGAATGGCGGCGAATTCGAGAACCGACGCGCGAAGCTCGGCGTCGATAAACGGCGCGGTCATGGCACTCATTACTTCCTGGGCGCGCTCGTAATCGGCAGGACCATAGAGAATCACGACACGGCCCAGGCGTTCGCGGTGGATCATTTCGCCCAGCCGCACAAAACCTTCGACCGTCCATTTCTTATATTCCCAGCGCTCACCCGCTCCCACATTGAATCCGATGACGGGACGATCCGGAGTCAGATCGTGTTTGCGGGCGAATTCCTTCGCGAGAGCGGTCTTATCCGGCAATAAGGGTACGATGATGGGATGATTGGTTTCGGGAGCACCGATCAGGCGGCGCATGTGCGTCTGGTATGTCTTCCGGTTGGCTTTCTTATTGTCGTCCCAGAGGCTCATCTCCAGCCATTCTTCACCGTTGGTGTCGAATGGAAAGACGGAACCGTCTTCTTTCCGGCCGTAACCTTGAAAGAGACCTGCTTGAATCTTCATCGTTAAGGCGGTTGCTTCCGGGGCCAGATCGAAGTTGATACAGCGATCGAAACGTTCCCCTTCGAGAATGGCGATCGTTTCCGGAGTCAACGGGAGGGGGCGGTCGATCAGCGGATTGTGCCGAATGAGAGAGATGCTTTTTTGTCCGCAGACCCAGGTGATATGAGCGCGTGGAGACATTTCCCGGATGGAACCGAGCAGAGCGGTCGTCCGAAGCACATCTCCCGCCGCTCCCAACTTGACGATCAAGACTCGGTCTTCAACCGGATCGAAGTGGGGGCAATCCTCGCAATAGACGCCGTGCTTCTTGTGTGGGGAGCAGGGCCGGTCTCCGATGTAATGGCGGCAATTCGTGTGTACCGTTCTCAGGGCGTTCACCTTTTCTTTTTCTGATCGAGATAATGCTTGGCTTTTTCCTTGAATATTCCGGCTTTTTTATCGCGGGCCAGGCGTTTGAGCACTTTTTCAGCATCCTTTTTTTCCCCGGATTCATAAAGGGCCATCCCCAACAACAAATTGGCCTGATGGATGGAAGCGCTTTTGGGCGATTTGGCGAGGAAACGCTGAACGAGATCGATGCACTGGTCGTAGTCTCCTCCGTAAAAACGACGCGAGGCTTGGTAGAAGATCATGAGGGAATTGGCGGAATCCGCTTCCTTATGGATTTTCGGATCGAGGTTCTTCCACTTGAATAGGCGGTTAAAGTGCTCTTCTGCCCGATCGAACTGGGCGCGGTCACGCAGACCCTTGGCGTATTGCAGAACGAGCTGGGGATCGGAATCGCTGACTTTGATTTGCTGTTCGATCCGATCGAACTCATCGATTCGGTTGAGTACCTGTTTCAAACGGGTGACGACTCTGCTGCGGGTCAGTTTTTTGTCTTCAAGGCGAAGGGCTAGAATTTCCCGCCCTTTCGGATCGAAAAACAGGACGGCGGGATATTGATGAGCGCCCAGGCGAGTTCCCAGTTCGCTCTGTTTTTCCACGTTCACATGCACCTGAATGAATTTGGCCATCATCTTGGCAACGACGGGGCTGTCCCACACAAGAAAGTCCGCACGCTTCTGGTCGGCTTTGTGGTAGGAGAATGGGTGATAGACGAAGACCAGAACCGGCTTGTTTTCCTCTTTGCCGGTCTCCAGCGCTTTGTCGAAATCAGGGGTCCAATTCGCCGCCTTCACCTGGCCCGGCCATACGCCTGCCGATAAGACGAGTGCAACGATTAAGAATAAATAGTTCTGTTTCATAAGGTGATCTCCAAATCGAACGTAACGAGGGATTATAACTCCACTGCGGTGAAATTACAGATGCGGCCTTCGGTTCTGAGCATAATAGTATATCCAATACCTGAATGTGTCATTGAATGGACGTGAAAAGATCCAATTGAGTGGTGATCGAATGGATTGGGATGAATTGGAACCGATGTGGACGATTCTCAATCGGAACCGGCCTCAGGGTGAGGAGCGATCTTTTGCCGTTTCACGAATTTCATTTCCGTCATCCAATGGAAGAAAGAGGCTTCGGATTCCTGCTCACACGCTTGAAGCAATTCGGGGATGTCGGAATTCCGACCTTGTGCGTAAGCGATCAGCGCGAGTTGATATTTCACTCTGGATTTCCATCGGCTGGCTGGGTAGGCACGTAGAAACGTACCGAATCGCTGGCGGGCCAATTCGTATTGTTCCTGTTCGTATGCGGATACGGAGAGGTAATACACCGTATCTTCACGGGCTTCCGGCGTGAATGTATCGGATTGGCTGGCCTGGGCGAACATTTTCTCGGCCACGGGATACTGGCCCGACAACAACGCCAGGCGCGCGAACTGAATGGAGCGGATAAAAGCGAAGCGCTTATGGGCGAGCTGGTACCGGGCCGCATTTTTTTTGTGAGTGGATTCAAAAATGTATTTCAACTCGATTCCCTGCCATTTCAGTATCTTCCCCGTTCGTGGATCGATGGAAGGAACCGCAGAGGTGACATAAGGATGCGAAAAACCTGGAAGTGATACAATTTCCTCTAGGCGTTTACCTAGCCAGAGAAAACGCGGCGTGCAGGTTTCCAACTCGAAATCGAAGAACGGATGCGAAACCGGGATCGTCACGTTCAAGCGGTTGTACTGGCCGAAATCTTTGATCGCTTCGAGGTAGGAGCCGAACGAGGGCACTTTGTTTCCGAATGCCCGGTACTTTTCATCGGTGGGTTCGATAATGAAGTGTTGGGGCATGCCTTTGGGTTTTCTGGATTTCGCTCCTTGAAGGATCAATCCCGCCGTTGGGTCCACGGCGATCCAGTGCTCCCCGATTTTGACCATCGAGATGGTATGGGGGCTGACTTCTTCGTGTGGCCACCAGAGAATCAAGCGGGCGGCATCCAAACCGGCCGCCCGAAGCAACTGATTCGCTACCCAGGCCAGTTCCTCACAAAATCCCTGCCCTTTGACCAGGACATTGAAAGGCTTGTCATTGATGTGCCCTCCTTCGATGGTGCCGAATTTGACGTGCCGGTAGACGAAATCGAGAATTTTGACGGTTTTCCCTATTTCCGAATCGATGTTTTCGGTGATGCGTGAGACGATTCGGTCTTGCCATAAAACCCGCCATAAATAACGGGCGTCGTCGTAGGTGAAGTCGAACGATTCGAATTCATTGTACGCTTCTCTGTCTTTCAAACTGCGGGGACGGATGTGTGGGATATTTTTAGGTTTACCGGTCAGGGCCATGAATTGGTTCAGTTCGGTGACGGTTTCATTCCAAAATCCCGTCCAGGCATAGACCAATACGCGCAACAACAGGCGTCTCTCTTCCAGTGCTTTGTTCTTATAGGGAGCGTTCAAGTGTGAGAGGCATTCTTCGTATTTCCGGGCGTTGAGCAGTGCTTTAGCGATTTTCAGTTCTTCATGAATAATGGGTTCTTCAACGGCAATGGTTTCATCACCGCTGTCCAATGCGTTACCGGAATCTTGTTCGCCGCAAGCCGTGACAAACAGTAAGAAAACCGTAATCGAAAAAAAGAGAAGACGTTTCATCATCGACGAATCACACT
>CAZSIZ010000378.1:0-5471 GCA_964606645.1 uncultured bacterium
AACCTGGGCCGAAGATCTCCAGATACTTTATCCCCTCTTCTCCCAATGGCTCAATCCGGGACAGAAGTTCTCTCAGGAAACCGCACGCCTGGAAAAGGAGATCGCCGCCAAGAAAAAGGAACATCCCGATTTCGTTCTGGCGTTCAAACTCCAAATTCTTGTCAGGAAATATGAGACGTCGCTGGAAGAGAGTCAACTCGACAGCGTCGAATACTCCAGTATCCTGGATAAACTGGAACGGGCGAAAGCCACACTATCCGACCACTTGCAGACTAAAATCCGCATCGCGCAGAAAGCGTTTGCCCCGGACATGCTGGAACTGGCGGCGGCCCAGCTGGAATTGTCACAGCATCTCGAAAAGTTACTCTTGCTGAAACAGGAACTTCTGGATGCGGTTCGCAATCATACCAAACAGACCTTGTTGAATCTGGCCAAAGTTTTTGAAAAAGCCGATCAGGATCTGGCGGACACCATCCTTATGCAAACCCAGGCCGTCAAAACCACTGGCAGTCTCCCGAAATCCTCGATGGCGAAAGAGGGGCCTTCCGATCTGAAAGAGTACCGGGAAGCGCTGGGTGAACAAAAAGAACGGCTCGACCAGTTCGATGCCCGTCTGCAAACCTGTCGCGATGAATTGAACGGCCTGATCGAATTCGAAGAAGCTATCTTCAACACCTACGGCGAACAGTTACGCGAACGGGGAGTCCAGTTCAAGAAGCGAGCCAAAGTCGCTAAAACCGTTTCCGGCCTGGGACCGAAGAAGCAGCCCGCTGCACGGATGGTTGGAAGAAATAAATAAAATCGGAATGAGTTGACAAGCCGATATATCTGGACAGGTAACAAAAACGTGTAGGGGCAAGCCTTGTGGCTGCCCTCGGCGGGAAACCTTCATTCAGTCAGGCTGGATTGATACTGACGGCGCTAACGCCCTTTTCGCCGTTGTTCGATTTCTTTGGCGCCGCTGATATCCGCCGTGGCCATCCCTTGTTTTTCGCTTCGAAGTTTCACATCTTTCGTGTCCATCTGAGCGTAAAACGTATGAGCCTCTTTCGCTTCCGAGAGGCTGATGGGGACCTCATCCGAAGGGACCGGTTCAAGGTCCAGGCCTAACCGCTCCAACGACACCCGCAGAAACTCGATGGCCATGGTTTTGGACTCCGGATCGTCGAGATTATACGACGAGAAAATCTCCGTACATGCGGTTTCGGCTGCTTTGGGGATCTTCAGACGGTGCAGACTATCGACATTGAGATAGCCGATGGCAAAACACCAGAGCATCATTTCTCTCTTCATTTCGATTTGGTTTTTCCAATTGAAACTCTGCATGACGGTGGTCAGAGGAACGCTGGTTTTGGCTTTATGCAAATCGTGATACAAGCGAAGCAGGGTATCGAAAAACCGGGACTCACACTCGTACTCCTTGTCGCCATAGAGATGGGGATGGTAGACGGGAAAGCGGTCGATGGTTTCCTTGAACGTCGAATTGAATCCACGCGAGCAGACCACACAATTCAGATGTTTGGTTAAAATCTCCGACATTTCGTTCGTTCTCGACAATCAGTTGTTCTCTGTAATTACCGGTTCTTTTTAGAAAGAAAAGCCATTCCCAAAGGTCTTTTTGTGCTGGGAGTCATTTTTTGCGGGGTTGATGGTAGCGAAGGCGCAGACTCCGAGCCTAACGTCTCTAATTTATTCGCAATTTGCTTTTGGCTGGATTTCAACTTTTTTCGTTGTTGATCCATTTGCTGGATATCTTTTTTTACTTCCAATAATCCAACCACTCCTTCATCGAGAACCTGTTTGAGTTGATCCAGGTTTTCTGGGATATCGAATTCTACTTTCTCTTCGGGCATGTCAAGATCCAAGAATTGTAGTAAATTTCGAACGGCCTGAATCGCGTCGTGATCCTGAAGCAGGATCGCAATTTCGGTCAACCGGTGCGCGTTGTGAACCATCCGGAAAACCATCAGTGCCCGTTGTTCTTTGAGAATATCATCCCAGGACAGAATCATCAGGATTCGATTGTGCAGCGATTCTCCAGCGAGCGGTTCAATCTTTTTTATGGAAGCGAGAATCGCCGGTGACGATTTGGCCGCTTTCGTTTTGACGATAAATTCAACGAGTGATAGGAGCGTATCCGATGATTTGGCAAAAGTCAAAAACTGTTTATATCGATTGCTGAAAACGGTTTTCCGGATTTCCTCTTGAATCCGATTGTCGATTGGATTCAATTGTTGACTCGTTTCAGCGGCTTCTTCCAAATTCATCTCGACACTTTTACGGATGGCTTCCCTGTCCGAGTCTTCGATTTCTTTTTGTGCTTCAGCCTGTTCCAATCCTTCCAAACAACTTTTTGCGTCGAATTGAATCTCCTCGTAAATCTCTCGTGCGGTGCCTTCGATAATAATTTGTTTAATGTTAGGCCGTTCGTTGTTCATCTCTTACGCCTCGGCTGACATGACGAGTTCCAGCATTTCGATCAGTTCTTCCTTTTTAAACGGTTTGCGTAGAAATTGCGTCCGGTTGTTTAACCGGAAACTTTCCTGAACGGTTTCGATATCGCTCAAAGCGCTGTAAAAAACGATTTTCGAATCCGGGTTTTTTTCACGGATCAGTCTGCCCACTTCCAGCCCGGAACGTCCGGGAACGCATATATCCAATAAAAACACATCGGTTCCCGTCAACGCGTCCGTCTTCAGGATATCATCGATCTCCAATCCGTTCGCGAATACCTGGACGTGATGGCCGTCACGTTCCAACAACGTCCGGATAAATCCTCCGATCAATTCCTGATCCTCAAGCAAAACCAGATTGAGTGGCCGGTCCAATCTTTTCACGGTTACGGCCTGTGAAACGGCTGGAGCTTCCGTTTGCGTTATCTCCTCCGCGATCGGTAAATGAGCGATGAGATAATGAGCGTTTTCGTCTCCTCTCCTCAAGAAAACGCTTCCCCCGCAATGTTCGATGCTTTGATTGACTAACCTCCAGGTCAACGAGGAAAGCAACCGGTCTTCACTCTTTACCAAACGTTGAGCGGGCGATTCCCAAACACTGGATGGGGATTGAGACAGTTCCGGTTTGTAGACGGGTTGGAGCGTTATGATAAACCATTCCCCAGTATTCTCTTTTCGATCCTCTCCCTGTAGATATTCCACAGAGGTTTTAATCGAAATGTCGCCACTCCCATCGATCATTTCGTTCGCGCTTAAGATCAAATAGAGAACGATATCTTTGAAAATCCATTCCGGAATCGAGAGGAGTTGAAGCATGTCGGTTGAATCATCCGAGGTCACTGTACATGATGCGCCCAAAATCATTCCACAAAAAGTAACGATTTCAGGCATTAAAATTGAAACGTCGGCGGGAGAAAGTTCTTTATTCTTCCGAGGGAAAAGGCTGCGAAATGTCTGATTCAAAGACTGTACTGTGTTGCAGCAATCCTGGGTTTTTTGTATGAACTCACGATTTTTCGGATTTAAGCCGGTGGTTTGAATCAACAAGTTCGTATAACCACTGATCCCGGTGAAATAGTTATTGATCTCGTGGATAAAGGGTTGCGTCATTTTGCCAAAAACAGCCAAACGCAGAAGATGCGCAATCTCCGGCTCGTCGGCGGCCAGTTTCAACAATTGCGGGTAGTGATGGATACGATCGAAAGCGGAATCAGCCATTATATGTCACTCTGCTTACCTATCGCCTATTACCTAGGTAATAATAGTTCGAATATCACATTTGTCTATTGACAGTCTACCTCTCAATGAACGGTTCATAAACCGATTTTTTAAAAAGATTACGAATTCGGTCGAATCATTTAAGAAAAACCATTCTTGTCAGAGATGCGTTTTTTTCCTGCGTCGCGCGAAAATCACAATCCCACAGCAGATTGCAAAAGTGAATTCAGAAACGAAAAAATCCGGTCGAATCGAAGAAAAACGGATTGAAATCGTTGAATCTCCCGGTTGAACGGTTGCTGAGATGGGGAATTCATCCTGCAAAGATTCTGGTAGGAATTCCAGATTCCCCTCCTGCCCGGCCGTCCATCGGGGGTGAACGCTTTGAGAGTAAATCAGCCTGTTTTCTTGTGATGTAGATACCTCGATCTCCACTTCCCCCGGTTTTGAGGACCGGACGGTCAGCTCATTCTCCGGCGATTCGTTTTCCAGATAGACGCGCGGTTTGACCGTTGGATTCTCGTAAATTCTAAGAGACGGCTCGCTTTCCTCTTTCCAAACCAGTTTGAATGGCTCAGAAAGTTCCTGGGTCGTGACGAGAAATTTTACGTTCATCATTGACAAGTCGGGTACGGGCGGCGGTGTGGGGAAGAACAACAGCCCCCCTTGGGGCTTATCCGGGTCTTTGCCGTATAACCGGTTCACGAAACGGGTGTAGGATTTCAGGATAATGGGATCGTACCCTCGTGCCGATTCGATTCGATAGTGCATCAACCGGTTGGGGCGCAGTTCGGGATGCTTATCCAGTGCGGGAAAACCGATGGCGTCGTCCAGACAAAGCACACGGTATCCTTGGGCGTGCTCTTGGAGGAACGTGACTAATTCCGTCTGTGGGAAAAACGTATCACGCCACTCCTCCGCCGGTTTCGTCTCAACGAATCGATGTCCGAACAGTAATAGATCGAGTAGAAGCGCTCCGGCAGGCAGCCACTGGGCGACAGGCGTTTTGAGTCGGTTCGCGGCAAGAAGAGCGAGCCATCCCAGCAGCCCGACGGCGCACGCCGCAAGACACGATCCCAGCATCCAAGAGAAGCGCGTTTCAAAAAGCAATTCCGGTAAACGAAGCCCGATCGCTTCCCGGCTGGTATAGTAAAGATGGTATTCGGTAATGGTTCGGTCGATTTCGAATTCGCGCAACCATGATAAGACTCCCGCCTTGGACAACGCCAGGATCAACGTGCTCACACCGAATAACAGCGAAGCGATCGCGGCGCTCTTGAAATACCATTCATTGACGATTTCTTTAAGCGGTGTCGGTTTCCATAATGCCAGCCCCCGCGCCGAACAGACGGCGATTCCCAGGATAAAAAGAAAAACCAACCGCCCCGGAACCCGGAAATACGCCCATCCAGGCAGACCGTAATAGAAAATCGGGTAGAGCGGGTTGAACCGCCCCAATGAGAAGAACAACGCTCCGATTGCAATCAACAGGAAAAAAATCGCTTCCCGCCGGTGAAAATCATCCTCGCTTTTTTCCTTTTCACGGGCGGGAATAAAAAGGAAGAACAGAAGAATCAACGGCAGAATTCCCGAGTACCCGCAAATCTCGTGATATCCGGTCCGGGTTTCCCAAAACTGTCCTTCGCGGGCAGGGCTGGTGGGATCACCGTAAAAGAACGGTGCGGCCAGGGTAATCAGATGCTGAGGTGGAAGCGAATCGTTGGTGGCAAACAGGTAATCCGCCCCGCCTGCGCGTCCGGCAGTCAGCGTGGATAATTCATACAGAGGGAGAAGCACTTT
>CAZSIZ010000378.1:5481-5720 GCA_964606645.1 uncultured bacterium
ACAATCCCATCAACGTCCATAGTGGATAATGGGCCAGTAAAGCGAAACGGCGCTTCCGCCGGAACTCCCAGATTCCCCACCAACAGGCGCGACATAAGAGCAGGTAAAAAACGTAGAGGGGAAGTTGCGTATGTCCCGCGTAGAAAAGCCCGGCCAAACACAAAGCAAAGAGAAATATCAGCGAGAACCGAATCTCCTCCCGCCATCGGGTTTGCAGATACAACGCCAGTGGAACCAGG
>CAZSIZ010000379.1:0-5712 GCA_964606645.1 uncultured bacterium
CGTTTCGATCACCTTGGCTTCACGATTCCTGCGGCGTAGCCGCTTCGTCCAATAGGTAGTATCTGTTTACTGATATCACCTACCAGATGGTATCTTAAATGATAATACAGTCCCTTTGCTTATAAAATGTTAAGATTTTTACGATACGCGCCACGAGATGCCTTATTCTCCAAATCCACAACTTCGGAGAATAACTCTTCATTCCAATTACATCTGCACTAGAAAACATAATAAATTCGTATATACTTTGAAACAATATTTGGAACTTTGCTAATTGTTATTTAAAAAAATGAGCGTAAAATCCAAATAATGAAACTGGGAGGAATGAATGATGGCCGCTAAACCGAAAGGCACGACTATCCTTAAAACTTATTCTATCGATGAGCTTCTCGATCTCATCAGAGAGAAAGCGCGCTTGTATGCCGATGAGAAAATCTCCGGTATTAGAACACAGTTGCAGGGCCTTGCTCTTGGCTTTGGTATCGAGAAAAAGATGCGTGCGCCAGGAAAGAAGAGAGGACGGCCTAAGCTAGCTGTGAAGAAAAGTGCGGTAGCCAAAACCAAACCGGCAACCAAAACCAAACCGGTATCCAAGTCAAAACCAGGAAAACGTACAAAGAGTGTTCTTCCTCTAAACAAGAACATTGTTGCTGTCCTCAGCAGCAAACCGATGAAAATCGACGATATTTTAGCAGCTGTGATAGACAATGGCTGGAAAACGGCTTCAAAAGCGCCCAAACGCCTACTCCAAATCGAATTGGGTAAACTCATCAAGAAGAAAGCGATCAAGAAGGCTGGTCGTGGGATGTATAAGGCGAATTAAAATAATCGATCGAGTCAAACCGGGAAACTGCTGCAATACCTTTTCCCAAGATTGTGGCGTCCACATACCTATCACATTGATTCTTCCTATCCATAAGAATAATAGGGAATAAGAGTAAAACTCTAATTCTTTATATATTTCTATTACTTTTTACGTATTCGATTGTTTTCGGCTCTATACCGGTTTCTTTCTGGTGTTATGTTGCTATTGCCTTATTGATTGCTTCAAGCTAAGAATAAAATAATCATTGCAGAGGTCTTTGTCGGAATTACCGGTAACATTCTCAGTGTGAAATCACTCGGGTGTAGTTACTTGGAAGTCTTCGACGGTAAATGGGTATTCTTTTCTTACTTATATTTAGTACCACGCAAGTCGCCTTGGAATTTTCGCAAACATAATTTTCCGAGAAGGTTACTTGACATGATGAACTCTGGCATGAGACAATCGTTAACAATCTGTAATCAGGACTGGATTTCCTGATTTAATGGGAAATCCCGTTTAACATGACGTGTCTTATAGGATCTAAAAAAATGAATAGTCATTCTCCCTCCCCCTCGATCAAACCACATACATTATGGATTCAAATACTTCCCCTGATCTTTTTCATCGCTGGCAGTCTTAGCCACGCCGGACCGGTCCCAACGGGTGTGGTCTTCCACAAAAACACCGTCTACCGCTCCGCCGAACGCGGTGATAACTGGTGTATTACGTGGGCGGCGGACGATTCGCAGATTACTTCCATGTGCGACGGCAACTGGCTGCACGGCAAACACAGCTACCACAACCACCTCTACCGTATCCTGGGCGGACCGGATGGATTCACACGTAAAGACATCCCCGCTTACCCTCAGTTCGCTTCCAGAACGGGCAGCTGGTTCGGATACGGCGTGATTGCCATCGGAAAAGACCTTTACTCCGTGGTCTCCAAAACACCTAAAAACAGCTGGTCCGGTCCCTTCCGTGGAATCAAACTGCTGAAGTCCAGTAATAACGGAAAAACATGGTTCCGCGTGAACCGGCGCGGTGAAGAGCGCCTCATCGCACCCTGGGATGACGCCCGCAACGAAGTTAATCCCGCCGAGATGTTCTTCCTTGAGGAGTATGGTCTTCCCCATCAAAAACAACAGGCTTATCCGTTTTCATTCGTAGACTTCGTCAAAGCAGGTCGCGCCAATGACGCCGCTCGGGATGACTTTATCTATATCTACTCGCCCGAAGGCGCTCAAGCCCACAAACTCCTTCTCGCCCGCGTTCACAAAAACAAGATCGGCGTTCGTGCCGAATGGCGATATTTCAAAGCTTATAAGAATGGCGAACCGCTCTGGACGTCCGACATCGAGGCGCGCGGCACTATCCACACCTTCCCTGAGAAAAATCTCGATGGTTGCTATTTCGGCTGGTATTCCTGGCTTCCCTCGGTGGTATGGAATCCTGGGCTGGAGTTATACATCATGGTCAACGGCGGAACCTGCGCCGGGCACGGTATGACCGATTCCGATAAAGACTATTACGACGCATGGATGCACACTCGAAGCGGAAGCCTCGGTTTATGGTATTCGAAAAATCCCTACGGTCCCTGGAAACGTTTCTATTACTCGGACGACTGGACCGTCGACGATCCTAAAAATCTCACCTACCAACCCAAACTCTCTCCCAAATGGATCGCAGATGACGGTAAAGAGATGATCCTGATATGGTCTGACGCCATGAAAAACAAAGAAGGAAATTCACACTCCATAAACTACAAATGGAACCAGATGAAAATCACCATCGAAACCGGGGAATAAGCTGACAATTATTCATTCACCAGAGGAATCTTGAATGATACAATTTCTTTTGTGCTTCGCTTGATCCCATACAAAATCCCAGGCGACGTTCGATCGAATGCAATGCCTTGACCGTTAATATCTAAGGAGATGATTCGGATTAGTTTCAAAACGGAACCGGCTTTCGGAATTTCCATCACATAAAGTTCCGAACGATCGTGTCCACTGCAATACAGTAAGTCGTCTACTCCCCACGATCCACCGGAACAACTGTATGGTGCGAAGCGTCTTAACACATCCGGGTGAAAAACCCAGGATTCCAGGGGCTGCCAGCGATCGTCATACTTAACGAGAGTGGTCCAATCGTTTCCTTTGTTCGGATACCCTCCCTTTCCCTCGTAATGCGCAAATACGGCCCACCAATACCCATCGTATCGGTCTACCCACGTACAAGAACCAGGGGCAATCCCAAAACTATGACTGCCGATATGTTTCAAAGTGTCGGTATCCCAGATCTCAACCGAACCAGTCATCGGAATTTGTGGGTAATTCGAGTGAGCGCAATATAACAAGCCATCGACCACTACGCCGCTGTCGAGATGGATGATAAGTTCTTCAGGAGACGAACGCCATCGCTTAAGCAATGCACCGGATACTTTTTCATATTTCCCAATACTCTTTGTTCCGATTGCGTAGACATATTGTCCATCGATCGCCACTCCCTGGTGTGCCTCCTGGGCATTGAAACGCGATACAATCCTGGTTTCTTCCCCCTGGACCGTAGTCTCAGTCGATGCTTGTATCGCGATAACAATCGAGACGAAAAGCAGAATGTTTTTGCATAGCAGCAATGACGCTCTCATGGTTGTTTCCTGTCTCTTACTTATACTCCGTTCAGCGTCTGTTTTTGCGCTGATCGAGCCGCTCCCCTTGCGGACGCCGAACCGGAATCGTCAGCCCGTTGCGGGCGTCGAGTTCGTCGAAGAGGTGTTTTTTCATGGTCTCGATCCGTTCGCGGAAAGCCGGGACACCGATCAGGTTGTGCCGCTCGTTCGGGTCCGTCTGCAAATCGTAAAATCCGTCATGGTCCCACACACCATGATAGAAGATGTACTTGTACCGCTCGCTCCGAATGGCAAATACTGTGGGAGTTGCAGGAAAGTTCCACTCCCAGTAATACTCGTAAAGAATATGGTCGCGCCAAGGGATTGAGTCGCCGGAAAGCAGCGGCAGGAACGACCGGCCATCCATGTTGGCTTTTTTCGGCGCTTGTATGCCAGCCAAATCCAGCACGGTTGGAGCGATATCGATATTCTGTACCATCTGAGACACTTTCGTGTTTGGCGCGATCAAGCCTGGAGCGTAAGCGAGCATCGGCACACGGATCGATTCCTCAAATGCGTCCCGTTTGTCATAGAAGCCGTGCTCGCCAAGTGCGAAGCCATTGTCCCCCATGTAAATTACCAGCGTCGATTGACTCAATCCGCTTTCATCCAGATAAGTTAAAACTCGTCCGAGATTCTCATCCAGCCCATGGACGGTCTCGCAGTATTCTTGATACAGATCGTCGAACGAGGGCACGGGATCGTGGTCGTATGGCCCGGTTTCCATGTGGTCGATCCCATGAATGCTATAACGCCGCTCGCGCACCCAATGAGGCTGCGTTTGATAGTTGCGCTCGGTGTTGGCCATGGTTTCCGGGCGTTGGACTTCGGCGTTTTTATAACGGCCTTGATGGCGCGGAGCGGGCTGGAAGGGATAGTGCACTGCTTTGTATGACAGATAGAGGAAAAATGGCCGGTCTGTGTCCCGCTCTCCCTGCAGCCACGACAGTGCGCGGTCCGTCAGAACGTCGGTCGTGTATCCCTCGAATTTTTGACGCTTTCCGTTGACGTTCAGTTCCGGATCGAAATACGTGCCTTGGCCCTTGAAACTTTCCCAATGATCGAAGCCCGGTCTTGGGTCGTCGTGTTCGTGGCCCATGTGCCATTTACCGACAAATGCCGTCTGGTAGCCCGCTTTCTGCATGTACTGTGGAAAGAAGACCGTTCCCTCAGGCGTAGGCCGCTGGTTGTCCACCATCCCATGATGGTGCATGTATTGGCCGGTTAGAATCGACGCCCGGCTCGGCGAGCAGAGAGACGTGCTGACAAAAGCGTTGGCCACGTGTGCCCCTTGCCGCGCCATGCGGTCCATATTTGGTGTCTCCAGAAACGCGGGCGCTTCTTTCATAAAACTCATAAAGTCGTATCGGTGGTCGTCGCTGAGGACAAAGACGACATTCTTCCGTTTCTTCTTATTCTTCGGTGAAGCGCCGAACGACTGCGAGGCTGGATTGAATAAGGTCGATGCGGCCATCCCGCAACCGGCGGTCTTGATGAAATTCCGCCGGTTCTCTCGTTTCTCCAGAAATGGATTCGATGATAATGACTTAGAAATTGGTTTTTTCCGTTGCATGGTTATCCTTCCCGAAAATTCCATCTGAATAATAGTTGTATAACATAATTAATGAGGTCTTTAAAGTTGAGCGGGATTTTGATGTTTTTTTTGGGGCTGTAAAAGTGGCATGAAGACTATCGTTCTACATTTATTTATGATATTTTTTTATAATATTACTAGATTTACTTAACCGTATGACTCAATAGATTGAATCAGGAGGAGAAAAAATAATGAAGAGAATGGGGTTAATTGCGATATCACTGGTCGTTCTAACGGCGTCTTTTGGTTATTCGGGCGTGCAGTATCAGAATGATTTCGAGAATCCGTCGAGTCCGAATCCTTCCGAAGCATGGCCGGAGTGGATCGATATGTCGACCGGCGGCCCCGTGGAAGCGGTCAATGGCCGAATCGAATGGACGGGCGGCTCAAATCACTGGCTGCGGCTCGACAAAGCGCTGCCGCAGGAATACACCGTCGAGTTCGATTTCTTCTACCATGATGCCATCGTCGGACGGTTCTCTTTCTGGCCGTTGGTCGGTCCGGACGTGTCGGGCGGGGGCGGTATATTCGACCGCCATAATTATTTTATGAGACAGACCACCCACTATTTCGATGGAACGAACTCGGTTCCCAGTGAGGGAGAGAATGACATCACGCTTCCCCTGGATTCCAATCCGCACCGCC
>CAZSIZ010000380.1:0-5710 GCA_964606645.1 uncultured bacterium
CGCGAGTGCTTCTGGGGTTGGATTCAATTGAATGTAAGTTGTGAACGGATACCAAAAATCTTTGGCTATAGTTTAGTCCCTTATCAGTCCAATCAATCGCAAAACGATCGTAAAAAAAATCAACATCCAACCCCCTCTCCCTCTGGAAAAGGGCTGAGGTGAGAATTTACCCCCCTGATGTGCTGTATCGATCAAGTGGTTCGCTTTGAGATTGGTGGAAGCAAAAACGTCGTTGACCCTTATCAGTCCGTGGTAAAAGTCCCACGGACTGTTATGCCAACATTGTCCTCACAATCCATTTTTTTCAATTTCCCTCTTCAGTTACGTAGACTTTCTCCATAGTTCAATAGATAATCACTGGAAACTCATTCAAAGTGAGAAAGTGTATGGTTTTTCCTCAGTCATTTTCAACGTGGTTAAGAAGAGATGCGAAATTCCTGGTGCTCTATGCTATTGGAGCCAATCTGTATGGATTATTTCTGATTCAGCTGGATCGATCGATCGATCTTCAGTTCCTTGATATCGATCAATTCCTGATCTTGCTGTGTATTCCTGTCGTTTATTCCATCTTTCTCTTCTCGCGCTTAACTTTTTTCTTCATGGCTCTAATCGGTGGATTGGTATCGGCTTGGACACTCTTATTTATTGATATTATTTATTATAGGGAATCGATTCAAACCGTCTTTGTTATTTTTGGAGTGATCCTCTGCGTGGGAGAGATCATTTATCGGACTACGTTCAGGCGTCAAAAGGCAGAGGACGAGCTGAGAAAATCCGAAAAATGGTTTCGTTCTGTTTTTGATGGTTCCCTGGATGCCACTTTCATCACAGACTGTGAGGGGAGATTCATTGATGTTAATCCGGCTGCGGAAACGTTAACGGGATACGATACTGAAGAATTGAAGCAAATGACTGTCCCGGATTTAAATGATGAAGAAGATCTGAACACCTATCAAGATTTCTTCGAAGGCGTCAGCGCGGGAACTCCGGTGACGAGTGAAGCCAATATTCTAAAAAAAGACGGAACGAAAGTCGCCACTGAATTCTACAATCAAAAGATTGAGATTGAGGAAGTATCGTACATACATACCGTGGCGTGCCGCATCACGGAGCGCATGAGGGCGGAGAAGCAACTGCACCTTCTCTCTTCTGTTGTAGAACAGAGCACAGAAGGTGCCGCTTTGGTCGATCTCGATGGAAATTTGCTGTTTGCCAATGATGCTTTTGCATCGATGCATGGTTATACTCCAAAGGAACTGGTGGGTAAACATCTCTCTTTTTTCCACACGCCCGAGCAGATGCCATCCGTGGCGGTGGCCAACTGGCAGGTCCGGGAGACAGGCGAATTCAGTGGGGAAATTTGGCATGTCCGGCGCGACGGAACCGTTTTCCCGGTTCTGAAGCACAATTCGCTCCTTCGGAATGAGGCGGGTAATCCCATTGGTCTGATCGACACCCTCCGCGACATCTCCGAGAACAAGCAGACCGAGGAGGCGTTGCGCGATAGCGAAAAACGCTATCAGAACATTGTCGAGAATACCAATGATTTTGTCTGGCACATGGATATGGATGGAATCTTCACATTTGCCAGTGTTATCGCCGAGCGAATGTATGGTTATGATCCGAACGATTTATTGGGAAAATCGTTCGATCTTCTCCTCGCGGATGAGTCCCTTCAAGAGTCAAAACAGACCCTGAAATGTCGTAGGAAAGGGGATTTGGGAGTAAAAGGTACTTCTTTGAAGCAGATTCACCAGCGTAAAGATGGGACCAAATTTTCCGCCGAAATCCGAACCTCACCCATTTTCGATCCGAATGGGAATCCCATAGAAATTGTTGGAATAACTCGCGACATCACCGAGCGCAGGCCAACGAAGGAGGAACTGAACTAGTTTGTGCATATCGTGTCCAGCTCCACGGACAGGCCGGTTCGGGGCTGAGTCGTCACTGCCCGTAACCTCACCGAAAGCAAACTGGCCGAGGAGTGATTTGCCAATTCATGGTTGGGCATAAAGAACGGATACTGGAGATAAAGCGGAAAGTGAATGCACTCTTTGCCGAACTCAGTTGAGACCCATTCTTCGACGAAATCCCCAGTACAGATAATCGGTTGGAGACCCGAAAAGACTGCGAGGAGAAGCCGGAGCATTAAAGCTCACAAATCAAAATCGGACCACCAGAGAGCGGGATATATCCCGGACCACTCTTCTGGAGGAATATCGAGGGCTTTTCTATGAAATCCCACCTTCGATAATACTCCGTTTGCCAAAGTAGAACTGAGGTCTTCAACGATGCTGAAACAGGAACATATCCCTCCCCGTCAGAACATTTTCCTCGGTGGTTTTACGGGTTTTGCTGTTTTCGCCGGCGCTCTAATTGTCATTGGGAATAAGGTTCTGCCCGGTGTATTTTCTTATGATTTTAATGAACTGCTTGTCATCATCGTGCTGCCGCTGTTCTATGCGGTTCTGCATTATCCCCCACGCGTTCATCGAATCTCCCTTGTCATTATCACGATCGTCACGGCAGGAGTTGTGTATCTCACAACGAACGCCGACACCGATAGTCTCTACACAGTCGCAGTATTCATCGCCTTCTTCACCGTCGCAGCGGAATTCATTTATAAGTTCGTCTCCAACCGACAACAATTCGAGGCAGAGCGCAAGCGGGCAGAAGAGGCACTGCGGAAGAGCGAGGAACGAGTCAGTGCGTTATTTCAAAATACCACCGCTTGCATCTTGTTCATCGAGGAGCGTGTTATCCGATACGTGAATCAGTCCACATTAGACATTTTCGGCTATACCGAAGAAGAATTATGCGGTCAAGAGACATCACTCATTCATGCCTCTCCAGAAAAATATGAAGAACGGGGAAAGGCAGTCTATTCACATCTTCAAGAGCATGGTTTCTGGAAGGGCGAGTGGCCCTATCGGAAGAAGAATGGAGAAGTCCTGTGGATGGATACTTATATCTCAGCCATGCCCACCGGAGGCATTGTCGCCGTATTGCATGACATCACCGAACGCAAGAGGATCGAGGAGGCTTTGCAGAGGAGTGAGCAACATTACCGGCTGCTTGCTGATAATTTAACCGATGTGATATGGACAACGGATATGAATCTTCGCTACACCTACCTCAGTCCTTCGGTTGAAAACCTGCTTGGTTTTACTGTCGAAGAGCAAGTGTCCAAGACGCTTGAACAGAGGATTACCCCGGCATCTAACGAATTCGCCAAGAAGGTACTTGCGGAAGAACTTGCTATAGAAGCGTCTGACCGTAATGACCTGCACCGGTCAGGAACGATGGAAATCGAGCAATTCCGTAAAGATGGCTCGACCGTCTGGACCGAAGTCAATATGACATTCCTGCGCGGTAAGGATGACAGAGCGGTAGGAGTACTGGGAGTCACACGCGACATCACCGAGCGTAAACAGGCTTTAACCGCACTCATGAAGAGCGAGTCCCGGTTCAGAAATATTCTGAAAGAGTCCCGTGATTTAGCCTATAAATTGGACCTTCAATCCTGGACTTACGATTATATCAGTCCCGCATCGGAAATTGTGATGGGATTTACATCCAGCGAGTTCATGGCAATGGGCTTTGAGGGCGTAGAGAAAAGAATTCATCCAGAGGATCGCGAACGTTGTCAGGATCATTTCAATCAATTGTTGAATCATGAGAAAATTGAAAATGAAGACATTGTTCCAACAATAGAATATCGTTGGAGACATAAAGATAACCAGTTTCATTGGTATAGTGACAATCGGAATCTCATTTTTGATAAGAAAAACAATCCAATTGCAATGGTGGGTAGTGTACGTGACATCACCAAGAGCAAGCATCTTGAAGAACAGCTGCGCCAGTCCCAGAAGATGGACGCCATCGGACAACTCTCCGGCGGAGTGGCACACGACTTCAACAACCTGCTGACCGGCATCATCGGCAATCTGAGCCTTGCCGAAATGAAAGCGCCCACGGAGATTCAAGACTATCTCAAAAATGCCAAAAAAGCGACCGACCGGGCAGGGGAACTAGTGAAACATCTTCTAGCATTCAGCCGGAAATCGCAGGTCGAGTTGAAACCTGTCGATCTCAACCGAATGGTCAAAGAAACCTTCCAACTGGCGCGACAGGCGATCGACCGCCGCATCGAAATGAAAATTCAAATTTTTGAAGAATGTCTCTATATACTGGCTGATGAAGCACAGGTCAATTCGATGATTATGAATTTGCTGCTGAATGCCCGCGATGCGATCGACGAAATGAGGGATGGAGAACGAACAGGCGACACGTTCGTTATCACCGTTTGCACTCGCATCCAAACCAGAGATTCCTATGCGGTCGTTCGCGTGTCGGACAACGGGATCGGAATGGACAGCGAGACTCAGGAACGCATCTTTGAACCTTTCTACACAACCAAGGAGGTGGGAAAAGGAACAGGTTTGGGTTTAACCACTGTTTATGGAATTGTCAAAAAGCACGATGGCCGAATCGAGATTGATAGCGAACGGGGCAAAGGGACGACGTTCAGGATATACTTGCCCATCGTTACCAAACAAGATTCCGAGGAAGAGGAAGAATCCGGAGAGATTCCCGGCGGAACCGAAACGATTCTCCTCGTTGACGATGAAGAGATGATTCGTGATCTTGGGAAGAATATCTTGGAACAATGGGGTTATACGGTTCTTCTCGCCTCGGATGGCCAGGAAGGTTTGAACGCCTTCCTTCAGAACCAGGCGCGCATCGATCTCGTCATTCTCGATCTCTCCATGCCGAAGATGTCGGGCCGGGAAGTGCTGACACAGATTCGTTCGGTTTCGCCAGAAGCGAAGGTGGCGATCAGCAGTGGATACTCCCCGGAAGGGATCGAGAAAGAAGAACTGGAACGGCGGGGAGCCACAGGATTTCTTTCCAAACCTTACATGCTTTTTGAAATGCTGCGCACCGTACGCAATCTGTTGGATGAATCTCGATAGGTCCAACGGGAGTATAGTCTTGAGTGTGTATCATCGCATGAATATATAAAGTGTTACGATGTCTTCCCGATCGGGGAGAATGGAATTCGGGGTTTTAAGTTTCGGGCTTGAATACCGTTACCCGGTTTCGCCCATTATGCTTCGATTGATAGAGTGCCTTGTCGGCTTCCGCGATTAAAGTTTGATAATCCTTAATCCCCGGATGAAGTTGAGTGACACCGATGCTGATGGTGATGGATATCTGTTGGTCCTCGAATTGGATTGGATTGTCGGCAATGACCGATCGCAAACGTTCCAGAGCGGCTTCCGCGTGTTGGACATCGACGCCGGGCAGGATAATTGAAAATTCCTCTCCTCCATAGCGCCCGACCACGTCGGTGATACGCATGGTATTGAGGGATACAAGAGCCATGCGTTTCAAGACTTCATCACCGGCAGGGTGGCCGTAAGTATCGTTGACTTTCTTGAAATGGTCGAGATCGAACATGGCGAACGACATATCCGTGTGATAACGTTGCGCGCGAAAGAATTCCTTGGATAACTCCGTTTCCAGTTGTTTCCGATTGATGAGATTCGTCAATCCGTCTTGCTTGCTCAATTTCTCAAGCGTGCTCATCGTTTTATTCAGTTTCGTTTGATTCACACTCAATTCGGTGACGTCGTTGATCGTCACGCAGACGTGTCAATAGCCGGGTACCTTTGACCCACCCAGAGTCGGGTTGGTTTGACCCGTC
>CAZSIZ010000381.1:0-5649 GCA_964606645.1 uncultured bacterium
CATCCAATAGGGTTTTCATGTCGGCAAGCGACACAAAAACCCTTATCTATTTGGGTTTTAATTCTTAAGTCTTTAAATTTCAATTTGTTATTACTACTATGTCTTCATTTATAGAGAATGAAATAATAATAAAAATACCCTGATAACACCTGATTCGTTTGATTTTTGCTTGAATTACTGTCAAAATCCGTTAGTGTGCCAAAATAGCGCTATCAAAATCGTATTATCACATTCAATCTCATTGTTGGGATCAATATGAGTACATCGGATAATCTAACCTCTCAAGAGGACATAAAAAAAGACGAAATCCTGTCGGCGATCGCTGAAGGATCGTCGGATGGAATCATGCGGATCGACGCCAACGGGAACATTGGCTCCTGGACCGCTGGTGCCGAACGCATGCTGGGCTACCGTCCCGAAGAGATCGTGGGCGAATCCGGTGATGTCATCGTACCCGAAGAACTGCGGCAGGAAGTCCGAAAAAACATTCAAACCCAGATGAACGAAGGCTTCGTTTTTCACGTCGAGACCGTCCGATTGCATAAAAACGGCAAACGGATTCCCGTTCTATTGACCCGGATGCCCTTGAAGAATGCAGAAGGCGAAACGTTCGGATTGCTGTCGGTTCTCAAAGATATCTCCGAACAAAAGAAATTGCGGAAGCAGGTGGAGGTTCTCCAGCGGAACAATGCGATGGCCAAAGTGGCGGCGAAAGTCGCCCACGAAATCCGCACACCGTTAGGCGTTCTTTTTCTCAAATCGGATCTCTTGATGGAACGCTTGGACATGGCGTTTGAGAACTGGGGAAAAGGGGATATCGAAAAGCATCGAAAACTTCTGGAAAAAAGCCAGGCCGATATTCAGAAACAGATCGCCCGGTTGGAAGAGATCGCGAACAATTACCTGCACCTCTCCAAGACTCGCTCCATGGAACGGGAGGAGGTTCATCTGAAATCGTTTGTCAAGGAACTATCGCGCGAAATCAAGGAACAATTCCAGCAGCAAACGATTGCTCTCGATTTTTCCATGACGGACAATGTCAAAACGGCGTATTTTGACTTACAACAATTTCAGCGAGTCATCATCAATTTATTCAGAAACTCGGCGGAAGCGTTGAATGCGTCCAATATCAAGAACGGACAAATCGAACTGACGGTGGAACGCCATGACGATTGGCTGACATTCGTCGTCCGCGATAACGGGCCGGGAATGTCGGATGAGATAAAGGAGTCGGTCTTCGATCCCTTTACAACTACAAAAAGTATCGGGACCGGTTTGGGACTCTACCTGGTCCGCGAGATCGTCGAGAATCACGGCGGCACGATTACCATCGACGCCGTGCCCAATGGAGGAACGGCCGTGCAGATTAGCATCCCTTTGAAAGGAAAAGAGAACCGTGACGCTTGAGAGAAGCATTTTGATCGTAGATGACGACGACCATTCAAGAGAAGCCGTCCGCGATGCGCTGGATGGAAAAGGGTATATCTTTTTAGAGGCGACATCCGGTGAGCAGGCGATCGAACTCATTGCGTTGCATGACATCGATGTGGTGACGTGCGATATCATGCTGCCCGGCGCGGACGGGATCGAAGTGCTGCGACATGTCAAGGAAATCAAACCCGATACTCAGGTCATCATGCTGACCGGCGTTAACGAAGTCGAAACCGCCGTGGAGGCCATGAACCTGGGAGCGATGCACTATTTGACAAAACCGATTCGTTTGAAAGAATTACGGGTTGTCATCGACCAGGCCGCCGAAGAAAAACGCCTTCGGGAAGAACGCGATGAATGGCGCCGCCAGGCCGCCCGCCATTCCGGACGCCTGCTGGGCAAATCCCCTTCCATGAAACGCATCTTTCACATCATCGAACAAGTCGCTCCGACCAAAAGCACGGTGCTGCTTACCGGCGCTACGGGAACGGGCAAAGATCAAGTCGCCCAGGCCATCCACGAACAGAGCCGACGCGCCAACAAACCGCTCATCAAGGTCGATTGCGCCTCGCTGCCGGAATCGCTGCTCGAATCCGAACTCTTCGGACACGTGAGAGGATCGTTCACCGGCGCGATCAAGGACCGGAAAGGGCGCTTCGAACTCGCCGACGGAGGGACGATCTTCCTCAACGAAATCGGCGAGATGTCCGCCAGCGCTCAGCAGCGTCTTCTTCGCGTTCTTCAGGATTCGGAACTGGAGCGGGTGGGAAGCAGCACCACCATTCAGGTGGACGTGCGTATCATCGCCGCCACCAATAAAAATCTCCAGCAGGACATCGCCGATAACAAGTTCCGCGAAGACCTCTACTACCGCCTGCGGGTCGTTCAGATTCAAATCCCCCCGCTCCACTCACGCCATAAAGACATCCCCATTCTGGCCCAAGCTTTCCTCGAACGATACAGTCAGGAAACGGGTAAGGAACTGACGAATTTTTCACCTGACGTGATGGAATTCTTTTTAGCGTATCCCTGGCCGGGCAATGTGCGCGAACTTCAGCACGCCGTCGAACACGCCTGCATTTTCGCCGCTTCCTCGACCGTTCAGCTTCAGGATTTACCCGAAGAAATCACCCAGGACCGCTGTAGTACGAATATTACCGCTCAAGCGGTTATACCCCCGGACGATTCTAAAACGATCAGGATTCCCATCGGATCTACGCTGGAAGACGCGGAGTTGGAAATCATTCGCAAAACCTTGGAGGACGCAGGAGGCAATAAAGAGGAAACCGCCCGGATATTAGGCTTGTCCCGCAGTTCGTTATACCGTCGGCTTCCAAAATTGAATCCATCCACCGAAGTGGAATCACCATCGGTCGAGAAGGGGTGAATCGATGGTTCGGGATCAGGATTCCGATCGGATTCTCATGCGCGATCTTCTCAAGGACCGGCGCATCCTCATCGTCGATGACGACGAAGACTACGCTGAAGCCCTGACCGAAATCTTCACGCTGCAAGAATGCCGGGTCACATGCCTCCACGATCCCATCGCCGCCATGTCACGTGCGCTTTCCTCCGATTACGATCTTCTGATCGTCGATAAGAACATGCCCAATCTGGACGGTGTCGATTTCGCCTGCCGCGTTCGTTCGGAAAAACCTTCCTCCAAAATCATCCTCATCACCGCCTATCCCGACGAGGAATCACGCAAGAAAAGTTTGAATGCGGGTGTCCGCTATTTCTTATCCAAACCCTTCCGGAAAAATGATATCCTCGAAGTGGCCTCTTTCCTGATGCTTTGAATGGTTCGATTCGCACACCCCTTCTAACTCCCTACAGGCTTGGGGGGAGGAATGGGGGGACATCGACTTTTCTAAACCTCTATCTCACTCATACTCTTTATCTCATGTTTATAATAATTGCTTCGATTTTTTCCATGAATGAGTCTACAGCTGTTGATATACTTAACTTGATTCGATAGGCTGTGTGTTTTCCGTGCTCTGTGTTAGGAGTAATTGTAAAAACCGGTCGTTCGATTCACATTGAATATTATTTTCGGAGAGATTCACGATGAGATTGTTATTCACTTCAATGCTTCTGATCGCTCCCATCGGACTCTTTATTTCGCTGTGTACTGCGCAATCCTCATCCCCAATCCTCATTCAGCCCCAGGATTCCGAAGTGACGAATCTTTATATTTCTCTGTTGGACCGTGATATCAATGAAGCGCTAAAATCGTTCGATCCCGTAACCGGTCTCCTCAAAGTGCGGATTCCCGAAAACGTTTCGCCCCCTGAATCATCCATTGAGTCTCTCTCGATTTCCGAGAAGAAAAAGATCGCCGAAGACCCGAAATATATATGGTCCTATCAAGAATCTCGCGGTACGGCAGCGCTGGCCGGTGCGATGGGCTACGCCTATTCGATCGAATCTTCTCGATACTACAAAGATCCGACTATCCTTTCTTACATCCGGGCTATTTTCAAAACGTTCGGCGATCATCAAACCCAAGAAGGAGAATTTGTCTTTTCTCCGATTCATTACAGTACAGTCTGGGGAACCCACGAGATGGCATGGCGCTTGGAACCGCTGATCTGCGCTTACGAAGTGATGCATTCGGATTTCACACCCGGTGAACGGAAAGCGTTTCGCGTCGTTCTTGACGGTGGGATTGAGTTTCTTTACACCCACGAGAACAGTTCGCTCTCGAACCGGGGTGTGGTCTGGTGCGGGGTGATGGCCTTATGTACACGCTTTACCGGCAATCCAAAATACCTCAAAGCGGCCGATCGTGTTTTTGAGTGGGTCGGGCGGCTTTTCCATGAAAGTGGGGAAATTCGGGAAGGGCCGGGACCGGATCTGGTTTATTCTACCGTTTCACTTCAATACCTATTTCTCTACCGGATCATGAGCGGTTACGAGTCTTTGGATGCGATTCTTCTCCGCAGTATGAAATGGTACACACGTCTTTTCACGTCTAATGGCATCCCGCTTGAGGGGATGTCCACTCGTCAATGGGTCATGGATGGAAGTATTCTGGGGCGTGCCCTGGGACCTCTATCGTTTTACAGCGACCACGATCCTTTCCTGGCCCAGATCACGACGCGTTACCTGGAAGCGCTCAGAGAACTGCCCGGCGGTTTTACGCTGGATCACGGTGGAGGCCATTTTCTCCGGGGCACTCAATACCATAAACGTCCCAATAAAATCAAAGCGATTCCTTATGAACCTTACGCCCAACTGGTTGTGAGTGACCACTCTCTTTATTATCTCGTTGGGAAAAATTATCAAACCGCAGTAACCCTGCGTGGCCGCAAACCTCTCAAAGGGTTACAGACGTGGAGTTATAAAGGGCAGCCTCCTTTGATTTTTCCTTCACGGAAGATTCAATCCAGAGCGATTGGTACCGGATTTAATTCTTCTCTGATGGATACCTCATGGGACACCTTCTCTCCTCAATACCGAGTCTCCTCCTTGGCCCAGGAGATCGATGTGCTGGTTGTTTCTCAAGGAGACTTGATCACGGCCTATCTCTTTTCAAAAGATACTACAGTGGTGATCTATCATTGGAATGGAGGAGAAATGACGGTTGACTGGTCCGCGGTTAAGCCGGTTTGTGCTGAGGTGGATCGAATAACCGGCCGTGAAATGACCTTTAACGATTCCAGGGCGCGAATCCTTCTGAACGACGCGGTTCCATCCCTGATACGGAACGAGCGTTCTTCGCAATACCGATTTCACTTCACTGGTGAATATGCCTGGTTCGCATTCACCGGGCCGGAATCCAGCGCAATCGTTCATCCGTTGGAACAAGGAATTGTATCAATCCTCGTCAAGGAATCAGGAGCGGAATCCCACATCGCGCTCAACCTCTCAGCGAAACCGTTTGTATCAAAAGAAGATTGGCTGCAAAGGCCGCTTCCCATTCTTTCATTATCGGCCTACGAAGCCAAATTATGGAAACCGTGATGAATGATTAATATTGTCGTAATGATGTTATCTCATTTCCGCTTTCCTGATTATTACCGTTATGGATTTTGAATTTTCGGTTTATTTTTTCGTTGTTTTGCGATTCGTTTTTTTGAATTATGATCAACCGGGATTACCATCCCGGCCTAACACGAAGGGGTGCAAATTTCACGAATAATGGATGGGAAGAAGGATTCTTTAGCAGTCCGTGGTAAAAGTCGCGCGAGGGCGTGCGCGAGTCATTTTGGTTGG
>CAZSIZ010000382.1:0-5644 GCA_964606645.1 uncultured bacterium
TATAATTCTGTAATCCGTATTGTGACACAGCCTGTGCGCTTTGAGCCCACCCTACATCTTTAAGCCCACCCTACATCATCTATCTTGTGTTCACTGAAAGTGTTTTCGACTTTTTGCCGTTTCGTTATACTAAAACAATTTCCGTTTGCGTTCTACTCTTTCGATTCATCCTCCGGCTTTTTAGCCGAGTCATCGATTTGCTCGATCGCCGATTCCAACTTTTCGAGCCGTTTCTTCAGGTCGTTGTTTTCCTTCTCCAAGTCGTCGATGCGTTCGGCGTTTTGGGCGGTCAGTCCGCTTTCGTTTTCTTTGCGGATTTCGGTGATGGCGTTTTTGGCGCTGCGTTGAATCCCCTCGTCGGAGTCGTTGTTCTGGACGGTCTGGAGGTGGGGAATCGCGTCTTTGTCTCCCAGGGAACGCAGGCCGGAAATCGCCGCTCTTCGGATGGAAGGCGAGGCGGATTTCAAATACGCCAGCAGCAGATCGAGAACGGCTTTCTCATCCTTTTCCGTCTTGGACGCGAGTCGCCCTAATCCGCGAATGGCTGTCGTGCGCAAGCCTTTGGAATATGGGTCTTTCGAATATTTCACCAGCCAACTATGCGTCTGAGGCACGCTCAAATCGACGAGCGCATTCAAAACGGACTTGCGGATCGTTTCCCGGAAGGATTTATGGCTCAATCCCGGTTTGAGAATTTTATACGCGCCGTCCCGTTCGATCCGAGCCATCGCCCCCGCCGCGCTGGCGATGACGTGGATGCTTTTATCCGTTTTGAAGCGTTGGCAAACAGCGTCCCACGCTTGCTTGTCTTTATGAAAATCGCCCAATGCGCGAACGGCGTTCTGCCGAATGTCAGGATTGGAATGCGTGCAGGCGGCGATGAGGATTTCTTTCGATCGATCGTTTTTGATTTTCCGAAGCATCTTGGCGGCTTCGACCTGCACCCGCTCGCTGGGATCGTCGTTCATCGTTTTCGCCAGCGCTTTGGTGATCCGTTCTTTGCGATGTTTGTCCAGTGCGCGGGCGGCGCGGATTCGGACGACAATCGTCGAACCTTCTTCCAGATCGTGCAGCAGCATGTCCATCGATTTTTTATGTTCGAGTTCCATCAGGACGCGAAGGCTGGGATCGATATTGACGCTTTTCGGTGCTTCGGGGCAGTCGATGAGCGTGGTTTCTTCGATGTGGGCGACGTCGATCGTTCTGCGGATCGTTTTGTCTTTGGTCTGGATTTCGATATCCAGCGGGAATGCGAAAGCCGCGTCACCTTTTTCCATCTTCTGAGTTTGTTCGATCGTCAATTTTACTTTCTTTCGATCGGACAGCCATTGATGAGTCACCTTGAGTTTGGGATGGCCGGGCCTGTAAATCCACTGCTCGAAAAACTGGTCCATCGGGCGACCGGTGGTTTCTTCGATAGCCCGCATCAGGTCTTTGGTATGGACCAGGCCGGGGGCGTTGGCTTTCAGGTAATGATTGAGACTTTTTCGGAAGAGATCGTCGCCCAACTGCCAGCGCAGCATGTGCAGCACACACGCTGCTTTGGGGTAGGAATGCGAGTCGAACATCTCGTCGGGATTGGCGAAACGGTTCTCGACGATGGGGCGGGTGTAGGATTTGCTGGAGCCGATGTAACTTTCCATTTTCCCCATAATGGCTTCGAGATAGCCGTCCTCGCCCTCGGTATGCTCGTACCAAAGCGCGTCCGACAGCGTCGCGAAACCTTCGTTGAGGTAGAGTTCGGGCCAGGATTCGCACGTCACCAGATCGCCGAACCACTGGTGGGCCAGTTCGTGCATGATCAGCCCATCGCCGTTCGTGTCGAGCCTGGCTTCCTCGTCGATGCAGGCCCATTCGTGTAGCGTCGTGCAGGTCGTGTGTTCCATGCCACCCGCCGTGAAATAGCGAACGGCGACCTGGGCGTATTTTTCGTAAGGGTAGGGATAATCGAGATAGTTGCTGAAGAATTCCATCATCGCGGGGGTTTTCCCCATGCTGGGCCGTGCGTCCTCTTTTCGCCCCGCTTCGACGTAATACTCCACCGGGATATCACGCCACTCGTCGCGCACGATGTCGAACTTGCCCACGACCAGACTGACGAGATAGATCACGTGTGGGATGCTCTGTTTCCAGTAATCCTTCCGCCATTCGCCCTCTTCGACCGACCGCACCAGCAAGCCGTTCGAGAGCGTGACGAATTCTTTCGGAACCGTGACGACCATCGTCGTAATCATCCGGTCGTTGGGATAATCGGGGCAGGGAAACCACAGCGAACCGCCGATCGCTTCATTGAGCGTGAAGAGCTGATCCGGTTCCTTCGCGGCAACGTGTTTCGAGTCGGTGAAGTACATCCCTGTGCCCGAACCGAAAGACGCGGCGGAGGCTGTCGGTGATTCGGAGGATCGGTAGGTGATGGAAATCTTGAGCGATTCCCCATCGGGCAGTGGTTCGGGAAACGTCACGTGGACGGCGTCATCGGAATAGGTCCAGTCGAGTTCGAGTGTCGGCGATCCAACGGCTTGAATCTCCATCTGCACCGCGTCGAAACGGATCGAGGTGACGTTGTCGTGAATCGGGCGAAACTGGTAATGCGCCGTGCCCTCGACGCGCTGCTCGTTCATCAGCACTTTGATGTCCAGTTTCAACCGCTCGAAATCGACAGTGCGGTCCGGGCGATAGTGACGGGGGTAAACCCCGTCTTCCAATTTGGGTGGGAAAAGCCGGTATGCGTTTGTCCTATCGTCCGCGAGCGCCGTTAGGGCGGTTCCCAAAAATACGAATACACAAACAAGACCGATCAACTGTCGCAGTATACGTTTCATGATTTCCTCTGTGTTCTTGAAAGATGGTTTGATTATAAACAACGAGAGGCGGGTGGCTAGGCCGATCTTCTTCCCGATCCAGAAACGCTGTCCTTTTCCCGGAGTTACGCCCCCCCATTCCAAAGCGTAAAGATCTTATAGTACAATACACCGTATTGAAATCTAAAAATTTCATTGCTCGAAGGAGAATCTCATGAGTAAAATTCGCCGAATTCAATTTATGGGAAATCCATTTGTTTTAATGTTAGCCGTGGGTGTTTCGTTTTTCTTTTGGCCCTTGATCGCCGGAGCGGTTTGTTATTTTACGGTTAGTACGATTGTGATCGAGGAAGAAGTTGACGTCGATGGAGAAGCATTCGTCGAATGGTATGAATCGAAAAGAAAATCTTTCTGATAAACGCAGGAGAAAAACGATGCCGAATCTGTTTGGAAAGAACTGGACACAGAAACAACTCCAGCGCTATACCGGCGCGCCCTGGCAGGTGGGAGGCGTCAGACGCCTGCGATTTGCTGAGGGCCAGGAAGAAGGCACGGAAGTCGTTCAATTCGATACGGGCACAGGCCTGACCTTCAACGTGCTGCCCAGCCGGGGTCTGGACATCGCTTCGGCGAAGTATGGCGGCGCGTCGATCAGTTTCGATCTGCCCGCCGGTGAAGCACACCCGGCGAATTTCGATCCCCAAGGCCTGGGCTGGCTCAAAACGTTCTTCGGGGGACTCGTGACGACGTGCGGTCTGACCTGGGCGGGCGCGCCATGCAAAGACCAGGGTGAAGCCTTGGGCCTGCACGGACGATACTCTCACCTCACCGCGCGCCACTTAAAAACCGGCGATGAATGGACCGCCGGACGGCGTAAACTCTGGGTCTCCGCCGACGTTCGCGAAAGTGTCATCTTCGGCCCCAACCTGCTGATGCGCCGCACCATCTCCACCGAACTCGGCTCCAACACGATCCGAATTGAAGACTGCGTGCGTAACGAAGGATTTCAATCCCAGCCGCACATGATGATCTATCACATCAACATCGGTTTCCCGGTGCTTTCCGAGACCACCCAGCTTCTGGCCAACTCCCTCAGCGTCCGGCCCCGCGACGCAGAGGCCGAAAAAGGAATCGATTCCTACAACACCTTCGAGAAACCCATCACGGGATATAAGGAACAAGTCTTCTATCACGACATCAAACCCAACGCGCAGGGGATGTGTCAGGCGGCGCTGGTCAATCCCGCATTCGACAACCGGAAAGGCCTGGGTGTCTGCGTCTCCTTTCGCAAGAAGGAACTGCACCGCTTCGGCCAATGGAAGATGATCGGCGCGGGCGATTACGTCTGCGGACTCGAACCGGCCAACTGCAGTGTTCAAGGGCGGGATCACGATCGCGATGACGGCTCACTCGTCTTTCTCAAACCCGGTGAAGAGAAAAATTACTTGATCGAAATCAGCGTGCTGACGGACAATCAATCGATTGATGCGTTGAAGAAGAAAATACTAAACAGGGTTTAGGGTCTGGGGTTTAGGGTTTATTTGTTAAAAAAAGTTATCGAATAACCGATACGCTTTTGCGTTGCCACACTCACCCTGCAAACCATCGAGTCCGTCTATCGGTGTGACGCGATTTACACCCTCTCTCAGAGTGAGTAAGGAAAAGGAGCGAGAAACAATGAACCGGAATTTCATGATTCCATTTTTACTGATCCTGTCGATTTTGATGGGAGGATGCTCGTCTACGAATAAAAACGAGATTGACCGGGGCACAGTCACAGTCACGGACATATCACGTGTTTCGGCTAAACCGGCCCCCCCCGGTGAACCGGTCGGCGAACGTCCTTATGAAATGGTTCTCGCCAATCGTCAGCCGACGAAGAATCCGCTCTTTGATTTCGATTCGCTGAAAGGCTGGACTGTGGAGGGAAGCGAGGGGGCGGTTGGAGAATTGTTCGAGTCGTGCCGCCAGCAACTCTGGGACTCGCCTGTCGCGCGCCTGGTCTACCGGGGCGAATCCAAGGAGAGCGTGATCACCTTGCGTCCCCGGAAACCGATCCGTATCCCCTCGCCGGTCACCGCTGTTACGCTCTGGATGTACGGGAATAATTGGGGGTGGGTTCCCGATCCAACGACGCCGCGCGTGGATGTGGTCCTTCTCATCGAAGATCGCAAAAGGAAAACACACCCGCTCAAGATCGCGAACGTGAACTGGAAGGAATGGTGGCTGATCCACAAACTCGTTCCCAAAGAACTGCTCGACGCGAAACCGCTTCGCCTGGCCGCCATCCAGATACGAGGCTGCGCGAACAAGGAAGACCGTGAACTCTATTTCGAAGACCTGCTTTTCTATCAGGAGAATCCCGCCCCGATCCAGTTCGATCCGCGTCCCAAACCCGGTATCGGCTTGATCCCCAACGAAGACATGGGGAAGAAATCCGGGCCGGATTATCTTCCTTTTCCCACCCGCGAAAAGACGATCCTTCCCGAAAACTTGACGCCCGATTTTAAAAACAGCCTGTCCCGTTCAGACGATAAATATGTCTTCCGCTACAAGGGCGACGACGCATCATTAGATTATGTCGTTTCGCCCACCCAGCCGTTTTTCCGCGACATTCAAGTGAAATTAAACCGGAAGGAAATCGCGAAGACATGGCACGAAGCAGGCCCGGTTTTCGAGAGTGAGTTGAACGATCTGAAATGTGTCTCGGTGGAACTATCCAAGAAATATCCAGACACGTTGCACGGTGTATGGACGGGCGAGGTGGACGGAAAAACCGTTCGGATCGAAGCGCTATTACGTTTGTGGCAAAAATCGCTGGTAATGGATGTCTGGGGAACCGG
>CAZSIZ010000383.1:0-5617 GCA_964606645.1 uncultured bacterium
ATCCAATAGGGTTTTCATGTCGGCAAGCGACACAAAAACCCCTATCTATTTGTATAAAACCGATTACACAATCGGATTTGATTATTCTTCCGGTGCGGTTCAAGGTAAAAGCACTAATGTCAAACTTGTAAATTTGGATACAAGTACGACTTTGATTGATTCCTCCGCCAATCTAATTAACACAACAGGAACACTGGTTCCCGGCAAGTATCAATTTGATGCAGGTGTTATGAATCATTCTAAAGGATCATTTTGGTGGGCCGGTGACGGTCTTTATTGGGGACCCAGTAGTCCTTCAGGCCAAAATGGTTCCGGTGACGTTTAACTGACGTTAACCACTAACCCACATGTAGCTCTTTTAGATGAGGTCATGACCAACCAGGAATTAATCGAAGACGCCAACACATCGCTGGGCACATTGCTGAATGTCACCGGTGGACCATTCGCCCAAGTGCTCTCTTTGATCGATTCAACCAACACAGCAGTCATGAATGAGTTGAATTTGAACAGTACGCTGATTTCGACGATCAAAACAGATATCATCAATAAAATCAACCTGACTGAAGCGGCGATTCTCAATTCGATCGATCAACTGGCGCCGCTCTTCGAAAACTGCAAAATCGCGATCATCAACGAAGTCAACGAAAACGCCGACTTGATTCAAGCGGCTCAATCCGCAATTGTGGGTGAAATCCAAAACATTAACATTCCCGTCTATGATGAACAACTCGTTATTGGAGCCGTCACAAACGCCGAAGACGCACTTTCTAGCGGGATTGCTGCAAATCAAGCCCTGCTGAGCGATGCCAGCGCGACGATTCTCAATGAAATCCTGGCCATCGACATTCCAACCTACGACGAGCAAACCGTTTTGGACGCCATCGGGGATGCGCAAAACGCGATCGGTGATGATATTGCCGCCATCGACATTCCTACCTACGACGAGCAGATCGTTTTGGATTCTATCGATGATGCGCAAACAGCAATCGTAGGGGAAATCCAAAATATTAACATTCCCGTCTACGACGAACAACTCGTTATTGGAGCCGTCGCAAACGCCGAAGCCGCACTTTCAAGCGGGATTGCTGCAAATCAAGCCCTGCTGACCGATGCCAGCGCGGCGATTGTCAATGAAATCCAGGCCATCAACATTCCAACCTACGACGAGCAGATCGTTTTGGATTCTATCGACGACGCACAAGGAGCGATCGTGAGCGAAATTCAAGCCATTCCTATGTTTGACGATCAAGGCGTATTGGATGCGGTCGCTCATGCAAACGGCACGATCCAATCGGCAAGTGAATCGCTGGGGAGTAAGATCGATCTGGTCGGCAATAGCACCTACTTAATCGGTGGAGTCATGATGTCGATGGACCTGAAATTAGACTCCCTGACGGCGAAAGTAGATGATTTAACCGCTAGAGCGACTGTTCTCGAACAAAAATTGGACGCGATTCAATATCAAAATTTGGAGAGATACATTGAAGATCATCTTCGTGACAATACACCGGTTGCTTCGTTGATTCTGCCGAATGAAATGGATGGATTCTTACAACAAGTGCGCGATTTAGTGGAATTGAGAATCAATCAATTGAGCGCTATCGGTTTCGATGTAAAAAAGGCGGTGAAAGCCTTCGATAAGGGTGTCGAAGATTTCGAAGATCAAAAATATCTCGATGCGTTTGAAGCGTTTGCCGATGCGTATGATGAATTATTTAAAGGTAAAAAATAAAGGATGATGATTGGTTGAGATCAACAAGAATTGGGGGCAGGCATATTCATATTGCCTGCCCCCATTTTATTTATATTTTCATGTTAACCTGCTGGTGCCACTCCCTTGATGAATCCTATTACAGGAAATCCCAGTTAAGCAGGGTATGCTCAAAGCGCAGCGCAGCCCGCCATCGCCTGGAATTCGACTGAAGACTGCCAACGGCCAACCCTCGCGAGAATTCAATTCTTTTTGTAGCAGTATGATTCGCCCCACGACATTACGATGAATGGATATCGTGTGCCGAAGAGGTGATTGTAGGTCTGGGTGTAGTCCTCGCGGTGATCGACGGTATGGTCCATTTCGTTTTCATGGCCGGTGATCACCAATTCAGGATCGACTCCCCGGACGAAACGCTTGATATTCGTCGTCCAGCAATTCGGCATAAAAACATCCACATCATGGTTGTGTCCGATCTGGGCGATCCAGTCGAAATCCCCGCCGGGATCTTCGGAACCGGATTGATCGCCGGTTTGGGTAACCGTGAAGCCATCCGGTGTGGTTACCAGGTGAACGTTGTTCGTGAGCGATCCCTGATGCCCTGGATAGGCAACCACTTTGAGAATTCGATCGCCTTTCTGGATGGGAATTTCGTGAACGATATCCGCGCTTCGTTTTGGAAATGTCAGATGCTTCACAACCTGGGCTTGTGCTTTTCGCATGGCTTCATACTCCGGGCGGGTGGATGCTCGGGTGGCTGCCTGCGTAGACCATAAACCTTCGGGTGCGATCACCGGTTTTTCTCGGTCAATGAAGAGTGTGGCGACACGGGCGTCGGCATGATCACCGTGCCGGTGGCTGATGAACATCGCATCCGCCTGATCCGCGATTCGCGCCATCAAACTCATCTTCACTTGAAACCCTTCCGCCCATGCGCCCGGCATGATGTCGAAGCAAAACGAAACGGTCTTCGTTCGCACGAAGAAACCGTGATTGTAAAGTTTCCATATCCTCATGCCTTCCTCGATCCGCGTTTCCTCGATCTGGCTGACCGCCTTTTCCATGCGTCGGTGATAGAATGCCTGCACGAGCGGTTTTTCTGGGGCCGATTCGATATGCAGGATATCGTCCAGCCGAATGAGCGCCGCCCGACGAACGGGGTGTTCGATAAGCACCGGGAGAAAGCGGTCGAGGATTCTATCCACCCAGCCGAGTGAGCGTTCGATCCACTCGTCCGGTGCGTCCAGCAATTCCGGCGCGGTCAGGGCACGCCGGGGTGAACTGATATACGATTTTTCCGAAGCGCCCAAGGTCACGGCACTCAAAGCCAGAAGAAAGATTGAAATCACGAACCATCGTCGATTGATATTCATCTGATTTCTCCAATAGAAAGTCTTGTCAATTATTGGTATCATATTCCAGCAGAGAATTGAATGACTGCGGAACGTGTTAAGTCTTATGGTTTGAATCAATTTTAAAAATTGACGGATATTGCTTCCAACACGAAAGGATTGTCCAATGAAAAGAAGACCGTTTTTGAAAATGATGGGGGGGGTTGCCGGACAGTGCTCGATCGGCCTTCAATCCTCGATGGGTGCATTGGCGAGTGAAGAGAGAGTCGGCGATATGCCCTACCGCACGCTGGGCCGCACGGGCGAGAAAATATCGGTGGTCTGTTTTCCCGGACTCGCCCTTATTCATTACGACCAGGAGCGCTGCAACCGCGATATGCAGAAAGCACTCGACCGGGGAGTCAACTATTTCGATGTCGCCCCCGCTTACGGGAACGGCGAAGCGGAAACCAAGATGGGGATCGGGATCAAAGAACTCGACCGCAGCCGGATGTTCCTGGCCAATAAAACGAAAATGCGGGATAAGGAGGGAGCCAGGATGGAACTGGAACGCTCCCTGAAACGCCTGAACACCGATCATTTCGACTTGTATCAGTTGCATTATCTCCATTCCGTCGAAGAAGGCCAACCAGCGTTTGAGGCCGACGGCGCGATGGAGACGATTCTGAAAGCGAAAGACGAAGGCAAAATTCGACATATCGGGTTTTCAGCGCACACGACGAAAAGCGCCCTTGCCGCGATGAAGCAATTCAAGTTTGACTCGGTGATGTTTCCGATCAATTTCACTGAATATTTTACGTGGGAATTCGGGAAGGAAGTCATCGAAGAAGCGGAAAAGCAGGGGATTGCCGTAATAGGCATGAAAGTGCTCAGTTACGGGCTATGGCCGAAAGACGTCGAGAGAACGCGGAAATGGTGGTATCGCACGTTGGAAAAACCGGAGGATATCTCGATGTCACTCCGCTTTACGCTCTCTCAGAAGGGCGTCGTTTCCGCTATCCCCCCGAGTTTCCTCGATCTGTTTGACAGGACGGTCGACGCGGCGAAGACACTCAAGCCCTCGACGGAAGCCGAAGCCACCCAATTGAAGACATTGGCGAAGGGCTGCGAGCCGGTCTTCCTAAGACAGCAGGAGACGGCGTTTATCCATCGGCCCAATAAAGAATTCGGTGGCTGCCCCTACGCTGTCGCTTGAGAAGGATTTTTTTCTCAATTGTTTGGATCGGTTTTCCTGATAGATAACACTCCCTATTGCAGTTCCCACTTGTTTATAATGATGGATCAAAACGGTTTGCAATTCCTTTAAAATTTCAGCAATTTTGAGTCGCCCTCACCCTTGCCCTCTCCCAGAGGGAGAGGGAATCCTTGTTCTTGTCTATTTGAGGTTTTTCGATCGCTTTTGGTAATGCTTGCTTAATTGTTTTCTGGCTTGGGAGAGGAATTGTTATTCGAATTTCCATTGCCTTCGGTGAGTTGGATAGTTCGATCGACGGACTCGACCGAAAACGATTCGGTGTGTCCCGAAGGCCATTTCACTTCGACACTGTCGACCGAGGCGGCTTTTCCTAAACCGAATCGAAGGGTCAATTCGGATTGAGAGGCATAACCGAAACTGCCGCGATGGTACTGCTTGATTTCCTTTCCACCGGCTTTGACCGTTACCCACGATCCCAGGGCGGTTCGATTGGAATCGGTTCCTACTAGTTGGATTCCAATCCAATGATTCCCGGATTGATTCGTATTTTCATAAATCGTGGGACGCTCGTCCATGTTATTCACGACGATATCCTGGTCACCGTCGTTATCGAGATCGCCGAACGCGCATCCCCTGGACGAGAGTTTGATTTGGAACACCGGCCCCGCCTGGCTGGATACATCGCTGAAACGAGCGGCGCCATCGTTAAGGAACAACTGATCGGTTTGCTTGTATCCTTCTTTGGCATCGGTTTGATCGACTTGAGGGATGACGTGTCCATTGGAAACGAATAAGTCCATATCCCCATCGAATTCCGCATCGAGGATAATCAATCCCCAGGCAAGATGGTCGAACGTATCGAAGAACAGGTTGGCTTCTTTCGAGGCATCGGAATAGAATCCCTCACCGTCGTTATGATAAAAGGTGCTGTAATCCTGCGCGTAATTCATCACGACGATATCTTCCAAGCCGTCATTATTCAAATCACGGCAATCCACTCCCATCCCGGATTGAGGGTTGCCGTCGGAACTGTAACTCACTCCTGCGATCAACCCGACCTCCTCAAACGTGCCATCGCCATTGTTCTGAAAAAGATAGTTGGGACTGACATCGTTGGCGACATAGACATCCGGAAGTCCGTCGAGGTTGTAATCCAGGAAAAAAGCGCCGAGTCCGAAAGCGTTTTCGACTTGCTGGATACCCGATTCACCGCTCACATCGGAAAACGTGCCGTCTCCATTGTTTCGGAACAATCGATCGGGGATCGGTGTCAGACCTTTTGGGCCGCAGTGGATGAGGATTTCACCAGCGAGATTGCAGCTTTTCCGGTCCCCTCTTTTGGGGATTTTCTTGGGATCG
>CAZSIZ010000384.1:0-5599 GCA_964606645.1 uncultured bacterium
GCAATTAAGATCATCGTCTCCCCCCGAAAAAAAGCGCCGCCTGTCAGCGGGATCGTCAAAATCGAAATCGGCCATCGCTTCGGGATCGGACACGGAAAACGTCTCGTACCGAGGCATGGGCGCATCACCCACCCGCCGGATCGTCGCACCGAAACCGGTCTTCACAACGATATTGTCCCCATCATCTTCCAAGACCTCAAACGCCTGGATTTTAGGATCCATGTTGGGTGTGATGACGATGTAATCAAGGTTGAAATGGCGATAGGGATCGAAATCATCGCCCCATTTTTCCTTGGCGCGTTTCATAAAACCGGTCCAGAAAAAATCTCCGGCTGGAACGCGATCCGCTTCTTGATGCGATAACGCTTTTCTGATACGCTCGATCTTTTTTTCGGCTTGGTTCATGGTCTTTCCTTCAATTGTAGATGTTCGCATTGTCTGAATGAAAATTGGTAATTGTTTTATCACAATCGTCGAGTATATCTTTAATGATGTCAATGAATTAGATTATATGTAAAATTCTGGGCTATTTCTTGAAAAAAATGTAAAATTTTATCTTGACAAATAGAAAAAGTCATTCTATAGTAACAAATAAATCGATATTTACTTACGGAGGTAAACAATCATGAAGGTAATTTCGTATTTTTCTATTGTAGTTTTGGCGGTTATGGCTTTAACGGCTCAAGCGCAACCGGTACCGAATGAGTATATCATTGTTTTGCAAAATAATGTAAATCCGGGTGCGATGGCGCAAGAAATAGCGGTACGTCATGGAGCCATTCCCGCACACGTCTTCAGTTCAGCGATTAATGGAATCGCGGCCAAACTGCCGCCTGGACTCGCCGCCCGTCTCGCCACCGATCCACGTATCCGGTATATTGAACCGAACCAAGTATATCTCGCTAATGGTGTACCGAAGGATGTGGGTTCTCAAGGTAAACCAAGTGCGAAACCAACGAAAAAACCGAAACCGACGCCAGATCCTGATCCAACACCGACGCCTACACCATCGCCGGACGATACTTTGCCCACAGGCATCGATCGTGTGGACGCCGAAGGCTTATCCAACCTTAATGGTGACGTAACGATAGCCATTATCGATTCGGGCGTCGATCTCGATCATTCGGATTTGAATGTTGCGGATTTTGGTTACGTCTATTTCGATCTTCCGAACGCCGATGACGATCACGGACATGGAACCCACGTTGCGGGAACCGCCGCCGCCATGAAAAACGGCTACGGTGTCGTGGGCGTCGCGCCGGGTGCCACGATCGTACCGGTAAAAGTCCTCGATTCCACGGGATCGGGTGATACGTTCAGTGTCGTGGCAGGTATGGAATGGGTTCGTGTTAATGCGGATATCATTGACGTGGCGAATATGAGTTTGGGAGGCGGTTATAGTACTGCCATCAATGATGCGGTTGCTAATTTAGTTAACGCTGGCGTCGTGGTTGTCGTTTCAGCAGGCAACTCAGCAAAAGATGCAAGCAATTATAGCCCCGCCAGTGCGCCTGGGGCAATTACCGTTTCTGCTATCAACGATTTGGATGGTCAACCCGGCGGCTTGGGCGGTTATATCAGGAATCGACAGTACAAGTATTACGACGATACGTTCGCTTGGTTCAGTAACTTCGGAGCGGTCGTGGATATCGCCGCGCCGGGTGTAAATATTCTTTCCACTTACTACGGTGACCGCTATGCGACGATGAGCGGTACGAGTATGGCTTCGCCGCACGTCGCGGGGGCTGCCGCTTTAGTTATCTTTAATAATGATGCCTTATCCGTTCAAGAGGTTCGTAATGCATTGGTCACTAACAGCGTACCCCAAGGATCTTCTGAAGGATTTACGGGCGATCCGGATAACGATCCGGAACCATTGTTGAATGTCGGTGGTTTCTAAAATATTTAAAGTAAATCAAAGTAAAATTGAAAGCCTCTGCCACTTGTTACTTAAATGGCAGAGGCTTTTTTGATGTACTTGTCTTGAAAACATTTTTTATGAAGATTAAATCTCATTATCCCACAAGTTTTTATTCCATATCGCAGTGAGGTGGAGGTGAATCATGAAAATTCGTTCGTTTCAAGTTTTCGGATGGTTTGTTTTGCTAACTGTATCGACCGTGTGGAGCGGTGAGTTGAAATTCCGTCATCACTTTGCGGATGCGGAACTGCCCGCCGACGCCTGGGGCCAGACCGCGCTGGCCGATCTGGACGGCGACGGCTGCTTGGAATTCATCACTGGACGTCGGGGTGGGGATATTCGTTACTACAAATTACGTAAAAATAAAACTTGGTCCTATCGCATTCTGGGGAAAAAATCGCCCTCCGATGTGGGCGGCGCCGTGCTTGACGTCAATGGGGATGGCCACCCCGATTTCGTCACAGGCGGCGCATGGTACGAGCATCCCGGAGACCTGAGCGTCACCCCTTGGCCCAAACACGTCTTCGATCCGAAACTGTCAGGCATCCACGATGTCATCATCGCCGACATCGACAGCGACGGACGCGGTGATGTCGTCACAATGTCGGACCGCAACGATCTGCGCTGGTATAAAATCCCGGCAAAACCCGCTCAACCCTGGAAACACACTCCGATCTTCCAACCGGTTCACGCCGGGCTGGCCGCCGCCGATCTGGATCGAGACGGGGATATCGATATCGTCCGCAGCGAAATCTGGCTGGAAAATATCGATAAGGGGCAAACCTGGAAGGAACATAAATTCTGTGGAATCCCTTGGGCCGACCGCAAGGAACAATCTTTCTTCTATAAAGCGTCAAGGTCCTGTGTCGCGGACATTAACCGCGACGGTCGTCTGGATATCATTATCAGCGAAGCGGAATTCTCCGGAGCGCGAATCGCCTGGTTCGAGTGTCCGAACGATCCGTATACGGTCCCATGGAAAGTCCATATCCTCCCGATGCCGGATGGCGATCCACGCGGTCCCTGGCATTCGCTTCAAACCGCCGATTTCGACAACGATGGTGACGTGGACATCTTCTCAGGTGAAATGGAGTTTTTCGGAGTTCCACCACACCGCTGGTATATCTGGGAAAACGTCTCCGGGGATGGTCTTCGATTCAAGGAACGTGTCATTCTGGATGCCGGGTTGGGAACGCATGAAGCGCAAGCGGGTGATATCGATGGCGATGGCGACATCGACCTCATCGGCAAACTCTGGCGTCCAGTAAAAGATAATACCAACCAGGGCAGAAACCATGTCGATTTCCTGGAAAACCTGCTCGTCCAGCCATCCCCCTGAAACCGGTGTCATAATGCTGTAAGAATCAATCGAATTACACATTTCTCCCCAAGAAAACAATCAATTCGTTCCACGGACTACAACCCGGAAACCAACATCGTCGGTCGCCTCGCTGGGAGCGCGCCCGCTGCGGAATGCGGATCGAATTACGTCGGGGCCGTCCTGCCACGATCCGCCCCGAATCACCCGCGAATAGCCGAATGACGGACCGCTCGGATCGGTTAGTGAATCGCTTTCATACAACCCGAACCAATCCGAGCACCACTCGCGTGCGTTGCCCATCATGTCGTACACCCCGAACGCATTCGCCGGAAACGATCCAACGGGAGCGGGGCCAGGAAATCCGTCGTCGCAACCCACCGAATCGGTCGCCCTCCATCCGCTACTGGCTTGCAGGTCGGCTGTGTTGGCATAGTTACAAACAAGATCGTCGATCGTCCCCTCGCCGCCTTCGGTAAAGAGCCAGTCCCAAGGCCGACGAGACTCGGTTCCCGACCGGCAGACGTATTCCCACTCCGCTTCGGTCGGCAGCGAAAAGGTGTATTCGGTCATGGATGACAGCCAATCACAAAAGGCGTTCGCTTCATCCCAGGTAGTCCAGACGACGGGGAATTCGGATTCTCCCACATTAATTCCGTGAGACGTTCGGTCTTGATGGGTAGGATCGAAAAGACGGAAAAGTTTATTCGTGACTTCGTGTCGGCTGATGAGAAAGTCGTTTCGGATAGTGACATAATGCTGTGGCCCTTCATTGGGTCGTCTGCCTTCTTCGCTGTCAGGGCTGCCCCGAAGGTAAGTTCCTTTGGGGATCAGTACCAGTTCGATCTCGGCGCCGCTGAATAAGGGAACGGTCATGGTGGCCCCGGTCGAAATTCCCGCAGCGGGAAGTGGGGTGGGAGTCGCCATAATCCCGGCCTCGATCTGCATGTAATAAACGGAATCGTTCGTTGATGGATCGGTAAAGAACGCGCCCAGATCGGGACCGCTCTTTTTCAGTCGCAGCCATTGAGGTGTCCGGTCCCAATCGGGCGGGAAAATGGATATCGGCCCGTTTCGCGGGATCCCGTCTTCGTTGTATCCCCAGATTTCGTGATTGGTTTCATCGAGCAGATAGAGAAGATCGTCGTGCCACACCATCCCCCCCAGCGACGGCTGGGAGAGCGCCGTTTCCATTTCGATCCCTATCTCGGAAAGCCGGTACAACTGCCCGTTGGTTCCCACGAAGAAGAAACGTCCTTGTCCGCCGCCGGTAAAAGAATCCCGATATAAATCGACAGGAATAGTCACGGCGGTCTCGGTCAAAACCGTCCCGTCCATGTCGGTGATCCAGAGTTGAAGCGGTGAAGACGTTCCGAATGAGGCGATATAGTTCGATGAATAGAGCACCCCGATCCGGTCCCCGCTGACAGCAGCTTTCATAACGGTTGGATTCGATGGAAGCGATGATGGCGTCGTAAACTCGTTTGCCCCAAGGTAGTTCCCATCGGCATCGAAACGGTGAACGAGAATCACGTTGGGATATTTCAACACGGCCATCACCGTGCCGGTCTCCGAGCCAGCGAAGGAAAAGGCGATGGCGTCCGCTCCCAAGTGTTCGACCGAGGTCATCGCTCCAACGGTCTCATCCAGGTTGAAACGCTCGAACCGGAAACGCCGTGTTTCGGGAGGCGCTTCGAAGAAATGCCCGAATGTATCGCTGCCATCGACCAGGGACGTCCCCGAAAATTCTTCTTGAGAAAGCGGCAGATCGCGTTGGAAGATGCGTCCATATCGATCGAAGGAAATAAACTGACGTTCGTTACTCCCGGTCAGCGCCGTCACCGCATACCCCAGATCGCTGGAGGAAAATCCATCCGCTTGAGGAACCGATACGGGCTGGGTGAACAGCGAAAACGAGGGGTGCAGGAAAAACGAACGGACGAATTCAGGCGGTGGAATTGCGGGCGTCGCGGTCTCGGCCGGAGTAGGGAAGGGGGTAATTCCCGGAGTGGGAGTATCGGCGGCCGGTGTGTTGACCTGTTCTTCGACTTCCGTCGGAGTTTCCGCTCCGGGTGTTGGTGTGTCGATCCCGGATGGATTCTCCGGAGTCGGCGTATCGCTTGGAGTGAGCGTCGGCGTCGGAGTCATCGTCGCGCTCGGTGTAAACGTCGGTGTAATGGTCGGCGTCGGTGTCGATGTGGGATGCGGAGTAAAAGTATGAGTCGCTGTGGGAGTAAACGTTTCTGTCGGTGTAGAAGACGCCGTCGCGGTTGGAGTCACGCTGGGTGTCGGCGTAGATGTCGATGTCGGGGTAGAAGTCGATGTGGCTGTCGGGGTAAATGTCTCCGTAACAGTCGGAG
>CAZSIZ010000385.1:0-5596 GCA_964606645.1 uncultured bacterium
TTATAATGAGGCAACGACTGGACTTCGGTAACAAAATATGTGAGTCAATGCGCCCGCCAGCGACACCTACAAAGAACTCAACCTCGCTTTCGACCACCGCCAGATCATCGCCCATGCCCTGGATCGATCTCAGCCTTGAATTTATTTTTAGTTGATCCTTCGGCTCGTTTTGCGATATAATCCATTTTAGAGATTATTTTTCGGGATACGATCATGCTTCACGCCAAACAACCTAATTACAATCTGGAAGCGATCCGGCGCGATCTTCTCAATGAAGGTTTCACGGAAACGCAAGTCGAGAAGTTTTTCCAAGTCGTCCAGTCTCATTCGGACGAACCTCCCCAGAAACCCTCTCCGCCCCGGAAGGAACAACCATTGACGGAACGTGAAAAACTGGATTTGCAGTGGGAAAAGAACGAAGAGTTTTTCCTAAAACATGAGAAAGAGTTTGAAGAAAAATATCCGGGGCTTTACGTCGCCGTGCATGACGGGGAAGTTCTTGACACTGATAAAGAACTAGGCTCGCTAGCAAATCGTTTATATGAAAAACTTGGAAACATCCCTATGTATGCGGATATTCCTGGGCAGGAAGAAGAAGCGATTGTTCTTGATTTACCCATTACATTTTAATCAATAATATTATGACTTGGAATTACTATCATAACACAAATAACAAATCTTCTCCTGCACCCTTTCTCGACGTAACAATTAATTTTAGAGGAAGCCGAAAATCAATAACTGTACCTATGCTTATAGATACAGGTTCTTTTCAAACCATCCTACCTCTTCATATACTAAAAGACGACCTATTTGCAACACAACTTAAGGGAAAGCCATTTGAAGTTAAAGGTTACGACGGAATCACAAAAAAACATCCGATCTTTATCGTCGATCTAATCATTCAGGAAAATACGATCCCTAAAAAAAAGGTTTTAGGAATTAACAAAAAAACACCTCTCGGTCAAACACCCTACGGATTACTCGGGCGGGATATTCTTTCGCGCTATATGCTGCGATGCGATGGGCCTGCACAGAAATTTGAACTTGAATTGCCTTCCCCTTAACTCATAAAACCGTTCGGGACGATTCAGCCTAATTCGGGGCCGCTGATGCTGTAGATGATTTCGGGGGTTCCGGGGTGGGTGTTTACGCCTTTGAACATGCGGATGAAGGGGCGCTGTTTCTTGAATCCCAGTTCGGTCAGCATGGGCTGAACGTGGGGGTTGGGTTCGAGGATGTCGAGAAAGAGACGCTGAGGCTGCCGGACCGCGATCAGGTGGCTCAGCAGCTTTTGAGCGGTATCAGGATCGTTCGCAACCCACGGCCCCACATGAAACGCTTTGCTGCCTTCCCGCGCGAAAATATATCCGGCCAGAGCACCGTCTTTCCGAACGCAAAAAGCGTGTTGGGAATAAAATTTGACGTAAGCTTCCAAGACGGCCCGGCGGGATGCGCCGAAGAGCCGCGCGTCGAATTCGCTCAATTCATCCATATCGGCGGCGGAAACCGGGTGGCACGATGGGTCGGTTCCGGCCCAACTGAACGCATCCGCTTCGTAGCGGGCGGCCCCGTATTCATCCTTGAAGCCAAGGGTGTCGTAGAGGAGCTTTCCATCCGGCGTCGCGTCCAGTTTGACGGTCAGGCCACGGTCTTCCAGATGCTGGATGCCTTTCAGCAGCAGCGCCTTTCCGATTCCCAGCCGCCGGAACTCCAGATCGACGATCACCATCGCCACCCAGCCAAAGCGGTTTTCATAAGGGATCGTGCAGGCCGTTCCAATGACTTGACCGTCCGACACGGCGGTGAAACATCCCGGTGGATTGAACGAAAGAAAGCGCCGCCAATCATTCAGCGTCTGGTTCCATCCCACCTGTTCCCGAAGTTCCTGGCAGCGTGGAAAGTCGTCTTCCGTCATCAAGCGAATATCGTACGAAACATTCGTCTCAGCCATTTTCGTTTTCTTCTTCCTTTGGGGTTGGTCTATTGTAATCGTTAGACTGATAAAAAAAAATTCGTTTGTAAAGGCGTTTGGAAAATCCCGAAAAAGCACGGGATTTTCCAAGTCGTAAGGCAGTCAATCCGACGATACTTTTGAAAACAGCTCTAATTGAAATGTTTAGAAGAAATTCATTAATAATCCTCGAATACCGAGAACCAGGCAGAAATAGAAAATGAACAGCATCATCGTTGGGATCAGGTCTCTTCTGAAGAAAAGATAAAACAATAAGACTTTGACAATAAATATCACCGCTCCGATCACCGCTCCTATAATCGCAATCATCGCAAGAATGTTCGATACGATCACCGAAACGGTGTTGAGTACCATAAAACTGATGACGATTAGCGCTGAGGCGTAAGCGTCCAGTTTCAAATCATCGTTCCACTTTTTCCCTTCCTGACAATAATTGGTCAATATCACCGCCAGGATCATACAGATAAAACTGAGGAGTAGAGCGGGGATGATCGATGCTATCGATTTCAGGAATTTGCCGAACGTCCATTTCGTCTTCTCAATTTTGTAGTAGGTATCGCTGTCGTGGATGATACGGGTTTCATCTTGGAATCGCCAGACGGGGAATTGATTGACCTCGTATGGCGAGTTGGTTTGCGGAATGAAGATCGACGTTCTTTCCGATTCGTCGAACGCTCCCGGCTCGTAAAGTTTGACTTCCTTAATTCGGAATTCACAGCGGAACGATTTGTAGGGCGGGTGAATGACAGGAAGATCGAACGTGATCTCCTGGCCCGGTTTCCACGAGTAAATATCGAACCAAACGAAGGTGGATTCGACTTTTCTTCCGAAGAAATGGATCGTGAACACGGCTTTCTCGATTGGCCCGGTTCCGCTGTTGACGACCTTTCCCACTGCCGTGGCGTGATAGCCTAGACCGCGCGCGGAAAGAAGACCCATGCCCGCGCAGTTCCATTGCGTGTCGGAGACGGTGATCCGTTCGCCGAGTGCCCCGGCGTCGTTATGGACTTCAGCCGGCTGCAGAACCAATCCGTAAAAGCGGACGAATCCATAGCGAATGCCAATCAAAGAAACGATCGCGATCGCACTGATAATCAGAATTCTTGTCGTGATACGGGTTCTGAAATAATGACCGCAGAGGCGGCAGCGCCAGCAATGAACATCTATTTCACGCTTGCAGGAGGGACAGACTTTCGTTTCCCTTTCGCGTGGCTCGTAATCGAATGCGGTGGGCCGAAATTCCTTCTCTTTTTCTTTTTTCTGTTCGATTTCCTTGACGTGTTCGTGCAGCGATTCGAGGACGGTCCGCGCTTTCTTGTCATTGGGATCGTATCGAAGGGCGTTTTCCAGACAATCTTGCGCTTCGGCATACTCTCCGATTTCGGCCAGGCACACGCCCATCAGGTAATGAATCCGGGCGTTTTCGGGATCGGTTTCCAGTGCGCTCCGAAGCAGGATCAGCGCTTCGGGATAATTGCTGAACTCCCAGCAATCCTTGACCCGGTCGAAAAGATCCTGATGGTCGTTCATATTCAATTCTCCCCGTCAATCAAAAAACAGAATGGATCGTATAGAAGAATAAACGTATCGGGATGGAATTTATTACAACCCTACAGTGACCCGCCGCCGATTTCAATCAGTGGTGACAACAATCCATTAATACAGACGGTTCTGGATAGAAAGAGGTTTATTCATCGCATCGATTAATCCACCGATACCCGGACGGTTTTAATAATCGGCGCTTTCAGCAGCCCGGCGGGATAGAGCATATAATTGTCCGAAAAGCTCTTTCCTTCCGTGATCCAATTGCCCGGCCCGTACGCGGCTGTTTTAAGCGGGATTTGGTGCAGCGGACCGAACGTGTTCCGGCGGGTGAGCACGGTTTCGAGTACGAGTTTGGAGCCAGCGAAATCGGTAATGTCGGTTTCATAAGGCGGCCACGCGATCGTCTTCGGTTTGGCATCAGGTGTTTTGACTTGAATGCACGCACCCTCGAAATCGGGAGCCGATAGAATCATCCGCATTCCGTTTTTCGGTGCGTCCAACGCAGGCAGCGCGTACTGGATTCGGCCCGAATAGAACGGCAAGCCTTGATCGGTGACGCTACCCAGGCGCAGACGTTCGGGAAGGCGGATCAACGCGCACTTCGTTCCTTCGATACGGATGCCGAATGGACCGGTCAGGTAAATGGCTTCCAGGTTGATCCCTTCATGAAATCCGATCTTCAGTTCGATCCGGTTATCCCCGGTTTTCAGCGCCCGATCGGGAATCGGGATTCGTTTCAGGCACGCGTCGATCATCCACCCGTCGGCATCGGACGGTGAAAGATTTTTACCGTTGACTTTGATTTGAAACAGTTCGGGACGTTCGACAAGCAGCGAAACGTCTTTGGGCATCGCTTCGATCGCAAACTGGAAACGAAGTTCCAAGTTGGCTTTGACGGTTTGGACTTGCTTGCCCGCGAACCAGGGCTGGAGCATTTCCCCGCCTCGGAGATAGAGGCCGAGTTTCGTTCGGACGGCTCGGTCGATTTTCAGGATTTCATTTCCATCCTGCCAGGGGCCGCCGTTCAGACGATACTCTGCCCGGTCGAGCACACAGATATTCGGTTCGTCTAACGCGTACTCGAAGGGGCCATCGCATGATGTTCGTTTGACCTCTTTATACATGGGTTTCACGGCCACATTCGGTGTCTTTTGCGGCGTGAGAATATAAACACGCTCACCGCTCGCCGGGAAGTCGGTCGTTAATTCGAGATAACCGCCGTTTGAGTGTGTGGGGACGAGATGGCGTTCGCCGGTGAGGCAATTCCATTCTTCGACCGCGCCGCTGCCTTCGATCCGTATTTTGGCGTTTGTAAAACCTTTCTCCCGGTTGACATTCAACGCCACGATAGCGCGAAGCGGCCCTTCCTGTCGAACTTGACAGAAGATTTCCGTCAATGCCTCGCCGGTGCGGGCGTTGACGATTTGAACCGGACGTTCGTCGGTGGATTCGCAAGCGCCGATGATCCGGTCGCGGTCGAATGGGATGCGCGTGGCTCGTTCGAGTATCCGGGCGGCCTGTTTGGAAGGTTCGGCGTCGACGAAGGCGGGCGGTTCTCCCGCGACGATCACCGTTCCGCCTGCCTGCATGAATCGCTTCAGCACATCGAGTGTTGTCGAACGGATGGTTTCCAACCCGGATACGATCACCGTGCGGTAGGACGCTTTCCCGATCCATAGAACCGGTTTACCGTCTTCTATCTCGATTCTCGATTTCCGTTTGATGAAATCCTCGTCACCGTAATCGAAATCCAATTGCGCGCCGCATAGCCAGTGGAAGAGTTGCTGGTATTGCCGGTCGAGCGCGACGACTTCGGGAGCCGTCGCCGACAACCAGGACGCCCATCCGGCGTGAATCTGCGCCCAGGAACTTTCAACGGGATTGAGCACGAGAATATCACAGCACGGCTCACCCTGAGTCAACACGGTCTGCAACCGCGAAAAGTAGGTCTCGACCGGCTCGTAATCTTTGTACCACGCCGACTGGTAATGGATACTGGCGGGATAATCGCGTTTGGACTCACCCTCCATCGTATACCACGAGAGATGGTGGCAGCGCAGGTTGATCCCGAAAAGACTT
>CAZSIZ010000386.1:0-5573 GCA_964606645.1 uncultured bacterium
GGTGTGGTCGTGGGTGCGGCTATGTTCCACTCAGCAGTCATACTCCCTTTCCGGGGAAAGCGAGTCCGAACAGGCTCAAGCACGCAGTTTTTTGGCCGACTTGGATCGCAGGATCAACGGGCTTCAGATGGAGCGGGAACGGGGAGTTGAAGCGATCGTCCAAAGCTTCTTCCTGTCGGTTTTTACTTATGGAAGCTTTTGCGGAGAAGTGGTTCTGGATGATTCGCGGAGAAAAATCGACCGTTTTATCATCATCGATCCAGCGACGATTCGTTTTAAGCTGGACAAAAAGAGCCGTGCTTATCAACCACATCAAATTCTCGCGGATGGTTCGCTTTCTCCGCTCAATCCGGCGTCTTTCTTCTACTTCGGATTGGACACGGACGGTCTGAATCCCTACGGCCGGTCTCCTTTACTGGCGCTGCCTTTGGTGGTGAAGCTTCAACAGCAATTGCTGAACGACATGGCGAAAGCACAGCACAACTCCGGATATCCCACGATTCATTTCAGGATCAAGCCATCCATTCGGGAATCGAGAGAGTCACTAGACGCTTACAATGAGCGTCTGCAAGGCGAGATGAACGAGATTCGGGATGCCGTCCAGGAAAAAGAGACAAACAGCAACCTGTTGACTTACGATAACGTTGAAGTGAACTACATCGCTCCGAACGGCAATAGTCAGAATTGGTCGGAAAGCCTTCAGGCGATCGGTGAGCAAGTTATTTCCGCACTGCATCTTGCGCCATTTATGATCGGGCGGAACTGGGGAACCACACAATCCTGGGGAATCGCACAGTATCAGTTGCTGACCAACAACGCCCGAACCGTTCAGGAAGGAGCCAAGCGTCTGGCGGAATGGCTGCGTAACCTCGAGCTGATCCTGCATGAATCACCGTTGACGGTCACTCACCAATTCGCCCCGCATCATCATCTGGACATCTACGATCGCGCACGAGCGTTTAAGACGTCGGCGGAAACGTTAGTGGCTTTGACGAAAAAAGATCTCCTGGAGAAGACGGACGCCAAACAGGGCATCGAAACGCTGTTGCGGTTTTTATGATTTTTTTTCGATTTTCGAGTCGAATTGAAAACCCGCTCTTGCCTGGTTTTTTCCACGCAAGAGCGGGTACAGATTCAAATATTTTAAACCTGGTCTTGATAGGTTTCGATGAACTTTCTGAAAGACCGGTCATAAGTTCTTTCGACATTCGGCGGGAAGCAGCAGGCTGGTAATTCTTTGGCGCGTAAGTGGTACGCGAGACAGTCACAACATTTCCCGTTTCGGGGACAGCCGGAATACGTGCATGTGCATTTTACCGTATTTGAACATTCTTTCATCTTCGTTCTCCTCATGTTTTCATTATTCATCGGTTTTGTATCGACCAAACGTCATCGAACGCCTCGATCGGCGCTCTAATTTCATCCGGATTTTTCGGATCGTAGGGTTCCGTCGGCAGGTTGACCAGATACGTCACCTCGGAAAGAGAGACTTGACCATGCCAAACCAACGGAGGAATGATGAGCAGGCTGTTGTCGCCCATGTCACCGAGAACAACAGTTTGATATTTCCCCTTTGTCGGACTATTATCGCGATCGTCGTAAAGCCCGATTTTTGACGTCCCGGAGGCGACGTAAAAATAATCGGTTTGTTTTTCGTGTTTGTGCCATGCTTTGACGATCCCCCGGCGAAGACAGGAAATATAGACCTGGCCGAATTTGATATAATGAGGATCGTCGTTGCGAAGGATTTCGACCAAGTAACCCCGATCATCGGCGTGGCGATTCAATGGAATGACTTTCAGCCCGTCTATCATGAATATAGACCTCAATAAAGATTGTTTTTTGAGTTATCGTAGCATCTGTACGCCGAGGGATGAATCCCCAGTTGTGAAAGAAACGCCATAATCATACGGAGGTCCCTATGAAAGTTCTTATCATCGGGTCACGCGGGCAGCTCGGGACAGACTTGATCGACGCATTTTCAGACTGCCCGATGACGCCATACACGTCGGAAGATATGGACATTACCGATGAGGCTCTCGTCCAGCAACAAATCGCTTTTACTGCGCCCGACCTCGTTATCAACGCAGCGGCGTTCACACGAGTGGACGAATGCGAGCACGAAATTCTCAAAGCGTATTCCGTCAACGCCGCCGGACCGAGAAACCTCGCATTGGCCTGCAAGCGGTGGGACATCCCGTTAGCGCATATCAGCACGAATTACATTTTCGATGGAGAGAAAGACGGATTTTATAACGAAGACGATCCGGCCCGGCCCGTCAATTCTTATGGCGTGAGCAAGCTGGCCGGGGAACATTTCATTCGTCATATTTGGGAGAAACACTACATCTTTCGAGTCTCCGGTTTATTTGGGCTGACTCCAAGCCGGATGAAAGGAACGAACTTCGTCGAAGCGATGCTGCGTCTTGGATCGAAGGGAACGCCCTTGCGAATCGTCAGCGACGAATCTCTTTCTCCGACCTTTACCGAAGACGCCTCGAAAATAGTCCGGCAAGCCGTGGAGACGAAAGAATACGGGATCTATCATCTCACGAACCGTGGGGGTTGTACGTGGTTCGACTTTGCCCAGGAGATTTTTTCTTTGGCAGGAATGAATGTCAAGCTCGAACCGGTGACGGCCGAGGAATACGGTGCGCCTGCCAAGCGGCCGAAAAACTCTTGTTTGGAAAACGGCCGCTTGAAACAGATTGGGATCGATACGGCGAGACTTTGGCAAGAAGCGTTAAACGATTATTTGGAAAAACGAGACGCTTAACTTTCATGGTCATTCAAACACTTCGTGCTTTTACCAATTCTCTTCTCGACCTGATTTATCCTCCGGTATGCGCGTCCTGTGGAAAAGAAGTGTCCGTTCATTCTTCTACGATCTGTGAAGCGTGCCTTCATTCCCTGAAGAAACTTGAACCTCCTTTCTGTAACCGATGCGGTATGCCCATTCAAGGCCCGATTCGTGTTATCACCGAAAACCGGTGCAATGCCTGCCCTCCCGAACCGGTTTATTTCGATATCGCGCGATCCATTTATTCTTACCACGACGATCGCGTTAAAAACACCATTATCGCACTTAAATATCATTATCAAACGGAATTGGCGGTTCCGCTCGCACAGTTGATGCTCCATGGTTATCATACTTACTATCGAGATATCCATTTTGATGGAATCATCCCCATTCCACTCCATCGAAAACGGTTCAAGGAACGGGAATTCAATCAAGCGGCGCTGATCGTAGACCTTCTTTCAAAAAAACTGGAAATTCCGATTCTTAACGACGTAGTTATTCGGCAAAAACAAACGATGCCTCAAGCCTCTTTGGCCGTAAAAAAACGCATGAGAAACTTAAAAGGCGCTTTTGAAAATATTCATCCAGAACAAACCCAGGGAAAGAAATTTCTTGTGGTCGACGACGTTTTTACGACCGGGGCGACGACAAACGAGGTTTGTGCCGCTTTGCGGTATGGAAAAACCTCGTATCTTGCCGTTCTGACGCTTGCAAGAGCGGTTGATTTATAAACTTTAAAATCGAGGGAAATACAAGAATGAACGGTGCGAATGCTTCATCCGAAAGACTTCAATACATACTGATCGTCAGCGGAGAAGAGATCCTTTCGGGAAACCGCCGGGATTCACACGTTCATTTTATCACGAAAAACCTTCATCCCCTTGGGCTGTATTGTGAAGGATGTTTCATCACGGGAGACCAAAAAGATCGATTGACGGATTTGGTAAAAACCGCGCTCGAACGTGTCTCTATCGTGATTGTGACCGGCGGTCTTGGGCCGACCGTGGACGACATCACACGCGAGTCGATTGCCGATGCAACCGGAATAACGCTTTATGAAAATCAAGACGCCTTGGAAATGGTGAAAGCCCGCTTTCAATCGTTCAGAAAAACGATGACGGAAAACAACCGGCAACAGGCGCTCGTTCCAGAACATGGCGGTTTTTTTTACAATCCAAACGGAACTGCGCCGGGTTTATATTTTGAAAAAGGATCCTCCTCCATCATCGCGTTACCTGGGCCACCGAGAGAATTGGAACCCATGTTAACTGAAAAGCTGATTCCCTACTTGATGGGGCGCTATTCTACCAAGAAAGATCTCTTGAGTGTTTCTTTTCACCTGTGCTGCATCGGTGAATCAAACGTCGATCATGCTTTGCGTCAAATTACGGGTCCGGATTCCGGGCTAAACATTTCTCTCCTTTCACAACCTGGCTGCATTGATCTTACCCTTTCCCTTAATGGGGATGATGAGCAAACACGGAACACATTGAATCGTTATACGGACGCCGTTCGGGAAAAGTTTGGTTCTTATATCTTCTCCGAACGGCATGAAACGTTATCGGAAACGGTCGGGCGGTTTCTGGTTGAGAGCAAGCAGACGGTTGCCGTGGCGGAATCATGTACGGGTGGTTTGTTGGGTTCGCATTTGACGTCGGTATCAGGATCGTCTTCGTACTTTCTCGGCGGTGTCATCGCTTATCAAAACGAGATCAAAGTGGATTTCCTTGGTGTTCGCCGGGAAACACTGAACGCGTGTGGAGCCGTTAGCCGCGAGACCGTTTGTGAGATGGCGGAGGGGGTTCGGCAGCGCTTCAGCAGTGACTGGGGGATTGCCATTACAGGGATTGCCGGTCCAGAGGGCGGAACCAAGGAAAAACCGGTTGGAACGGTTTGGATCGCGGTCTGTAGTCCTGAGGATAAAACGTATCCCTTTTTGATCACCTTTCCCGGGTCACGCGAAGCCGTTCGACTGCGAAGTTCCATCTACGCTCAGGATCAGCTTCGGCGGCTGTTATTGGGCCTTTCACCCCATTGATTTCGCTTTCACGTTCCCTCATGGAACCCCCATAAATAAAGGCTTGTCACGTTATTTTCTTCACTGCATTTAATTAACATTCACTGGGTTTTATGCTATGCAGTGTTGCATACGAGTAGCAAAGCCAAGTTTGCGCGTTGAATTCTGACAAGGTTTTTGACCTTCCAATTGGGATTAGATATGGCCTCTTTAGTTAAACGTGGGAAAATCTGGCATGTCAAATACAAGGTCGGTGACCGGTGGCGGTGGAAGACTTGCAAGACTGGTAACAAAACCATATCACGCCCTACGGTGATTGGACGCCGAAGGATGACGAATGTCGAGAGCTTCCCGCTCCTCAAGAACTTTATCATTTTCTCAAGACACGTCGGATGGAGATTCCTGACGCGGTTTTCGTTGTTGAAGATATCTGTAGAACCCCCGCCTACCTCTTCAAGAGACGATTACAACCTGTTGTGGAAGCAGCGGGTTTACCAACGACCGGCGAACTCAAGGTCACAGCCCACACACTCCGGCACACCTACGCTTCGCATTTGGTAATGAAAGGCATGTAGCCGTGCTCTTCGAGAGCAGATTTCAATAGTTTACTATTCAAATAATGTTTTGTTGTGATAAAATGATTTCGTTCATCGCCAGGTTGTAGTAGAAGGAGTGCCAGAATGAGTTGGGAAGAAATGGGCAATTATAATGTACCCCAAAATTCGGACAGTGATTTAAGGTGGGAAACCTCGAAGC
>CAZSIZ010000387.1:0-5552 GCA_964606645.1 uncultured bacterium
CAGAATCGATTTAAGCGTTCGCCTGAAACTCGCCACACCGCTTTTTTTTCGATATCGTCTTCATAAATCCCGAAAAAACCTTTCCAGTATATTGCTGGTGCGTTGCGGCTGAATAAGCACCGGTCCTTGAGGTGTGTTGACTGAGATCGGATCGGCAAATAGTTTTTGCCAGTATTTGTCAATTTGAGCGATCATTTTTTGATAGGCTTTGTTTTTTGCCAAGCGTGGATCCTCTGTGATCCATTGCCGAAACTGTTGGACTCTTGCTTCTATTGTCTTGATGTTTTCTTCCTCACCATCGTCATTCAAACCTCTTTTTCCACGGGGTAGTACCAAGTTTAATGCACAGCGAAATTGATCGAAGATTTCGATTTTTTCCTCATTTGATATAATCTATTTAACTCTGATGAATCAAGAGTAAAAGGTCACCTACATGAAGTGATCGAAGTATAACAGGCTGGATACAAATGAAGTAATCCGAGGTTTATATTTCTGCGGAGATTTTATGGCGTCTGGTTCCGTTTGAGCAAAATCCGTTCGACGAGCCATCGGTCGAAATCGTCGTCGATTTCCACATTTTGCTCGCGGTCGATGGTCATGAGTTCATGTTTGTCGCCGTAGCGATCGCCTTGCCGAATGATGTCGGCTTTGATGACGTATACATTCCCGTCGTCGTAAAAGAAGCCTTCGATATCCTGCCGGCGAAAATAATTGTCGCCATAAGGTTTATATTTACAAAACCATCCAGTGGCGAGAGAATCCGCATCACTCTCTTGAAATCGTTCGACGCAGCGGTCGATGAGGTCGGTGTCGCGGATCGGGGAGGTCGGTTGAAGAAGCACGAGGGTGTCGGTTTCGGGGTATGTTTGAATGACGTATTCCAGAACCGACAGTGTGGAGGCTTGATCGTTGGCAAATTCGGCAGGGCGGTCCTGGACGTCGGCATCCCATTCCTGCGCGATTTCTTTGATGCCTTTATCATCCGTCGAGACGATGAATTTATCCAACGATTTCGACGCCTTGGCGGCTTCGATGGTCCAGGCGATCAACGGTTTTCCCGCAATGGGAATAATGTTTTTTTGGGGGATTCCTTTGCTGCCGCCCCGGGCGGGGATTAAACCTAATATCATATCAAAACCCTTTCATTCTAACAATCGAAAATGTGAATAATATTAGACTGATTTCCGAAATTACGTTCTTAATGGCGTTTGTAAAATCCCGAAAAAGCACGGGATTTTACAAGTCGTTAGGCATTCAATCCGAACCTACTTTTGAAAACCGCTCTATTCGGCGATATCGGACAAGTCCGCCCATGTTAAGACATGGTCCGCTTCCAGATCGCGGTTAATGGTCCGGCCGAGGATTTCATCCCAATGAAGGGGGCTGACGCCGGTGCCAGGGCGTTTGCAGATGATGGCGGATTCGGTTAAGGCGCTGCCTTCTTTCAAGTCTTGCGTGAGTACGATGCTTCGCCGGGCGAATCGGCGTGCTTTGGTTTCCGACGGCGCCGGTTTGATGACGCCTTCAGGCCCCATCATCGTACGGATGATTTTCAGACGTTCGTGAAACCGTTTCAGATCGTCCTTGTCCATGGCGTGGTAATGGTCGTTGCCTTGTAAGGATTTGTCGTGAGTAAAATGCTTTTCCAGTATGCGGGCGCCGAGAATATAGGCTGTAATCAGCGCGTCCATGTTATCGTCGCTGAACACATGATCGGAATAGCCAGTGACGTGTTCGGGGTAAAAGCGTTTGAGATGCGTAATTTGATCGAGGTAGGCGTTTTCGTGAGGGGTGGGGTAATTCAGCACGCAATGTAGCAGCGCCATGCTTTTGCATTCCGCGTTTCTTAACTCGGAGACCGCGATATCGATTTCGCTGAGCGTCGCCGCGCCGGTGGATAAGATAACCGGTTTGCCGTATGACGCGGCTTTGCGCAAGAGGGGAATGTTGGTGATATCCGCCGAAGCGATCTTGAAATAGGGTAGCGTATCGGCCAGCGCTTCGAGCGTTTCGAGATCGAATGGGGTGCTGGTGAAATCGATCCCGGTGTTTTGGCAATGCGCCGCCAGGGCGATGTAGTCTTCGATGTTGAAGGCGTCGTATTTTTTGAATAAGTCGAATTGGTTGAGACAGGGTTCTTTGGTTGTGTCCCAGTAGGCGGGGCTGTGACGTGAGGCCAGTTTTCCTGCTTTGTAACTCTGGAATTTAGCGGCGTGCGCACCGCCTTCCTTGGCCAGGTCGATCAACCGTTTCGCTTTGTCGAGCGAGCATTCATGGTTGACGCCGATATCGGCGATGATATACGGTTCGCTATTGTTGTCGATGGTTGTCGTACCTAATGTGATGCTTACAGTCATTGGTTTCACCTATTCGTTATCGAGCACTGATTGTATTTCGTTGAGTACGCGCTGCCGCCCATATCGGAAATCCCATCGATCCATGCGGCTTCACAGCCGCTGAGGATGATGTCCCGGTTTTCGGCCCAAAGCCGGTCGAAGGCGTGGATCAAGTCGATGGGTTTAAGCAATGGCGATGTGGCGCGTAAGACCATCACCACGTCGTAAGTTGTTTGATTCTGGGTTTCGATGCTTTGGGCCACTTCATCCAGCAAGCAGAACCAATCCGACGAAACCTTTTCATTCAATTCGTGAACGAGATGGACCCGGCAACTTTCACGTTCCGCAAGAAGTCCGGCCTCTTCGCTGTCGGTTAAGGTCACGACATCGTTAAGCCTTCCTTGGACGGCTTCTTTGGCGATGGTCACCATACGCGAGAGCACGGGTTTTTCATCGATCACGCGCAGTGCCACACGTTGCAGGTCTGGTTGACGCTGCGCCGCGGAAATGATGATTAAGTGGTTTTTTTCACTCATCGAGATTTGCGCGATCTCCTGTTTACACGAGCACGGTTTGTAAGGCGGCGCGCATTTTTTGGGGCACGACGTCATCCATGTTGACCACAATGGGAAGCGCGACGGCGCGATCCAGCCACGACGTGGATTGTGGAAACGCACTGGATAGAGTCGGCCCGTGCCGTTGAACGAGCGAAGGCATGTGATCCCAGGTCGCCGCGTAATGCCACGTCACCGCTTCCGGCAGAATTTTTGTGCCGAGTCCTTGATCGAGTAGACTTTGGCGGCATTGGCGGGCGATGGCGTTGGATTTGACATAAAAGACAAGTGCGTCATCCGTGCCATTGGCACCGTCGATCACGGTGCGGAAGGTGATCCCCGGAAGATCGGCGATCGCGTCTTGTATGGCGCGGCGGTTATTGCGCTGCGCTTCAATGACGGTATCCAGCTTTTTGAGTTGCGCCAGACCGACCGCGCCTTGCAGTTCGGTCATGCGGTAGTTGAAACCGCTGCCGCTTCGCGTGTCTTCCCATCGGGGAAATTCGGGATTGTTCTCATGGCCGTGATCGTGCCAGGCGGCGGCGCGATCGTAGCGTTCTTTTTGCTGGAAGACGACCATCCCGCCCTCGCCGGTGGTCATGGTTTTTGCGAAGTCGAAACTGAAACAGCCGATAGCGCCATGCGTTCCGAGCGGTTGGTTGTTGTACGTTCCGCCGCAGCCCCAGGCGGTGTCTTCGATCAATGGGATATTTTTCTGATGGGCGATTTCCGCGATGCGGTCGAGCCGCGCCGGATTGCCCAACATGTGGACGACGATAATCGCTTTGGTTTTATCGGTGATTTTCGCTTCCAGATCGGCGGGATCCATGTTGAGCGTGTCGTCGATTTCCGCGATAACCGGTATAGCGCGCGATTCGATAATGGCTTCCACCGTGGCGACGAAGGTGAAACTTTGAGTAATCACTTCATCGCCTTCATCCAAGTTCAAACTGGCTAAAGCAACACGGAGCGCTGCGGTGCCGGAGGTGACCGCCAGGGCGTGGGGTACGTTCATGCGCTGCGCGAACGTGTCTTCGAAATCCCGTACTTTATACACGCCGTTACGAAGGTTATCGAAACTGTGGCGGAACAAGATTTTGCTTTTGTCGAAAATTTCAGTAATTTGATCCAATTCTTCCTGGCCAATCAATTCGAATCCGGGCATGATTTTTCCTTCTCTATTTTTTGGTATTGATGACGTTTAAAAAAACTTCGATTCATGTTCTAAATGAAAACCGCCTGAATCATATCCATACCGTTAAGCGGGGATCAACTCCGCCAATACGGCTCTCAGTTCGGTTTCGCCGAATGGAACCGGGTTCTGATCCAGCGCGGGTTTTAAATCCATGCAGTCGCTTACGATGATGTCAACGTCCGACCGGCCGACTTGGTAATCGTTTAAATCGGAAGGCACGCCGAGCGTTTTCCATAAGGCTTTCATTTCCTGAAGGAATTGCAGCGACCGCTCGTTTGGAGACCTGGACGGCATAACGTCGGTGGTTAAATCCGCGTAAAGATCGCAGCCGTTTTTGATGTTGTTTTCCACCAACGTCGGGAGAAACGCGCCTCCCGCGAAACCGTGCGGCACACCAAAGCGCACACCCAGCGGATAGGACAACGCCGCAGCGGGGCCGGTTCCGGAATTCATCATGGCCATTCCCGCCATTGTGGCGGCGAGCAGGACTTCTCCGCGAGCGTTTCCATCATCGGGATTTTGAAGTGTTGCGGGAAGATGTTTGAAAACCCGTTGGATCGCATCCCGGGCGAAGGTCCGTGCGATGGGATTCGATTTCTTGGCGATAAACGCTTCCATCGCGTGAACCAGCGTATCGATTCCAGCGGCGACAGTGGCTTTCGGTGGGCAGGTCAGGATCAAATCCGGATCGAGAATCGCATACCGGGGGCGGATGGCTTCGCCGTTAATCCCCATTTTACGCATTTTCGAGCGATCGACAAACGAGGCGTTGGGGGTGATTTCACTGCCCGTACCCGCCGTAGTGGGGATCGCAATCACGGGAAGAACCGGTTCAGTCATTCGATCGAATCCACGGTAATCGAGCGCCGGTTTTTTGTTGCGAACTAAAACAGCCATTGCTTTGGCGGTGTCAAGTGCGCTTCCGCCGCCGATCCCGATGACGGCTTGCAAGGATTCATCCTCGAATCCCGCGCGAATTTCTTCGAGCATATCGTAAGTCGGTTCCGCGCTGGGACCGGGCACGATGGAGAATAACTCGCACCGGTCTTTGAGCGCGTCCAGGCAGCCTCGAACGTTGTCCAAATGTTGAATATTCGGATCCACGAGCGCAGCGACGCGCGTCCACTGATTATCCTCTAGCAGACTGGGAAGATCGTTTCTCGATCCGCTTCCGAAAGTGATTCGTGTATTGGCGTAAAATTGAAATTTGTTCACTGTTGCTTTCCTTATTGGTATCACGTTGTTTGATTGAGATGGTATTTGTTATTGAAAACGAATTTGCAGCCTGTGATTGGCGCTCATGCGTTGATCCTCAACGGCAATTCGGGTTCAAAACAACTGATATCACCTATTAGAGACGTTCTAAACTGAGATTACCCAGTAGAAATGAGAATCTAAATTCATTTTATTTTAATTACAGACCTCACTAATTGAAACCAATCATCCATCAAAAATCCCTAAGTTTCT
>CAZSIZ010000388.1:0-5538 GCA_964606645.1 uncultured bacterium
AGAAAGAAAAATTAAGATTTTTCTATAATTTCTTTTTCCTTATCTGTTATTCCATATAATTTGTAAACCAGTTCTCATCGGTCTCGTGGCCTTTGCGGGAGGGTGCGGGAAAAGCGATAAGGGGAAACTGAGAATCGCCGTCATCCCCAAAGGCCTGGCGCATATCTTCTGGCAGTCCGTTCACGCCGGGGCGAAAACCGCCGCGAATGAACTCGATGTCGAGATCAGCTGGAATGGCCCTGCCACTGAAACCATGAAAGAACAGCAAATCTCCATCGTTAACGACTCCATCGTCAAGCAGGTGGACGGAATCGTGCTTGCGCCGCAGGATCAGGACGCGCTGGTGGGGGTAGTGGAGGACGCTTACGCCGCCGATATCCCCGTCGTCATTTTCGATTCAGGGATCAACACGGATCACTACGTCAGTTTCGCTGCGACGGATAATTATAAAGGGGGCGTCCTGGCCGCCCACGAAATGGCACGCCTTCTCAACAACAAAGGAACCTGCATCATCACCAAAGTCGATCCCGGCAGTAATTCCACCCTGGAACGCGAACGCGGGTTCGAAGACACCCTGGCGGAAAAATATCCCGAAATCAAAATCCTCGACGCCCAGTTCGGCTACAGCGACCGGGAAAAATCCCGCGCGGTCACGGAAGACATGCTGCTGAAATATCCCGATGTGGACGCGATCTACGGCCCCAACGAATCCAGCACCTCCGGCGCTTTGCTTGCCCTGGGCGACGAACTGGCCGGAAAGAAAATCTTTATCGGATTCGATTCGTCCGAAACATTGGAGAAAGCGCTGCGGGAGAAAAAAATACACGCCCTCGTTTTGCAGAACCCGTTCAAAATGGGGTATGAAGGCGTGAAAGCCTGCGTCGCGCATCTCAAAGGCGAAAAAGTCGAAAAGCGGATCGACACCGGCGTTTATTTGGTGACTCCAGACAACATGAACGAGCCGGATAATAAGCTTTTACTTCAACCGGATATTTCGATTCTCGACTAGGACTGATCTTCCGTACCATTTCTCCGTCTTTAACAACGTTTCGATTACGGATAGCGTAAGTCCTGATAAATGAAAGATATTTGGAGGCAACCCCATGTTATCACGACGCTTGAAAATCTACTTTCTGTGCGCGCTTCTTCTGACCGGTCTCACGACGTTTATGGAAGGCTGTGGAAAAAGCGGCGAGGACAAACTGGTCATCGCAGTCGTTCCGAAAGGATTGGCGGATATCTTCTGGCAGGCGGTTCTCGCCGGGGCGACAACTGCCGCGAAAGAGATCGACGTCGAGATCAGCTGGAACGGCCCCGCCACTCAAACCATGAAGGAACAGCAAATCTCGATCGTGGGGGACTGTATCGTCAAGCAAGTGGACGGAATCGTTCTGGCTCCGCAGGATGAGGACGCGCTGGTGGGCGTCGTGGAAGACGCTTACGCCGCCGATATCCCGGTCGTTATCTTCGACTCCGGAATCAACACGGACAACTACGTCAGTTTTGCCGCAACGGATAATTACCAGGGAGGCGTTCTGGCTGCCGATGAAATGGCACGCCTTCTCGACGGCAAAGGAACCTGCATCATCGTGAAAAACGCCCCCGGAGGCAACTCCACTCTGGAACGGGAACGGGGCTTCGAAGAAACCCTGGCGAAAAAGTATCCCGGCCTGAAAGTTCTCGACGCTCAGTTCGGCTACAGCACCCGTGAAAAATCCCGCGCAGCGGCGGAAGATATGCTGATCAAACATCCCAATGTCGATGCGATTTTCGGTTCCTGTGGACCCAGCACCGAAGGTGGCTTGCTCGCCCTTGGCAGCGAACAGGCCGGATCGAAAATCTTTATCGGATTCGATTCGTCCGAAACGTTGAAACAAGCATTGCGGGAGAAAAAGATTCATGCGCTCGTTCTGCAGGATCCATTCAGAATGGGTTATGAGGGCGTGAAAGCCTGTGTGGCGCATATCAATGGGGAAAAAGTGCCGAAACGCATCGACACCGGCGTTTACCTGGTCACTCCCGATAACATGAACGAGAAGAAAAACCAGCTTCTGCTCCTTCCGGACTTATCCATACTTAATTAAGGATTAACCGCGCGTGCAATCGACACAGCCGTTATTGGTGATGAAGAACATCCACAAGGCGTTCGGAGCGACGAAAGCCTTGCAACGGGTCGATCTGCAAGTCGATCGCGGGCAAGTGCATATCCTGGTGGGTGAAAACGGCGCGGGGAAAAGCACACTGATGAAAATCCTAACCGGCGTTCATAAAGCCGATGAGGGTGAAGTCCTTTTCCAAGGCGAACCGTTTACCGCTTCGCATCCCAAGGAAGCGCTCCACGCCGGGATTGCCATGATCTATCAGGAATTCAATCTGGCGCTTGATCTGCCGGTTCATTCCAACATCTTTCTCGGTCACGAACAGCGCTCAACGGGGGTCGTTCTCGCTCGCGATCAGCGGGAAGCGGCCAGGGAAATATTCGAACGCCTGGACGTAGAGATCGATCCGGATACCCCCGTGCGGCACTTAGGCGTCGCCCAACGGCAGTTAGTGGAGATCGCGCGGGCGTTAAGCGTCGACACCCGGCTCATTATCATGGACGAACCGACCGCCGCCCTCTCCGAAAGAGAAGCGAAGAAACTGTTCGAGACGATCCGCTCACTGCGCGAACAAGGCGTGGGGATCATCTACATCTCCCATTACCTGGAAGAGTTCGGAGAAATCGGCGATGTCTATACCGTTCTGCGTGACGGCGAGAAAGTAGGGTATGGCGAGATGGCATCCGCCACACCCGACGACCTGATCCAGATGATGGTTGGCCGAAAAATCGAAGACCTCTACCCCAAGCATAAACACACACTTGGAAAGGTTCTGTTAACCGTCGAGAACCTGCGAAGTCCGAACGGAACCGAACGGGCAAGCCTCGAAGTGCGGGCGGGCGAAATCGTCGGTGTCGCCGGTCTGGTCGGCGCGGGCCGCACGGAGATGATGCGCGCACTCTTTGGACTCGATCCCGGTCAAGTCGACGAATTGCAGGTCCAAGGCGTGACGGTCATCCCGCCCACTCCGCGTAAACTCCTTCGTAGACACGTGGGGCTTCTCAGCGAGGACCGCGCGGGCGAAGGCTTAATTCAGAAGATGACGGTCGGTTTCAATATCACGCTTTCCGTGCCCAGAAAAGTGAGCCGGTTCGGGATCGTTTCTTACAGGAAATGTCACGAGTTGACGTCGCGTCTGATCGATGAGGTGGGCATCAAAGCCGAATCGCCGGACCAATCCATGAACCAGCTGTCAGGCGGCAACCAGCAGAAAGTCGCCATCGCGCGATTACTGGGAGCGGATACCGTCATCCCCCTGCTTGACGAACCAACGCGCGGGATCGACGTCGGATCGAAAGTGGAGATTTACCGCCTGATCGACGCCCTGGCCAACGAAGGGAAAGGCGTTGTGATGGTTTCCAGTTACCTTCCCGAATTATTCGGGATGTGCGACTCGCTCTACGTCATGGCGCGGGGCCGCTTGAGCCGGAAATACCCGATCGATGAAATCGACGCGGACGGCGTGATGGCGCTGGCAACAGGCGTAACGAAAGACTGCGCCCCGGTCTTATCAAACAATTAAAATGTAGGGTGGGTCACGCTTTTTGACCCACCATTCCTCACATAGATCATACGAAAACCTGTTAGGTTCCAGCCAAACCGGGTAAGGATATTATGGGAAAGAAACTCTTACAACTGTCGGGAAAACTCGGCCCTCTCTTCGCGTTGATTTTGGTAATCTCCATCTTCGCGATCCGAACACCGGAAACCTTCCTCACGTTTCTCAATCTGAAGAATATCATCTCACAGACCGCCGTGATCGCCACCGCTGCCGTCGGGATGACTTTCATTATCGTCAGCGCGGGGATCGACCTGTCCGCCGGATCGCTGGTCGCCCTCTCCGGGGTTTACGCGACGATGACCATCGCCTCCACCGGCAGCCTTTCCGCCGGTCTCCTGGTGGGACTCATTACGGGGATCACCTGCGGCGCGATCAACGGATTCACAATCACGAAAGGCAAACTGCCCCCCTTCATCGTCACATTGGGTATGCTCGAAATCCTGCGGGGAACCGCCCTGCAATCCACCGGCGGGCTGCCTATCAGTAAGAATATCCCCGAATCCTTCAACAATATCAGCAACGCCGTTTTCAAAATTCCCGTCGGAGGAAATGTAGGAATCGCATTGAACATCCTATTGGCCATCTGTATTCTAATCTTTATTATCACTGCATTGGTTGGTTTTAAGAATAAAATTCACATTCTATCGTTCAACATCAGGAAAATAATCTGCCTCGTATTGGGTCTCATTATAACGACGTTAGTCGTAGCGAAATTTGACTGGATTTCGAGCGTTTTAGTGTCATCTTTATTCAAGACAACCGTGGAATGGCCCCTTGCAAAAACGTTGTTCTCTTTTGCACTTGATGCCTTGTATTTCCTTCTTGTCGCTGGTATTGCCGTTTTAGCCGTTTTCCTGATATTCGAGTTTTGCTACGGTTTCAAACTCGATCCTATCAAACCCCGGTTCAAATGGACATTAATCTATACCGGCTTTTTATCGACAGCCATCATATTGATCGATCTATTCAATTTCAATTCCCGGGGTGATGAGTTGATTATCCCTTACTCCGTATTTATCCTCATCCCAGTGGCCGTGATCGGCGGATTTATTCTGAAATACACGGTCTTCGGTGTACAAGTCTACGCCGTGGGATCGAACGAGCAGACAGCGCGGCTCTGCGGAGTGAACGTGGACCGGGTCAAAATCTTCGTCTATATGTTCGGCGGACTGACCGTCGCTTTGGCGGGCATCCTTCAAGCCTCACGCCTGCGAACCGGGCAGCCTGCGACCGGTCTGGGCCTGGAACTCGACATCATCGCCGCCGTCGTTGTGGGGGGTGGAAGTCTGATGGGCGGTGAAGGAACGATACTCGGCTCGGTCGTGGGCGCGTTTATCATCCGAATTCTGCGTAACGGCTGCGTGCTGATGGATATCTCTCCTTTCGTGCAGCGGATCATCATTGGTCTGATTATCATCGCCGCCGTCTTCGTCGATCAGCTCCGCCGCCGTTCGATGGAAAATTCCAAGAACGGCTGATTCTGAATTTTCTTAAATAATGGTATTAAGTCTCTGTCATTAACCTCATATAGATGAGTTTGTTACAAATCTCACCCAATCGCTCATCTCCTTACTGTTTTCAGATTATAAAACTCAAATCTTTTGAAATATTTCTCTGTGATCGCGATATAGTATTAACGAAGGCCGCTATACATGGCTTAAACGATTATCAACGTATTGGAGAGATTGAAACGATGTACAAATCCTGTTATGGTATTGCACTGTTTTTCGTATTTTCCTTCTTCGTATCCCCTTCTCACGCTCAGATTACGCCGGAAGATCCGCTACCCAGTGTTCCGTTCCTCCGACCACTGCTGACCGTTATGCCTGAGAATCCTCAACCAGGCGATCCCGTCCGTATACAGACCTCGCAAATCCA
>CAZSIZ010000389.1:0-5515 GCA_964606645.1 uncultured bacterium
ACGCCCTGGAAAAAATCATCGACGGAGAGGGCGATTTCAACGAGCGCCTTAGACTGGTGACGAATTTCTTTTTCTATTACTGTTCGCAATTCGAGGACACGACTCGGTTGATCTATCACACCGCTTTCGGTCCGAGAGGAAAAATCCCCCCGGTCGATATCATGAAACTGGAAGAAAAGCATTTAGGTTTGCTGAACCGCTTTTTATCGGAGGGGATGGAACTCGGAGTGATTCGCCAGGGAGATATCGAATCGGTCGTGATTCATTATATCGGCGCGATCAGCGTATACATGCAGACGATTCTGCTGAAAGGCGAACCGCTGCCGGATTCTGTGGAAGAAACCATGCTCGATCTGGTTATGAACGGAATTGGAGGCCGGACAAAATGAAGAGGTTTTTGAGCGCAATAAAAAGCACCATAAAATATGTTGTTTTATTCGCGATTTTTTTCGGGAGCATCTATGCGATCTCTACGATTCCTCCAAGTTCTTCGTCCGGCAACAGTAATAGTGAAGAAACCACACAGCAAGCACCGTTAAAGCGGGTGAAGGTGCTGGAATTGATCCCCCAGCCGTTCGAGGAAACCATCCTGCTGCCCGGTACGGTGGAAGCCAGTGCCGATGTAACTGTTGGTGCGGGAATCCCCGGGATCGTCGAAGCGGTCCACATCGAAGAAGGGGATCGAGTGAAGAAGGGGCAGAGACTCATTCAGATCGATCTTCGGGCACGCGAAGCCCGGTTGACTGAAGCCAAGGCCGCTCACGAGCTGGCGAAAAAGACATTGGAGCGGATGCAGAAACTGCGCAAGCGGGGAGATGTGACCGTTCAGGAATACGACGAGGCCGTTGCCGCCGAATCCCAGCGGGCCGCATCTGTGCGCTCGATGGACGTTGACGTTTCCCTGGGTCATATCATCGCCCCCATGAACGGGATCGTCGATCGGATCGACGTCGAACAGGGCGAATACGTTCACGACGGAACACCGCTGGCCCGACTGCTTGCGATGGACACGGTGGAAATCAAAGGGGGCGTTCCCGAACGATATGCCGACGCCGTTTCGCGGGAAAAAGAAGCCGTGGTGATTATGGGAGCACTCGGCGAAGAACGGGTGGGCAAAATGGAACGGCTCGCGTTCGGAGCCAATACACTGACCAACACGTTTGAAGCGACTGTCGTTTTAGATAATCCCGATCATCGGATCCGACCGGGAATGATCGTGCAGGTTCAACTCACGACCAAACGAGTTTCGGACGCCTTGCTGGTTCCACTATTCGCGCTGGTCAAGCGGGAAGACGGAATGGTCGTCTTCGTTGAAAAGGATGGAAAGGTTCAATCCCGCCGGATCGTACTCGGCTCGTTCCAGAAAGATCAAATCGAAGTGATCGATGGGCTTCAGCCCCATGAACGGATTATCGTAATCGGGCAGCAAGACCTCGTCGAAGACCAGCTGGTCCAGGTGGCCGAAGTGGATTCGTTGTTGAACGAGCCGCTGACCGAAGGAGAAATTCGATGACACTGTCCGAATACTCTATCCGTCATAGTGTGACCGTTCTGGTTCTGGTGTTGATTGTCGTTTCCGTCGGGATTTATTCTTATATCATTCTTCCGAGGGAATCGTTCCCCGATATCACCATCCCCACTATTCTCGTCACGACGACCTACGAGGGCGTGGCTCCGTCGGATATCGAAAACCTGATTACGCAGCAGATCGAAAAGAAACTCATCAGCATCGGTGATATCGAAGAAATCCGCTCGTATTCCTCGGAAGGGGCCTCCACGATCGCCGTCGAGTTTAAGACGGGAATTGATATCGAAACTGCCCTTCAAAAAGTCCGCGACAAGGTGGACGAAGCAAAAAACGATCTCCCCGCCGACCTGGACGACGATCCGATGGTGGACGAGATCAATCTATCCGAATTCCCCATCATGACGGTCATCTTATCGGGGCCGGTCGGACTGGTGCGCCTGAAAGAGATTGCCGACGATCTCTCCGATGAATTCGAAGCCATTCAAGGCGTTTTGGAAGCCAAAGTAACCGGCGGACTCGAACGGGAAATCCGCGTGGTGTACGAGCCGGAGCGCCTGGCATCTTACAACCTGCCGGTCGCGTCTCTGATGCAAGCCGTGCGGGCCAACAATCTGAACACGCCCGGCGGTGATTTGGACATCGGCCCCGGCAACTACCTCGTGAAAATTCCTGGAGAATTCAACAATCCGCAAGAGGCCCGGCGGCTGATCGTGCGGTCGGACCGAAACCAACCCGTCTATATCACCGATGTCGCCACGATGCGGGACGGCTTCGAAGAACCGAAAACCAAAGCACGGATGAATCGGCACGAAGCGGTTTCGGTCAGCGTCATCAAGCGTAGCGGGGAGAACATCATCGAGATCGCCAAGCAGGTCAAAGCGATCGTTGCCGAAATCAAACCTTCTCTGCCGGAGGGAACCGAAATCTCCATCGTCAGCGATCAATCCGAAGACATTGTCATGATGGTCTCCGACCTGGAAAACAGTATTCTATCCGGTCTGATTCTTGTTTTGCTGGTGGTTTTATTCTCGATGGGAATTCGCAACGCTTTGATCGTCGCGTCGGCGATTCCCCTTTCCATGATGATCACATTTTTTATGCTTCGATTATTTGGATTGACGCTCAATATGATCGTGCTCTTCTCCCTGGTTCTGGCCGTCGGGATGCTGGTCGATAACGCCATCGTGATCGTCGAAAACATCTTCCGCCATCGCCAGGAAGGCAAGAGCCGGCTGATCGCCTCGATCGTGGGCAGCAAGGAAGTGATGTGGCCGGTCATCGCCAGCGCGGCGACCACCATCGCCGCATTCTTTCCCATGATCTTCTGGCCAGGCATGATGGGCGAATTTATGAATTACCTTCCCAAGACCGTCATTATCGCCCTGTCGGCCTCATTGTTCGTCGCGCTTATCGTCAACCCGACGCTCTGCTTTCTCTTTATGCGGAAAGTCGGCCAACTCGCAGGGGAACGGAAACATGGTTTTATAATCCAGGGGTATAAAAAAATTCTCTCTTATGCCGTGAGTTATCCCTTCTTTACGCTCTCCTGTGCGATCTGTTTAATGGTTTTCGTCATTTATTTCTACACGCTGCGGGGTCACGGGATCGAGTTTTTCCCCGAAATCGAACCGAAACGCGCTTACATCGACGTCACGATGCCCACGGGATCGAACCTGGACGAAACGGATGCGATGATTAAAAGACTGGAAGAGCCGTGCGGCCACTATTCAGACATCAGAAGTATCCTCACCAATGTGGGCGAACGGGCTTCAGGCAGCGACAGTTTCATGTCGGGTGGCGGATCCTCTCCCGACATCGGACGAATTATGATTGAGTTCGACGATTTGGAAGATCGGGAGATTGCCTCCAGCCAAATCATTCAGCAACTTCGGACAGAGATCGAACCGTTTTATGAGGCCGAAATCGAAATTCAAAAGGAAGAAGAAGATCCATCGACGGGAGCGCCGGTCAGCGTCGAAATTTCCGGCGAAGACTACGTCGTGCTGGAACGGTTGATGCACGAAGTCAAAGAGAAAATTCGGGGCATTCCAGGGCTAGTCAACATGACGGACGACTATGTCATTTCCCGCCCCGAAATCGTCATCAGTGTAGACAAGGAACGCGCCGCGCTGCTGGGGCTGAGCACACAAGTCATCGCAACGAACATCAAAGCCGCCATCCGGGGAATCGAGGCCGGAGTTTACCGCGAAGGCAACGACGAATACGACATCATCGTTCAACTGCCCCGCGAACGGCGCAACGATCTCTACGCCCTGAAAAATCTGGTCATCTCCGGCCTGGGTAGCAATCATATCCCCATCAGTTCCGTGGCCGATATCGAAGTCTCCGCCGGATTGGGAACGATCGTCCGCGTCGACCAGGATCAAGTCATTACGGTCGAAGCCGACGTCGAAGGGCGGCTGGGCAACGATGTACTCATGGAAGTACAGCAAACCTTGGCGTCCATGAAACTGCCCACTGGTTACAAAATCGCTTACCGGGGTGAAAGCGAGGATCAGAAGGAATCCGAGCAGTTCCTGAGCGAAGCGTTTATTACTGCACTGATGTTGATGGCCCTGATTCTCGTCACCGAGTTTAATTCGCTCTATAAACCGTTTATCGTCTTAACCTCGGTCATTCTTTCGACGATGGGCGTCTTTATCGGTTTGCTGCTTACCGGCAAACCGTTCGGGATCATCATGACAGGGATCGGCGTCATCAGTCTGGCGGGGATCGTCGTCAATAACGCCATCGTGCTGCTGGACTATATCAACCAATTGCGGGAACGCGGTGTGGGACAAAAGGAATCGCTGATCCAGGCCGGGATCGTTCGTTTCCGGCCGGTCTTACTCACCGCGATTACGACCATCCTCGGCTTAATTCCGATGGCGGTCGGTATCAGTTTCGATTTTCGTTCCGGCGGATGGCAGGTTGGCAGCGAGTCGTCCCAGTGGTGGGGACCGATGGCGGTGGCAGTGATATTCGGCCTGGCGATCGCGACGGTATTGACGCTGGTCGTTGTCCCCTCGATGGTTGCCGTCGGGGATATGACGGTCTCCGCCTTCAACCGCATCCGGGCGCTACTGCGTCCGGCACGGGAAGCCACGGAAAACGTCTCCTGAGTGAAACGAGGTGGAATTTATCTGGGAGAAAACACGGTATAGTTGGATTTCAGAGACCGTATATCCCGGCGAGGATGAGACCATGTTTCTTTAACCGCTGTGTTGACAATATTCAATGCCTTTTGATAGTCCCTGTCCGATGTTGAATTGTAAATAACTTGGCTGCATCGAGCGAGACCTCCTGCTTGTTTGGATAACGGAACGGATAGAAACAGGCTTCGGTCCGGCTTATGTATGTCGATCCAGTCGAGTCGTGTTATTTCCTCTGGTTTGTGGCATGTCGCGCAGCGCCGCTTGTGAATGTCCAAGAGCGATTGACGCAGTTTGTTATCAGCCGCGAGAGCATAGGCCGGTCGTTCGGTTCGTTTGTTAACGAAACGGTCGTGGTAAGGGGCATTTCCATCGATCCACATCGCCAAGCGCAGGCGGTCTTCGTCACTTAACAACACCTCATCGCGGTGGACTTTATCGTTCAGAGCCTGAATAAGCCGGCTGTGATACGCGCCATAAGCGAATGGCACGCTGATACTGGCGTCCTGCTGGCGTGCAGGCGAGCAGGCGACCAGCCCTGCTGACATGATCGAGACATACGCTCGGTTGTAGCCATACTCAGGCACGGCTAAATCGAATGAGGTCAACCCACCGCTAAAATCGAAACCACCGGCCGGTTCGAGTCCACTGTGACAGCGCACACAGTGACGATTCAGCACGGGCTGCACGTCACGCAAAAAACTGATCGGACGATCCCCCCAGGGCGCGGAAATCATCTTGGCAGGCTCGTTGTGATAAGTCAGGGTTATCCGCTTCGCATCAACACCGGGCGCTTTTCCATGGCTCTCATGACCAAGGAACTGGCGATTTCGCT
>CAZSIZ010000390.1:0-5500 GCA_964606645.1 uncultured bacterium
ATCCAATAGGGTTTTCATGTCGGCAAGCGACACAAAAACCCCTATCTATTTTTAAGAAATGTCGAGAATCCGAATATCGAATTGAAAACTCGGAACAAAAAAGGGGGGCAAATGTTGTGTAACTATCTTAATTTTACGTACTTATGATTGATCTCGTTCCCCATCCGAACCGATCCAGCCAATCTTCCGGTTTACTTCGATTCTTTTTTTACAAAAATCGCACAAAACACGACGGCGGCCAACGCAATCGTACCCGACCAGAAAAAACTGGCCTGCATGGCTTCGGCGCGGGGAAGCGCGTGATACGACTCGACCAAGGCGCTTCCGAGTAAATAGCCTGTCACCTGTCCGCTGGTGATCGAGAAATAGAGCAAACTTTGAGCGGTGGACCGAACGCGCTTCTCGCATTCTGAATCGACGTACATGGAAGCGGCGAAGAAGATTCCCAATGTCGATGGACCGTGCATGATGAAAAAGAAGAGAAGCGATCCCGGTGCGTTGAAATGAGCGTATCCCAGCCACCGCACCGCTTCCGCCAGGAATCCAAAGAGAATCATACGTTTCAAACCGAACCGACGGGCCAGAGGACCGAGATTGAAGGTCAATATGATTTCCGCCACCAGGCCGATCAGCCAAACCGACGAAAAGAACCACTCGGAGTAACCCAACCGCCCAAGATATGGTCCGATGTATTGCAAACCGCTGGCGGTCCCCACCATCACGCAGAAAACGGCGGTGTAAAGGCAGAGCAGGTTCCGGTCGCCGATCAGCCGTTTGAACGATTGCAGTCCGGGCCGCCGATGCCGTTCGAAATGTTGTTTCTCCCAACGCGTAAACACCAGCGCGATGAAATAACAGAGACTGCCCACCAGAAATATCAGCGTGCGCCCGTACCACCCCCATTGCGTCGAAAGCCACACCGCCAATGGTCCGATGCAAAATACGCCGAATGTAAAACTAGCGCTCCCGAACGCCCGAATTCGCCCGAACCGCTGACGTCCGTTTTCGCCTAAGTAAGAAAAGATGATCGCCGTATTGAGTGGGGCCGTCGCAGCCTGACAGCACCAGAAGGCGAACGCCGAAACGAGCAGCAGCGAAAAACCACCGATCTGGTAGGAAAAAGCGAAGACCGGCAGAAGGAGCCACGAAAGGATGAGTGACAGCCGGTACGTCTGTGTCAGCCCCATCACCCGGTCCGCCATCAACCCCCAAAGCGGCTGGAAGATCATCACCCCGATCAAGGGCACGGCCATCAACGCACCGATCTGCCAGTCGGTCAGGTTCAGATCGAGGTCGAAATACCGGGTCAACTGCGGATAGAAGCAGCCCCCGGCGCAATACATAAACCATGTATTGGCGATGACTTGGTTACGAGTACGTTTACGAGGCGAGGACACCCCCATCGATCGAGAATCCTTTTGAGTTGTGGTGCAGGCTTCCAGCCTGCATTATTATGTTGTGAATCTGTATCATGAAAAATGCAGGCTAGAAGCCTGCACCACAATTTACTTCAACTTGATCTGCGCGTAACGCATCTTATTGCCGCTGTTTCCAATCCCGTAAAGATCCAATATATTGGATGGCTTCGACCCACCGCGTTCGGTCGCAGTAAAGAATAAACGAAACGGTTCCTTGAGCGGAATCGTGAAGGATTCGTCTGAAACAGGTTTGATTCGCCGAATGCGGTTTTGCAGAGTGGGCCGATTGTTCTCATCGAACGCTGTGACGCAGCTGACGACATAAAGCGAACCGTCTGGGGTCGCATGAAACCGGGCGTAATTCGGTTGCGGCAGCTTCTTCCCTTCGCTTTCCAGTCCATCTCCTCCGTACAGATAAGATTGTCTCTCCACAACCTTTCCACGACGAACGACAACGCACTCAAGCGATCGGGCCAGCGAGTGTTTTAAGTCTGAAAAAAAGCGCTTCCGCATGAACTCGTTTTGAACTTTTTGTTTGATATAAAGCAAGTAGGCCGTTCCATCGCCGTCCAGCCAGATATCCAGATTCGTGATATGTCCGGCGGTCGAATCCAGGTTTTCGATCTCGATTGGCTGACCGAACGGCTGCTGGGTCACATCCGGTGTCCATGTATAGAAGAGGCGGCGGAAAACGTAATCCCATTTCCGCTCGGTCTTCTCATATTTATATTGTTGCCATTCCTTTACCGGTTCGACGATATCGCCAATCGCCATGATGTGTGCGGTGCGATCGTGTAACGCCACTTGGGGATAACACGCCCGGATCGGAAAAGATATTTTCCCGTTCTCGATCCATTTTCCGTTGGCATCGCGGAAACTCCAATTCTGTTCGCTGGTTATGGCGTCGATATGAAAGAGAAGAATTTCGTTCGCGTTCCCGTCGCACGCTACGCCCCGATATGAGTGATCGGTAAAATTCGGTTTCCCCACCCATCGGGGACGTTCGATCGTGGGAGGCTGTTGAATTGTTGATAATGGAAAACTCAAAACCTGCGGTTCGCAAGGACCGTATTTCACGCCCGGCGGTTCGGTCGAGGGATTCGTCGATAAATAAAGCGCACCGTTGGAGAGATAGACGAGCGGACAGGGTTCGCGTTCACGATACCGTTCGGCATGATGCAGCACCTTCCATCCGGATTCCGTGCGTTCAAATAACCGCCAGCGGGTGTTGCACAGCAGTGGAACGTCTTTCCCGGTTTCGGGAACACTCACGAAAACCCGCTCCCCCACACGAACTATCACCGGCGACCCATAACACCAAGTCGGTCCCGCCCCATTGTTCGGTGGCTCAATCGAGACGATCGTCTCCTCCACTTCAACAACAGGTTCCACCGCCCAAACCAAGGAGCAGCACACAATCCCGGCGAAAATAATACTACAAAAAGAATAGATATGTTTCCTTGCGCCGATCGAAGTCATTTTCTTTCCTCTAGTGGTGTTGATAGTCGAACTTAGAAGGTAGGGTGGGTCACGCTTTTCGACCCACCATTCCTCACGTATCGATAATACCAAATCCTGTTAGATTCCGGCGATGCCCAGGTGAGGATGAAAATTCAAAAGCATATCGATTTCACAATAACTTTGTTAAAGCAACAAACCCTAAATCCTATTTCAACCGTTTGAATAAAAGGAGCAATTCCTTAAAAGCGCGGGCAATGACTTTGATACTTCCACCGGACTGTTCCCCGGTAGTGCGGGGATAATGATGAACGCCGACCTGCTCGATCCGAGCGTTCTTCTTGGTCATGATGGAGAAGAGTTCGACCGTAATCACTGCGCCTTCCGCCTTGAACGTCACACCGTCGATCAGTTCCCGCTTGAACAGTTTGAACGCGCAATCCAGATCGCGCACGCGAAAACCGAACAGGATCGAAATCAGCAGGCCCCAGCAGAACGCGAAGACTTTGCGATGAAAGGGATCCTTCCGGTCCAGACGGTAGCCGACGACGGCATCGGCATCACCCGTTCGCTCGAACAGAAGCACGATCTCGTTCACATCGAATTGCCCGTCGCCGTCGGTAAAGAAAATCCAATCCTTCGTGCAGGACGCGATCCCCGTTTTAACCGCCCCGCCGTAGCCCCGGTTGACGTCGTGATGAATCGCGCGCACTTGTGGAAACCGCTCAGCCAGTTGGTCCGCGACTTCACGGGTCCCGTCGTTGCTACCGTCGTTGACGATCAACACTTCGAAATCGTCCACCCATTCCGAGAGAACGGCCACTGTCTTTTCGGTCAGCGGATCAATGTTGTCCTTCTCGTTATGCGCGGGAAAAAAAGCGGAAACGCTATATGGATATTTGCTCATAGATTTATCACACCAAACTTTAATTATTGTTGTACAAGCATAGCATGAATTAACGAACTCGGCAGCCTGTCCGCAAGGACTCCGCCACTCAATCGAAGCGATTTCCACACAATGATATAATTATCGAAATCGACAGAACTCAATCTTGTAGAAAATAAATCTTCACCCGATTGAACCTTTTGGGAGCAAGCACCGTCCTCTTTTAATAGAGAACCAAAATCGTGAAAGCTAAAAAGCAGGACATCTACCACCAGCTATTAATGCTCCGCCACCGGCAGGGCGATCCAACTGCACTGGAGGACCTGATCGCGCGTTGGGAACGGCCTCTCTACTACTACGTGCGCCGTTTGCTCGATCGAGAGGAAGACGCCTGGGATACGCTGCAGGAGGTGTGGCTGAAAGTGACTCGAAAACTCCACAAACTGCGCGATCCACAAGCGTTGCCGGCCTGGCTCTACAAAATCGCTCACAACACGGTCGTCAGTCATTATCGCAAGTCAAAACGATTCGAGGCATTGGAAGATAACGGCGAATCAACTGCCGTCAGCCTGGAAGAAATCACGATGGAGATCGGGCCGGAAGATATCCTGGATTTACACCGAGGGATCGAATCGTTGAGCCTTCCCCATCGCGAAGTGATTACCCTTCATTTTCTGGAAGATTTCACGCTGGATGAAATCTCGGAAATCACCGGAAAATCGATCGGAACGATTAAATCGAGGCTGCATTACGCCAAAACCGCCTTACGCAAAACGTTGACCGGAGAGACCCCTACGCCAACCGGGAAAGGAGAGCGTCATGCTTGATCCAAAACTGCGCGAAAAACTGTTGGCGCTCGAAACCGAAACGCCTTCACTGAAATCGAAATACGAAAAGGAGATCAAAGCCATGATTGACCAACAACTCACCCCTTTACAACGAACCGGATGGATTGCAGGAATCATTTTCGGACTTTTGATGGCGGCTGGATGCAGTACGGCTTTTATATTGCTGCTGAACTACGATATATCGCCATTTCTATATTTTATCATTGCGATGGCTGCCCTCTATGGACTTGGTGGAGCGGCATATAGTTTTTACATTGTCATAAAAGGCAAGGTGAATCTTCGCACAGACCGAACGATCGAAATGGTGATGGTCTGGGTTTTCGTGGCTGTATTCGTGTTCGCCTACATGTTTTGGGGATCGATGGAAGACGATCCGGCCAGAGGCAATTTCAGACTCTTGTTGGGAATGTTCGTTTTGTTCATCGCCGGGATGGGAACGACGATCCGTTATGTCGAGCGAACCGGTGTAACGATCAAGGAAAGCCTGTTACGCCTCGAACTGCAACTGGCCGAGTTAAAGGAAAAACCGACGGAAAACCAGAAGGAAAACAAGACGCAATCTCATGAAGACATGAATTGGGGGAAATAATAAAGCGGGTGGAAAATCTTAGAATTAAATCAACATTTGTTTTTGTAAAATCGTTTCGTAATCATCACGATTCAGAGGGCAATCGATCAATTCAAGAAATTGCTTCTTTGTGATCTTGCATTGTTTCGCCATTAGCCCTAATAGATAATCGTCGATTATTTTCTTTCCGGTCCCATGGCTCATTTTAGTGAAAATCCTAGATTTTTTTCCGTCTCTCGTAAAAAATCGGAAATAATGGTGATCGCCTTCTATAATGTACCCCAAAATTCGGACAGTGATTTAAGGTGGGAAACCTCGAAGC